>NZ_JBFBAM010000002.1:0-303867 GCF_040682195.1 Kutzneria sp. NPDC051319 | reverse complement strand
GGCTTATTACCCATCCGGGGGGGGGGGGCGGGGCCGCCACGGCGAGGGGGGGGGGTGGGCCCCCGCCGCCCCCCCCCCCCACACCGGGCTCAGACCCGCCGAAGGATGACGATCGGGATGTCGCGGTCGGTCTTGGCCTGGTAGTCGTCGTACGCGGGCCAGATCGAGGTCATGTGCTTCCACAGCCGGGGCTTCTCGTCGGCGTCCGCGTCACGGGCGACGACGTCGAACACCTCGCCCAGGATCTGCACCCGCGCCCGCGGCTCGCCCTGCAGGTTCGAGTACCACAGCGGGGGCTTCGGTGAGCCGCCCTTGGACGCGACCAGCAGCACGTCGTCGCCGTCCCGGCCGTAGATCAGCGGCGTGCGCCGGGCCTGGCCCGACCGGCGGCCGATCGTGGTCAGCAGCAGCGTCGTCGCACCCTGCTCGATGTGGCCGTCCGCACCGTCGGTGGCAAGGTAGCGACGGAGGTGGTCCTCGATCCAGTCGCCGCCGCTGACGTCGATGGGATTGTCGAAATCGGGCATGGTGAACGCTCCCTCATGGGACAGAAACCGAGTGGTGTTCGCGTTGAGACGCGCGGCGTCCCGCAGCGTTCAGCGTAGCCCCCGGCGGCCGGCGAAGCAGACAGCCCTGTCTGTTCAGGTCGAACCGGCTGCCCGTGCCTACCCCGTGCGCCAGGGCACGGGCCAGGGACCTCCCTGGGGCGAACGAGCCCGGCCGCGGGCGATGCTTTTCCCTGTCACCGCAAGCAGAACAGGGAAGGGAAAAACCCATGTCCGTCACGCGCTTCCACCTCGTCTCCACGCTCAGCCCGGCGCAGGCCATGGCCGTGCTCACCGACTTCGGCCCGGCCCGGGCCCAGAACTGGCCCTCGATCGACACCGACCACTACAAGGTGCACGCCGTCGGCGACACCTGGGCCGAGGTGACCGAGGGCACGGCCGCGGCCTGGGAACGCGCCCGCTACGAGTGGGACGCGGACCGGGGCCGGGTCACCGTGGCGACGCACGAGTCCAAGCTGTTCGGCGTGGGCGGCGGCTGGGTGTTCCAGCTGACCCCGGACGGCGAAGGGACGCGGGTGGACGTGGAGCTGACCCGGGAGCCGCACAACTTCAAGCAGCGTCTGCTCGCCGCCGCGCTGCCGGTGATCGGCCCGGCCAGCCTGAGGAAGTCCTTTGCCGCCGCGCTCAGGGCTGAGTAGTCAGCGCCCCGGCCAACTCCCGCCGCGAGGCGATGCCCAGCTTGGTGAAGACCTTGCGCAGGTGCCATTCCACGGTGCGCGGGCTGAGGAACAGCACGGCCGCGATCTCGGGATTGGTCTTGCCGACCACGGCGAGTCGGGCGATCTGCGACTCCTGCGGCGTGAGCTCCTCCTCGACGACCGGACCGGTGCGTTTGCGGACGGTTTCGCCGGTGGCGGTGAGTTCACGGGCGGCGCGGGCGGCAAAGGCGGCGGCCCCGGCGGCCTGGAACGCCTCATGGGCCGAGCGCAGGAACTCCCGGGCGTCGGAGCGGCGGTTGTCGCGGCGCAACCACTCCCCGTAGAGCAGCCGGGCCCGGGCCGCCGGCAAGCCGAGCGGCACACCGTCGATTGCCGCCCGAAAGGTGTCGTCGGCCGGCGTGACCAGGGCGTCGGCCAGGGCCTGCGCGCCATGGGCCCAGTCGGTGCCGGCCGGTCCGGTGCGCTCGGCCAGCCGGTCACGGGCCTCGGCGGCGGCCGCCATGTCACCGGCGTGCGCGGCGGCTTCGACCAGCTCCGTCCACGGGGAAATACCGAAGTGCCCCACGGCTTTCGCCGCCGCGGCCTGGGCGACGGCGTAGCGGCCAAGGCCGTTGTTCAGCACAGCGCGAGCGTGATCGGCCATGGCCGTGAGCCGGCCCTCGCCGCGATCGGCGCCGTCCCGGGACACCGCCTCGAACAGCTCCACCGCCGGCTTTTCCTGTCCCCGCAACGCCGCTAGCAGCAATCCTGCGGCGGGATCACCAGCCAGCCCCGTGGCCTCGCGGAGGCTGCGGGCCTCGTCGAGCAGCGTGGCGGCGTCGGCAAGACGGAGATCGGCCACCAGCGCGCCCGCCCGCGCGGTCAACGCCGTGGGCAGGACGAACAGGGCCCCGGCGGTTCGGGCGGCGGCCAGCGCGGACTCGGTGATGCGGCGCCACGCGTCGGCGTCCCAGACCTCCTGGGCGGCCGGGGCGGTAAGCCACAGCAGGCCCAGGTCGTCGCTCAAAGCGGCCCCGAGCTGCGCGGAGTCTCCGTCCAGCGCCCACGTCGACAAAGCCGTCAGCAGCAGCCCGGCGGGGTCCTCCCCCGCCGGCAGCGCCCGGGCGGCCTCGGCGGCGACGGTGAGGTCGTCACCGGCGTGGATGGCCGCGCCCAACGCCGTCAGATAGGTGTCTCGTGCGGCGGGAAGGTCGAGATCCGCCAGCTTCCGGGCGGCGGCCAACAGCGGCGGCCCGGCGGCCCGGCCCCGGTTGACGGCGAAGGCCACCTGCGCCCGCAACCGTTCGACACCGGCCTGGTGCAACGGTTCCAGCGGGCCGAGTTCGGCGGCGGCCAACAACTCCGGCACCCGGGCCGGATTCCCGGCGGCGAAACACGCCTGGGCCGCGGCCAGTGCCCGCGCGGCGCGAGGCTTCGGGTCGGCGGTCAGCTCCGCGGCCCGCTCCAGAAACGCCGCGGCGGCGGCAAACCCGCCGCGAGCGCCGGCGCGGTCGGCGGATTCCTCCAGCTCGGCGGCGACTTCCTCGTCCAGGCCGACCGTGGCGTGGGCACGGTGCCAGGCCCGCCGATCGGGGTCCTGCCCCGGATCGGTGACGTCGGCGAAGGCCTGATGCACCGCCCGCAGCCGGGCGGGCGTGGCCCACCGCCACGCGGCCGACCGCACGAGCGGATGCCGGAACCGGACGCGGGCCCCGAGCTGGAGCAACTCCGCCGACTCGGCCGCCGCGGCGGCCTCCGCGCCGACGTCGAGCCGGGCCAGGGCCCGCCACAGCAGCGGCACGTCCCCGAGCGGTTCGACGGCCGCGGCCAGCAGCAACGTCTGGGTGTCCGCCGGCAGCTCGGCGATGCGCCGCTGGAAACCCTCCTCGATCCGGTTGGCGATCGGCGTCGCCGTCCGCCCGCCGAAGCCGAAAGCCAGCTCGGCCGGCGACAGGCCGCGCGGAAGTTCCAGCAGCGCCAAGGGATTTCCCTGGGTCTCGGCGACGATCCGGTCCCGCACGCGGGCGTCGACCGGCCCCGGCAGCACGGAATCGAGCAGCGCGCGGGCCTCCGCGTCCGGCAGGCCGGCCACGCGGAGCTCGGGCAGGCCGCCGAGGAGCTGCTCGTCGCCTGGGCTGCGGGCCGCGAACACCAGGGCCACGGATTCGGCGTCCAGGCGCCGGGCGACGAAGGTGAGGATCACCTCGGACATCCGGTCCAGCCACTGCACGTCGTCCACCACGCACAGCAGCGGCCGCTCGGCGGCGGCCTCGGCCAGCAGCCCAAGCACGGCCAACCCGATCAGCAGCATGTCCGGCGTGGGGCCCGAGCGCAAGCCGAAGCCGATCTCCAGGGCCTGCCGCTGCGGCTCGGGCAGCCGGTCCACGTGCCCCATCAGCGGCGCGCACAGCCGTTGCACCGTGGCGTAGGCGATCTCGCTCTCCGGTTCGACGCCGACGGCCCGGGACACGCTGTCACCGGGCAGGGTGTCGGCGAGGTAGTCCAGCAGCGCCGTCTTGCCCGCCCCGGCCTCGCCCCGCAGCACCAGCACCCGGCTGTGGCCGCCGCGCACGTCCCTCAGCAGCCGGTCGAGGGTTTCCTGCTCGCGTCGTCGTCCCAGCAGCACGTCGGCGAGCCTACCTGCGGCGACGCGGACACCCACCGTCCAGGAAATCCGGGCCTACGGAGTGGCCGGATCCGTGGAGTGGTGGTCAGGCGGCGCGGAACCAGGCCAGGTGGTCGAGGCAGAAGTCCAGCGCCGCCTCCAGGTGCTGGGAGGAGCCGGTGGTCATGAGGATCACCACGCCGCCCTGGATGGCGGCGATCACCGCGGAGGCCGCGGCGGAGGCGTCGAGGGCGGGGTCGATGTGACCGAGGCCCTGCATCTCCCGGATGCCGATCTCGACCCGGTGCCGCCACTGCTCGAACAGCTGCCGGGTCACTTCCCGCGCGGCCGGGGTGCGGCGGTTGATCTCGGTGGTCAACGCCCCGAGCGGGCAGTTCACGCCCTGCCGGCGGTAGCGCTCGACCACCGCGTCCCGCCACTGTCGCCAGGCGTCCCACGAGGTCAGGCCGCTGAGGTAGGGCTCCTGGTCCTCGATCACCCGGTCGGCCTCGCGCTGGGCCACGGCCAGCAGCAGCTGCTCCCGTCCCTCGGGGAAGTAGTGGAACAGCTGGCTCTTGCCGGTGTTGCTGCGGCGGCCGACGTCGTCCAGGGTCACGTTGCCCACGCCGCGCTCCCTGATCTCGGTGGCCGCCGCCTCGATGATCCGCTGCCGGGTCGCGGATCCCTTTTTCGTGAGCACGCCGTCGAATGTACTCAGCGGTCCAGACTGACCTTGGCCCGCCGCGACTTCCAGGCCAGGATCCCCGCCTGGACCACGAAGAACGTGCCGCCGGCGGCGGTGTACATGATCAGCGCGACCAGAGAGGGACTGTCGCCAAGGGCGACCGGGATGTAGCTGCCGCCGGCGATCACCGACAGCGTGCCGGCGATGAGCAGCGGCCACTGCCGGCCGAGCTCCGGGCTGCGCCGCCGCAGGGCCACGACCAGCTGGGCCAGGCCGGAGACGATCGCCCACAGGCCGAACACGAACAGCACCGGCCCGACGCCGCCGGCCGCCGCCGCGACCCCCAGCCCGACCGCGGCCAGGCCGCTGAGCACGGTGTTGAACACCTGGAGCGTGCGACCGGGGGTGCCGGCCCGCACGTCCAGCAGCGTGGCCACCACGTCGATCAGCGGGTAGATCACCAGCAGCGCGACGACGAGGCCGGTCAGCGGCGTGTGCAACAGGGCGAACGCCCCCGACCAGACCAGTGCGACGAGACCGCGGACGAGGTAGATGCGGCGCAGCGAGCTCATGTCCGTAACCCTTTCGACCAGGGAATTGCTTACGGACTCCACCTTCACCGCCAGGGTGGCCCGCTCGCCCCGGTGACACCCACTGGTGCACCCCCTGGGGTGTCGGCCGACCGACCCTCGACCAGGCGCCCGTCGGCCACGGTCAGCACCCGGTCGGCGATGGCCGTCAGGCGGGCGTCGTGGGTGATCAGGACCGTGGTCCGGCCGGCGGTCAGCCGGCGCAGGGGCCCGATCAGGCGGTCGACCGCCTCGCCGTCCAGGCTGGCCGTCGGCTCGTCCAGCACGAGCACCGGGGTGTTGGCGACCATGGCCCGGGCGATGGCGATGCGCTGGCGTTGCCCGCCGGACAGGCCGTGGCCGTGCTGCCCGATCACGGTGTCGTAGCCGTCCGGCAGCTCGGTGACGAAGGCATGGGCGTCGGCGTCCATCGCCGCCGCCACGACATCGCGGTCGGTGGCCGTCGTGGAGCCATAGGCGATGTTGTCCCGGATCGTGCCGTGGAACATCAGTGTCTCCTGTTGAACGAGGGCCACGTTGCGGCGCAAGGACTCCAGGGTCATCCCGCGCAGATCCACACCGTCGAGGCGGATCGTGCCGGCGTCGGGGTCGTGGAAGCGCAGCAGCAGCTTGGCGATGGTCGACTTGCCGGCCCCGCTGGCGCCGGTGATCGCCACGACCTCGCCGGGATGAACGTCCACAGTGCACTGCACGAGCGCCGGCCGCGTCGCTTCCGGGTAGGTGAAGCTCACGGCTCGGAGGCTGACGTTTCCCTTGGCCCGGCCCAGGGAAACGGCGTCCGGAGCGTCGGCCAGCGGCGGTTGGGCGTCCAGCAGCTCGACGATGCGCTCGGAGCCGGTGGTGGCGGCGGAGATCATCACCCGCAGCTGGCCGAGTTGTTGCAGCGGGCCGTAGAGGTACGTGAGGATCGCGGCGAATCCCAGCACGCCGCCGATGCTGAGCCGGCCGGCGGCGACCTCCCAGGTGCCCAGGGCGACGACACCGAGCACGCAGGTGGTCTCGGCGATGTGCACGATCGGCGCGTACCAGGCGCCGAGGCGGGCGATCGACAGGTTGGTGTCGAGCATGCGCTTGCCCGCCGTGAGCAGGCGCTTCTCCTCGGTCTCCTGCCGGTTGTAGGCCTGCACCACGGCGATGTTGGCGAGGTTCTCCTCCAGGATCGCGGTGATGTCGCCGTTCTGGGCGCGCTGCTCGCGCGACCGGTCGTTGACGCGGCGGGCGAAGCGGCGGGTGATCACGGCGAAGACCGGGGCGACGAGGAACGCCGCCAGCGCCAGCTCCCAGTTCAGGTAGAGCACGTAGCCGGCGAAGAACACCACGCTGAACAGCGCGGTCACGATCTGCACGAGGCCGGAGCTGACGAAGCGCTCCACGGTGTCGATGTCGTCGGTGAGCCGGGCCAGCAGGTCGCCGAGGCGTCGCCGCTGGAAGAAGTCCGGCGTCAGCTTCTGCAGGTGCCCGAACACCTTGGTGCGCAGTCTGAGCAGGAACCGCTCGCCTGATCTGGCCGTCAGGTACTGGCCGCCGAACACCAGACCCCCGGACAGCACGGCGACGCCGGCCCAGATGCCCGCGGGCAGCCAGAACGCCGAGAGGTCGCCGCCCTTGAGCGCACTGTCCACAATGGTGGAGAACATGGAGACCGCGACCGAGTCGCAGGCGGCCGCGGCGATCAGCAGCGCCGCACCGACCGTCAGCCAACGCCGGTCCTTCCTGGTCAGCGGCCAGAATCGGCGGAACACCGCCCGGGTCGACAGCACCGGCGTGACGGAATCCACTGTGCACACTCCCCTGTGTACGGCCGACGGGCCCGCGGCCGTGTTGGCGGCCGCGGGCCGTCGAGCGGTCAGCCTCGCGGCGTGGTCGGCACGCCCGGCCGGATGATCACCGTCTGCGCCGGGCAGCGCGGGACCCACACGATGGTCTGCGCGGGGTCGCGGGGCGTGCAGCGGGGAACGATGCGGATGGACATTTCTGTCTCCTCTCCCAGTAGGACCGGCACCGGTCGGTGGCGGCATGGGAACAACGTTAGGGAGGCTCTCGTTTCGGCGACGTCTCACGACCTCGATATGCGCGTGAAACACGTGTTGTGTCAGTGTTGGCCCACAACGTCAGGAGGGTGGCATGCGCGTGCTCATCGCCGAGGACGAACCCGTGCTGGCGGCCTTCATCGCCGAAGGCCTCAGACAGCAGGCGATGGCCGTCGACATCGCCCGCGACGGCCTGACGGCGGTGCAGAAGCTGGCCGCCGACGAGTACGACGTCGTCGTGCTGGACCGGGACCTGCCCGGCAAGCACGGCGACGACGTGTGTCGGGAGATCGTCGCAACGGGACTGCGGGCGCGGATCCTGATGCTGACCGCCATGGGGGACGTGCGGGAACGCGTGGCCGGGCTTCGCCTCGGCGCCGACGACTACCTGGCCAAGCCGTTCGACTTCGACGAGCTCGTCGCCCGCATCGACGCCCTGGGCCGTCGGGCCCGGCCGGCCGCGCCGCCGGTGATGCGGCACGGCGGCATCGAGCTGAACACCGCGCTGCGCCAGGTGATGCAGGACGGCCGCTATGTTCCCTTGTCGGTCAAGGAATTCGGCGTGCTGCACGCGCTGATGGCAGCCGACGGGGCGGTGGTGAGCGCCGAGGAGCTGCTCAGCGGCGTGTGGGACGAGAACGCCGATCCCTTCACCAACGCCGTCCGCATCACCATGTCCCGGCTTCGGGCCAAGCTCGACGACCCGCAGGTGATCGAGACGGTCGCCGGCGCGGGGTACCGGCTGCGCGGGGACAAGCCATGACGCGGATCGCGCTGCGGACCCGGCTGACGATCATCCACACCGGACTGTTCCTGGCCGCCAGCCTGGTAGTCGTCGGCCTGATCTACTGGCAGAACCGGTCGAGCATCCTCGGTCTACAGCGGACGGTCCTGCTCGAAGGCCCGGCGGTCGTCGTCCCTCGGATGGCCGCGCAGCCGACCGAAGCGGCCTTCGGCGATGTGCTGACCGGCTTGCTTCTCCAGTCCCTGCTGACCTTTCTCGGCCTGGGCCTGGTCGCCGGTGTGCTCGGCTGGTGGCTGAGCGGACGCGTGCTGCGGCGCGTGCACACGATGACTGCGCAGGCGCAGCAGATCTCCACCGCCAACCTGCACGAGCGGATCGCGCTGGACGGGCCGCAGGACGAGCTCAAGGAGCTGGCCGACACGTTCAACGGCCTGCTGGCCCGGGTCGACGACGCCTTCCAGGTGCAGGGCCGGTTCATCGCCAACGCCTCGCACGAGCTGCGTACTCCCCTGGCCGTGACCCGAACCGTGATCCAGGTCGGGCTGTCGTCCACCGATCCGGAGCGGGTGCGGCGGGCGAAGCAGGAGTTGTTGCGCAGCAACGACCGCTCGATCGCGCTGATCAACGGTCTGCTGCAACTCGCCCGTGGGGAAAGGGAACTGGAGCACCGCGAGCCGCTGCGGCTGGACACCGTGGTGGAGGCCGCGGTCGCGGAGGCCGACGCCCCTTCGGACCTGACGGTCGAGATGCGCACTGAGCCGTGCGCGATGTCGGGCGATGCCCTGCTGCTGAGCCAGGTCTTCCGCAACCTGTTCGACAATGCCGCCCGCTACAACGTGCCCGGCGGCACGGTGTGGATCCGTGTGACCGCGGGCGGGCAGCTGACCGTGGCCAACACCGGGCCGGAGGTGCCGGCCGGCGAGGTGGCGCTGCTGTTCGAGCCGTTCCATCGGGCAACGGACACAAAGGACGGTGTGGGGCTCGGGTTGTCCATCGTGCGGGCCGTGGTCTCCGCGCACGGCGGACGGGTCGCCGCCGAGCCGAGGCCCGGCGGCGGACTCGTCGTCACCGTGGACCTGCCGGTCAGCGGAACAGCGACTGGCCGGGGACCGACCGCGTCGAGCCGTCCTTCAGCGTGATCGTGACGTTCCCGCCGAGCAGGCCGGTCGCCGGGTCGGCCGGCCACCACGCCGTCCACCGGCCGCCGTCGACCAGCGCGTCGATCGTGCGGTCGCCCTCGTGCAGGGTGACGGCCTTGACGTCGGATCCGGCGCTGCCATCGACGTAGTTGAAGGCGCTGGCGCCGTCGCCGTGGCCGCCGGCCGTGTCCAGCATGACCGCATTCGCGGCGAGCTGGGCGACGGGGTCGATGGCCTCGGTCAGGCCGGCCTCGTCGGAACCGACCAGGCACAGCGTGATGTCCTTGCCCCGCGCGAGAATCATCGACGTCACCTCGCCCCGCAGGTCGGCGTTGCTGACCGTGAACGGGCCGGTGGCGTTGGGATCGCCGGTCGCCCGCTGCTCACACCACTGCTGTGCGCCGGAATCCGCCGTCACGCGGACGGCCGTGCCGGTCCAGCTGCCGATCGCCGCCGCCGACAGCACGCCCGGGTTGCCCCGGATCATGTGATACGCCACCGGCGCCACGATCACCGCCGCCGCGGCGCCGACCACCAGCGCGCCGGCGATGGCGATGCGGCGCACCGGCCGACGGCGCTTCAGGCTCTTCACCGGGGCCGCGTCCGCGAGGATCGAGGACAGCAGCTGCTCCTGGCGGAACTGCTCGGCCGGGGTCAGCTCCCGCTTCGGGGCCGGGTCGAGCGCCGCGAGCATGGTGCGGTTCATGATGCTCCGTTCAGGTTGGCGAAGGCGATCGGCAGATCGGAGACGGGGCCGACGTGCTTGGCCAGGCGGCGCTTGGCCCGGGACAGCCGCATGCTGAACGCCGCGCGGGTGCAGCCCAGCACCGTGGCCGCCTCCTTGTCGGACAGGCCTTCCCAGGCGTGCAGGGCCAGCAACTCCTGGTCCTGTGTGGACAGTGAGCGCCAGGCCTTCACCAGGTCCATGCGGGCCTCGGCCGTAAGCATCGGCTCGTATCCGTCGCCCCGGTCGTGCTCGGCCACGCGCACCGCGACCGCCCGCTGCCGGCGGGCGCTGCGGTCCGCGTTCAGCATCAGGTTGCGGGCCGTGCGGAACAGCCAGGGCCTCGGGTCGGGCGGCAGATCCCGCCGTCGCCGCCATGCGGCCAGGAACGTCTCCCCGACCACGTCGTCGGCCTGCACCGTGCGCCTTCGGACGAACGCGAGCACGTCCGCGTAGTGGGCCCGGTACATGGCCGAGAACTCGGCGTCGGTCTCGATTGCCATCGTTCTCCTTCGTGGGGTTGTCACCCACACATGTCCGACGCCTCCCGATGTGCAACGCCGAGATTCAGAGGTGCTGGCTGAGAACGTCGTGCGTGGCCCGGATCCGCGCGGCCAGGAGGTCGACGGCCAGGTCGGCGTCACGGGCGAGGGCGGCGTCGAGCAGGCCCCTGTGCCCGTCCGTGGTGTCTTCCTGCGGGCCGGTGGACCAGCGGCGGTAGAGCTCGGCGGTGTCCCGCAGGCGCTGGGCGATGCCCAGGATGCGGCGGTTGCGGCAACCGGCGATCAGGGCCGTGTGGAAGGCGCCGTGGGCCTTGCCCCACTCCGGGCTGTAGCGCTTGCCGCTGTTGTCCTGTTTCGGGGTCACGGTGAGCAGGTGATGGGCCCCGACCAGGTGCGACTCCCACTCGGCGCCGCCCTGCGTTACCGAGTAGCGCAGGGCCAGCGGCTCGATGTCCAGGCGGGCCTCGGTCAGGTCGCGCAGGTCGTCGGCCGTCAGCTCGGGGACGCGGAAGCCCTGCATCGGTCGGACCTGCACCAGGCCGTGCTCGGCCAGCCGCAGCAGGCTCTCGCGCACCACGCCCACGCTGCTCTCGAAGCGTTTGCACAGCTCAGCGGTCTTGAGCGGCTCGCCGGGGTGGCGGTCGCCGGCCAGGATCTCCCAGCGGATCGCGCTGTACACCCGCTCGTTCGCGGTTGCCTTGTCCGTCACTCGTGCATCCTAAGTCTGGACAAATATTCGAGTATCTGTACGATAGTCGAATATGAGCACTGACGAGAGCGTGCTGACGGACCTGGGCCTGCGGCTCTTCCCGCTGTACGTGTTGTTCGGCACCCCCACCGACGCGTGGGACATCGAGTCCGAGCGCACGCAGCGCGTGCTGGCCGTCCACGTGGAGTGGCTGCGTGGCCTCGAACGGGACGGCGTGATGTTCATGGGCGGGCCGTTCCGCGCCGCCGACTACGACTGGGACGGCTCCGGCATGATCGCCGTCCGCGCCCCCTCCCGGGCCGCGGCCCGGGCTTTCGCCGAGCAGGATCCGCTGTTCGTCGACGGGCTGCGCGCCTACGAGGTGCGGGGCTGGCAGCTCAACGAGGGCCGCATCGTGCTGACCCTCGACCTCGACGCCAACCGCGTCGGCATCGCCTGATTCCCGGATCTGGGGAGGACAAGACCATGCACTTCGACTTCGACGCCAAGGTCGCCGGTCCCGTGCTGCACGGGCCGGCGCTGGAAGCCCCCGAGTTCGACGCGCCCGAGCTCACCCCGTTGACCAAGCCGTTGGCCGAGGCCTCCGTGGGCCTGATCGTGACGAGCGGCGCCTACTACCCCGAGCAGATGCGGTTGGGCGAGCGCAACGACCTGTCGTACCGGCTGCTGTCCCGGCACCGCGAGCTCACCGACATCCTGTTCGCGCACAAGACGCCCATCCGCCAGTTCGGGCTGGCCGACCCGAACGTGGCCTACCCGCGCGACACCATGGTCGACCTCGAACAGGCCGGAGTTTTCGCCCACTACGCCGAGAACGCCGTCTCCATGGTCGGTTCCATCAGCCGCTACGAGGAACTCGCCACCGAGACCGCCCCGCGCATCGTCGACGAGTTCGCCGGCATGGACGTCGATCTGGTGCTGGTAGTGCCTTTCTGCCCCCAGTGCCACAACGCCGCCGGCGTGTTGGCCCGGGCCCTGGAACGCCGCGGCCTGCCCACCACCAGCTTGACGACCCTGTATCGGCACGCCATGGCCGTGAAGCCCCCGCGTGCGACCTTCCTCGACTTTCCCCTCGGCTGCCCCTGCGGTCGCCCCGGACGGCCCGAGCAGCAACGGGAGATCGTCCGCGCCGCCCTGGAAACCGTTGCCGCCCAAGGCGTCGACGAGCCATGGCAGCTGCACCGGCTGCCTTTCCAGTGGGACGAAGACGGTTCGCGCGACTGGGAGCAGCTCGTCGTCGACCTCTACCGGGTGGACGACCAGATTCGCGGCACCGTCCGCGGCAACCTCGGCGCCCACGGCGAGAACCTCAGCAGCATCAACGGCAACGAGAAGGAATTCGCCATCCGCTGCGCGTGCTAGACGGTGCTCCTCGCGGCGCTGCGCATGGGGAACGAGATCGCCGCGATGCCGTGGGCAGACGAGGTGGTGGCTAGCCTGTCGCCGGCCGTCCGCTGAGGCGCTCGTCCACAAAGGACACCTTGGCGATGCTCTGCTGGTAGAGCTTGAGGCCGACGTCCAGGCGCACCTGGCCGAACTCCAGCATGGTCTGGAGGCTGTCCAGCTCGGCGTTGGCGGTTTCGGCGGCGCTGATGCGGGCGACGGCGTTCTGGGAGCGCATGAGGTTGGTGCAGATGGCGGCGACGACGGAGACGAGCAGGGCCACCGCGCACAGGCTGCGCCAGATCGGCGAATCGCTGGCGGTGCCGACAAAGCCCTGAGCTGTCTTGGCGAAGGTCTCGCCGCCGATGGCGGGGCCGCCGGTGCAGACGGCGGCCAACGCGCTGCTGACCACGCCGATGGTGGCCAGGCGGGAGTTGCGGGGGCGGGCCCGGTCAAGGAAGCCGTCGATGTCCACCCGACGGGAACGGACCCGCTCGACCAGCTGGTGCCGTAACGCCTGCTCGTCGTTCACGGGCATGGAACGTGGTCCCTGCACGGAGAAGACCTCCTCAGACGCGGTCGGGTCGCGGGGCGTGAGGCGGCGTCGCGGTGCCGTGGAGGCGCTCGGAGTGGGCGGCGTAGGCCTTGCCGGCCAGATCGTGGATGACCGGCCGGAGCTCGGCCGGCAGCTGGTCGACGGTCATGCGGAAGATCTCGGGATCGGCGTCGTACTCCAGCATGCCGAACAGCAGCGGCACGGTGGCCGGATCGAGGCCGGACGAGGCGTCGGCCAGCATCTCCTCCCACTCGGCGGCGGTGACACACCGGCCGATGAGCGGCAGGACCTCGTCCTCCTCGGTGACCAGGTGCTCGGTCAGCAAAGGGACCAGCTCGTCGAGGATGGCGGCCACGGCCGCGCCGCCAGTGGCGGTGGAAAGCCAGGCGGTGAGGGCGGTGCCGAGGTCGTCGTTGAGGACCTCGATGGCCCGGTGGTGCCGCTCCATGGTGCGCACGAGCGGAGCGGTCGCCTCCGGCAGCCGGGCGAGGAGCTTGGGCCAGATGTGGACGTCCTCGGCATTGTGGTGATGGTGCAACAGATCGGCCACCAGCTCGATGTGCTCGACGACGATCCCCACCCGCTCGGTGTCGCCGTCGGGCACGCCGCGCACGAGGGCGGCCATGGCGCCGAACTCGCGCAGCAGCAAGGTGTGGATCATGTACATGTCGCGCGTGTTGGCGAGCTGAGTGTCCGTCATGGTGTATCCCAACCGAATTCCGGGGGTGACGGGTCGAGTGTGCCGCACCGCCGGACGTCCGGGCCGCGACGGCACGTGATCGACGAGCTTCTGTGCCTGAACGGTCAGCACCTCGACTTCTGACACGCAGCTCGCGCGGACAGCCACCCTACGCGCACGAGAGGCGCCACCCCCGGTCATTCCATTGTCGACGGTGAACCTTCGCGGCGCATCGGACTTGGTCGTATGGCAACGAATCTCGCCTCTACAAGAACCTGGCAACCTTCTGTGCCGGCCGGACAAGGCATCCGTCGCCACCCTGCCAGCTCCACTGAGGCCGGCCGCCGTGGTCACCCCGGTCACCGCCGTCGCCGGGCTTGGCGTCAGCTCAGGAGCTCCCGCGGGCAGATGATGGTCGGCAGCGTCCGCAGCGCCTGCTCCGCCCCGGCCCGCTCGGCCGCCGGCATCAGGTTCACCATGCCTAGCATCGTCGTGGTCATGGCGGCACGCAGCGAATCCAGGCGGCGCAGGCCCTCCTCGGTGAGGATCAGGTTGCTCTTGCGCCGGTCCGTGCGGTCCGAGCGGGCGATGATCAGGCCATCGCACAGCAGCCGCTTGATCAGCGCCGACACCGCCGGCTGGCTCAGCCCGAGCACCACGCCGAGCTCTGTCGGCGTGCGCGTCCCCGTGCGGTCCAGCACGTGCAGCGCGGCGATCTGGCTGTGCCCGATCAGCACCTCGCCGGTCTCGTCCTGCAGCTGACGCACGATCCGCACCATGCCGAGGGCGATCTCCAACGCGACGTGCCGGGATTCCTGGTCAACGCCCACGGTCCCGTCCTCCCTGTCTGTCGCCGCCGCCCCGCCGGCGGACCGATCCAGTCCGAGGAGACCACTTTCGCCAGGTCAGCCCCAAGCGGGCCGGCCGTTCGACGTCGAACGATGCCCGAGCACGCGAACTGTTCACCGTGCTGAACCAACTCCGTGACGCTCCACTGTGGATCGAAACCCGAGTGGAGCAGTTCGCGCGCTCCGGTGCAGATTCCCGTCGACCCGGCAACGGGGTTCCGTGTCCCGCGAGCTGCACATCGGGGCCGTCGACGACGTCTGGGACTTCGGCGGGCCCCGGGTTCCACGATTCAGGCGTTCTTGGCCAGAAAGGCCTTGCCCGCCGCCAGACCACGGTCGAACAACAGCGACGCCTGGTCCTGCGTCAGGCCGAAGTCCATGGACGACACCTCGCTGGTGTTGACGGTGATCGTGCGCCGCCCGATGCCCTCGTCGTCCAGGTGGTACTGGTTGTTCGCGACCGACATGAACGTGTCGACGATGCCCTTGGCCTCGCCGAGGGCCGAACTCAGCGGCTTGTCCACGAACGCGGGCGCGGCACTGATGCTGACCGCCCAGGTCGGCCAGCGCGGGGCCTTGCCGTCGTTGCGGTCGAACAGGGTCACCGGGAAGTTGGCCAGCAGGCCGCCGTCCACCCACGTCACCTGGGCGCCGGCGCCGGTGGTGAACTGGTAGGGCCGGAAGAAGAACGGGTAGGACATCGAGGCCCGCACGGCGTCGGAGATCCGCTGTGTGTCGGCCGGCTGCCCGTACTGGTCGTAGTCCCACGGCAGCCGCACCAGCACCTGCCGCGACAGGTCGGTCGTGGCGACCACCAGCGAATAGGCCTGGTACTCGTACATCGAGCCGTCCGGATCGTCCAGGCGCAGGTCTCCGAAGGTGGTCACCCCGACCGCCGTCAGCAGCGGGTCGAGCCATTCGTACAGGTAGTCCCCGCTGTACATGCCGTCGTGCAGCAGGAGTTCGATGCCGCGGCCGACGTTGCCGGCGACCTTCTCCAGCAGCGAGTCGTCCTTGAACGCGTCATAGTCCATGGCCCGCATCACCGGCTCCAGCTTGTGCAGGTCCTCCCCCGCCCGCTGGTACGCCGCGACCAGCGCCGCCACGATCGCCCCGGCGCTGGTGCCGGCGATCCGGTTGAACCGGTATCCCGCGTCGTACAAGGGAAGGATCGCGCCCAGCGCCGCGATCCCCTTCACCCCACCGCCCTGGACCACCAGGTCGACGTTCTTGGTCTCCATGCCGCCATGGCACAGACTCGCGGCCGGGCCGGTCAAGGAACCTGGCCGGGCGGGCGCGGTTAGCTGCGCGTTCGGGCGAACTCGGCCGGGCTCAGGGCGGCTTCCATCCGGGCGTTGTCCTTCGTCACGGTCCGCTAGGCTCGGAGGATGGCTTGCCGCATCAGTGAAATCGTGATCGAGGCGCGTGACCCCGAGCTGCTGGCGAGGTTCTGGGCCGAGGTGCTGGACTACGTGGAGATCAACCGCGAGGGCGAGGCGGTGGAGATCGGGCCGCCGGACACGGGGTTCGGCGGCCCGCAGCCGATCCTGGTCTTCGACCGGACCAACGACAACCCGAGGGTGAAACTGCCGTTGCACATCGACGTCAGCCCGACCGACCAGGACCAGGAGGCGGAGCTGGCCCGGCTGCTGGCCCTCGGGGCCCGCCACGCGGACGTCGGCCAGACGGGTCAGGAGAGCTGGCACGTGCTGGCGGATCCCGAGGGCAACGAGTTCTGCTTGCTACGACAGCGAATCAGCTAGCGGCCGCGCCGGCGGTCACGGGTCCGACGATCAGCTCGTGCGCCTGGGCGGAGTCGTCCAGCGCGCCCTGGGTCCACGGCAGCGTGATGTCGGGGTCGCTGGTCACGCCGCGGGGATCGGTCGTGCTCGGCGCGACGATGGTGACGCTGGCCGGCTGCACCTGGTTCTCCGGCGACTCGATTCCGGTCCAGTGCAACAGCATCGAGGCCGACTGGCCGTCGGAGATGGTCACCAGGGGCGCGTCGGAGTTGTCGTTGACGACGGCGACGCCGGGCGCGCCGGCCAGCGAGACCAGGAGGCTGCCCTGGAAGTTGCAGGTCACGCCGGGCTTGGCGGTGAACTGCACAGAGGCGTAGCGCTGGCCGGCGCCCGGCGATCCCGGCACGATGGTGGTGTCGACCTGGGCCGAGGTGCACCGGAAGTCGGTCGGCATGGCCGAGGCCGCGGTGGCGGAGGTGAGCACGACGGCGGCGGCGGCCCCGAGCACGGCCGTGGTCGCGACACAACGGCGAAGTCCGGTGTTCATGAGGGATGCTCCCTTCTGAGCGGGTGAGCGGGCGGTGCCGCTCCGTACACAATCCGGTCTACCCTTCACCCGTTCGAGGCACACTCATAAGTGGGATACGCCTCGCCGACGCAACCTCACGTGTCCCAGCGCGTCCCCTGGACGTCAGGTAAAGAGGTAAATGCGACTGAGGCGACCAGGTCGTCGGCGGCGGACAACTGACGGCCATGTGCGGCGTGTTCGAGCTGCCGGTCGCCTGGTCCTGAGTCAGGCGGCGGCGCGGCGGCTGACGACCAGGGCGCCGATCACCGTGAGCAGCACGAAAACGGCGTTGAGCGGCGCCCAGCCGGCGGTGGGGCCGAACATGGCCACGAGCAGGCCACCGAGGCCGATGGACAGGGACTGGGCGAACAGGTCGGACATCTGGAGCGCGGATGTGTTGAATCCGCGTTCGTGCTCCGGCGACAGGCGCAGCACCAGCACGGACACGCTCGCGGTGGCCAGCCCCATGCCGATGCCGGCGAAGACCCAGGCCGGGGCGGCCACCCACGCCGGACCCCAGGCCGGCGCGACCGCGGTCACCAGCCCCACCCCCACTGCCACGCTGAGGAAGCCCCAGCGCAGGAACACGCCCTCGCTGAGCTCCGGGCGTCGGGCCTGCAGCCAAGACCCGAACGCCCAGCCGATCGCGCCCGCGGTCAGCGGCAGGCCCGCCCATGCCGGCTCGTAGCCGTGGACCTGCTGCAACACCAGCGGTAGGAACGCCTCGCAGCCCATGAACGCCGTGGACATCAGGACTCGGGCCACGATCGCGCTGGGCAGCCCCGGCCGCGCGGTCAGCGTGCCCTTCGGCAGCAGCACCAGCACAGCTGGCGTCAACAGGGCCAGCGCGACGACGACAACCCCGATGCCGAGCTCGCCGGCCCCGCCCAGCAGCGCCAGCCCGACCGCGGCCGCCACCGCCGACGACATCAGCCCGCGGCGGGGCTGCGCCGGCCGTTCCTCCTGCTTCGGCAGCCGCCGGACCACGGCCACCACCAGCACGAAGCCGATCAGCTCGAACGGCAGCAGGCCGAGAAAGGTCCAGTGCCAGCTGAGGTACTGGGTCAGCACGCCGGCGATGGCCGGCCCGAGCAGCGACGGCCCCAACCAGGCCGACGCCATCACGCTGAGCACCTTCGGACGGTCCCGCTCCGGGTACACCGCCGCGATCATCACGTACAGCGCCACGACCTCCGCGCCGCCGCCGAAACCCTGCAACGCCCGGCCGGCCAGCAGCTGCGTCATCGTGCCGGCCGTGCCCGCGACCAGCAGGCCCGTCGCGAACAGCAGCGGCCCCACCACCAGCATCGGCGCCGGCCCCCTACGGTCGCACACCCGGCCGCCCAGCACGTTGCCCACCACCTGCGCGGCCAGGAACATGGTGAACGGCCACGAGTACAGCGCCTCGCCGCGCAGGTCGTGCACGATCGTCGGCAGCGCCGTCGTCACGCCCGTCGACTCGAACGCCGCCAGCACCACCAGGATCAGCACCCCGGCGGTCGCGCCCCGGCGGTCCGGCGCCCACAGCGCGCTCCCCCTCGTCACCGTCACCCGTGGACTCTGACATCTCCACCGCGCTGGAGGTCCAGCCGACGTGCCACGATCATTGGTGTGGACGACACCTGGGCCGGTCTGGCCGACCTGTTCGCGGACGAGGCCTACGCCTCCGTGAAGGGGTATGTGCGGACGTTCGTGCTGCACCACCAGCTGCTGGAGCACCTGCCTCCCCCGCCGGCGTCCGTGCTCGACATCGGCGGCGGCGCCGGGCACCAGTCGTTGCCCCTGGTCCAGGCCGGTTACGACGTGACCCTGCTCGATCCGTCCGAGGCCATGCTGGCCAAGGCCCGCGTCCGGCTCCCCGCCGACGTCACCTTCGTCCACGCCGCCGGCGAGCAGGCCTCCGAGGTCATCGACGAGCGTTTCGACGCCGTCCTGTGCCACGGGGTGCTCGGCTACCTCGACGACCCCGCTCCCCTGGTGGCCCAGCTCTGTGCGTGCGCCAAACCCGGCGGGCTCGTCTCGATCATGACCGCCAACGCCCACGCCATGGCCGTCCGCCCGGCCATGGAACGCCGCTGGGACGACGCCCTGGCCGCCTTCGACTCCCGCACCGAGATCAACGTCCTCGGCGTCCCCGGCCGCGCCGACACGGTCGAGGACCTCAGCGCCCTCCTCGACGACAACGGCGTCGACCCCGTCGCCTGGTACGGCGTCTGGCTCTTCGTCGACTGGCACGAGTTCGGCGGCGCCACCCTCGACCTCGCCGACGCCCCGCGCATCGCCGCCGTCGAGCTCGAAGCCGCCCGCCGCGACCCCTACCGCTCCCTCAGCCGCGTGTTCCACCTCCTGGGCCGAAAGCGCCCAGCTTTGACGGGTTGACGACCATGAGCAGGCGGCGGATGCCGTCCTGACCGGCGTCGATGGTGGCCACGACCAGCGGTGCGCCGTCGCGGGTGGCCAGCACGGCGGGGCGGCCGTTGACGGAGACGACGGAGATCGAGGCGCCGACGCCGAACCTGGCGAGGGTGCCGACGATGAAGCGGGCGATGTGGTCGCGGCCGGTGACGGGCACGCGGGCGGCGCTGACGATGCCGCCGCCGTCGGAGAGGGAGACGGCGTCCTCGGTGAGCAGTTTCTCCAGGCTGGCGAGGTCGCCGGAGGAAGCCGCGGTGAGGAAGGCGGCCAGGAGCCGGCCGTGGGAGTCGGGGTCGACGGGGGCGTGCCGCTCGGACTCCAAGTGGGTCCGGGCCCGCCGGGCCAGCTGGCGGGCGTTGGCCTCGGTGGTCTCCAGCACCTCGGCGATGTCCCGGAACGAGTAGTCGAAGGCCTCCCGCAGCACGTAGGCGGCCCGCTCCCGGGGCGCCAACCGCTCCATGAGCAGCAGCACGGCCAGGTCGAGGGCCTCGGCCCGCTCGGCGCCCAGGGCCGGGTCGTCGGCCGTCGACACCGGCTCGGGCAGCCAGGGCCCGACGTAGACCTCCCTGCGGGCCCGGGCCGAGGTCACGGCGGTGATGGCCAGCCGGGTGGTGATGGTGGTGAGGAAGGCGGCGGCGTTGCGCACCTCGCTCCGGTCCGCCCGAGCCCACCGCAGCCACGCGTCCTGCACCACGTCCTCGGCGTCGGCGACGCTGCCGAGCATCCGGTACGCGATGCCGAACAGGCTGGGCCGCACCTCGTCGAACAGGACCAGGGCGTCGGGCATCGGGCGTCCTCCTTCGTCGGCTCCACCCCGTCGACCGCGCACGGCGCCGATTCGTGACACGGCCTCGGGGTCCGAGGATGAAGGATGGGCGGTCAGCGACGTGACGGCAATTCGCCCGCGCCGACGACGGTGATCGTGAGGTCCTTTTCGGACAGTCGCCGTTCCCGGAGAACCTGGATATTCGATGTCAAGGTTCGGTGGACCACTGTATCGGCGCGGAACTGGTCCAGAGGCGGGCGCTCGACCGGCATTACCCTGCGGCTATGATCCTTTCCGCCGACTCCGGCAGCACCTACGAGAACCTGCTCACCCAGACGCCGCCGTTCCTGCCCGAAGGCGCGCACTTCATGGTCGGCGTCGTCACCGTGCCGCCGGGCGACCCCGGCTCCGGCCCGCACCGGCACACCGGTCCCGTCTTCGGTTACGTGCTGGAGGGCGAGATCCTGTTCGAGCTGGAGGGCGAGGAGCCCTACCCGATCAAGGCCGGCGAGGCCTTCTGGGAGCCCGGCGGCGAGGTCGTGCACTACCAGGCCGGCAACCTGCGCGAGGACATCGCCAGCCGGTTCGTGGTGTGCATGGCCTGCGCTCCGGACGTGCCGATGCTGACTTTCCTTGAGCCCGCGGAGATTCGCGAGCGGGACCACCTGCGCCATCCGTCGGCGCGGCAGTTCTAGACCGTTCTAGTCGCGCCCGTAGGCCTTGCGGGCGATCCGGGCCGCCGACGGCGCGTGGCCGTCGGCCTCGGCCCGGATGTCCGCGATCGTCCGTGACGCCAAGGCCTTGCGCCACTGGAGTTCCGCATGCTGCATGGCGGCATCGACCGCGCACCGGCGCCGGAACGAGCTGCGCGGGGCGTCTTCACCCATGCCGTGCTGGCGGATCTCCGTGCACTGGAAGGCATGCTCGCGGCCCTCGATCGCCGCCACCACGTCCATCAGGGTGATGTCCTGCGGTCGCTGCGCCAGCAGGAACCCGCCGCGCGCGCCCGGTACCGACCGCAGCAGCCCCGCCCGCACGAGTGCCTGCAGCTGCTTGTTCAGGTAGGCCGGCGGGAGGTCGTAACTGGCGGCGAGGTCGGCCGCGGGCACGGGCCGGTCGTCATCGAGCCAGGCCAGCGACAACAGGACGTGAACCGACCACTCGACGCCCTGGTTCAACCGCACGGCGGCCACCGTAGAGAACCTGGACGTCGAACGTCAAGAATACCCGCCCGTGTCCGGTGAGGACGGTCACGCTGTCACGTTTCGCCGCCATGCTCGGTCGAAGGGTCGAACCGATGCCGAGCGAGAGGATGGAAGCGATGCGCGTGGCGGTGGCCGGTGGCACCGGCCTGATCGGCAAGCTGGTGGTGCGCGAGCTCGGGGTGGCCGGGCACGAGCCGGTGGTGCTGGCGCGGGCCCAGGGCGTCGACCTGGTCAGCGGGGAGGGCCTGCCCGCGCGGCTGGCCGGCTGCGAGGAGATCATCGACGTCTCGAACAAGAACACCCTGCGCCGCAAGCAGGCCGTGGAGTTCTTCACCCGGGCCGCGAGCACCTTGCTGGCCGCCGGGGCCGACGCCGGCGTGCGGCAGGTGATCACGCTGTCCATCGTCGGCATCGACGACGTCGCCCTCGGCTACTACCTGGGCAAACGCGCGCAGGAGGAGGTCGTGCGCAACGGGCCGCTGTCGTGGAGCATCCTGCGGGCGACCCAGTTCCACCAGTTCCCCGAGCAGCTGCTCGACAGCGCCGTCGGCCCGTTCGCCATAGTGCCCGACTCGCTGTCCCAGCCCGTTGCCGCCGTGGACGTGGCCCGGGCCCTCGTCGCCCAGGTCGGGCGGCCGGCGGCCGGGTACCTGCCCCCGATCGCCGGGCCCGAGCGGCTCCGGATGGCCGACATGGCCCGGCGGCTGGTCAAGGCCCAGGGGTCACACAAGATCGTGGTGCCCGTCCGGCTGCCCGGCGGGATCGGCAAGGCCATGGCCGGCGGCGCCCTGCTGCCCCGAGACGGCTGCACCCAGGGGAGCCAAACGTTTGCGGACTACCTGCGACAGGTGGAGGGACGTCGATGAACACCCTGCTCCGGATCCCGCTGGTGGTCCCCCTCGGCGAGGAGGTCGTGGTCGGCTGCTGGAACCAGTTCGCGCCGCGCGGCTTCTACGACAACTTCCCCACCGTGGACCTGAACCCGCCGTTCAGCGACCACTTCGCCCACGACTTCGGCGGGGCCACCATGGGCATCGCGCTCCTGTTGGCCATCGCCATCGTCAAGCCCCGCACCCACTTCGTGGTGCCGGCCGCCTTGGCGTACTCGATGTTCGCCGTGCCGCACTTCTTCTACCACCTGATGAACATGGAGATGGCCAGCCCCGGGCAGCAGGTCGTGCTGACCATCGCCAACGGTTTCGTGGCGCTGCTCGGACTGGCCCCCATCGCGGTGGCCGTGATGCGGGACCGTCGGCTCGCGGCGGCTGCTTGACCCGTTGGTTCCTCCGCGGGCTGGATCCTCCGAGGATTCGGCTGCCTCACGGGGCCCGCCGGGCTACTCTCGGCGGGTCGCGTGCGGCACGGGGACGGGGGCGATGCCGGTGAGCAAGATCAACCTCCATCCTGAGCACATGCGGGGCTCCGGCGGCAAACTGAGCGCCTTCGGCGGCAAGCTGGCGGCCGGTGGGCAGAAGCTGGAGTCGGCCGGCCAGAACCTGGTCTCGCACGCCAGCGGGGACCGCTCGGGCATCGGTGCGGTGGTGGCCAAGGCGTTCGGCCGGGGCGTGGAGATCACCGGCAAGGTGTTCCACGAAGGCGGCCGGGTCGTGGAAGGGGCCGGCCAACGCCTGGGGCGCAGCGCGGATCTGTACGAAGAGGCCGACGGCAAGGGCGCGGGCCTGCTCAAACGGGTGCACCCGGGCGAACCGGTCACCTCCCACGCCCACGGCGGCAGCAGCAGCCCGAAGAAGGTGTCCGGCAAAGGCGGTCTCAGAGGAGCCCTGAGCCGGACCAAGAACGCGGCCAGCGGCGTGAAGAACAAGCTGGGGCGGGCCCTGGGCGACCCGGTGGACATGGTCTCCGGCGAGGTGATCCACTCCCAGCTCGACCTCCGGCTCGCAGCGGCGCTGCCGCTGGAGCTGGAGCGCACCCACCTGTCCAACTACCGCGCCGGGCAGTGGTTCGGACCGTCATGGGCGTCCACAATGGACCAACGGATCGAGGTGGACGCCGAGGGCGTGGTCTTCGCGTCCGCCGACGGCATGCTGCTGGCCTACCCGATCCCCGAAGACGACGTCGTCCTGCCGACGGAAGGCCCGCGCTGGCCGCTCGCGCGTGACGGCGACGGCTACCGCGTCACCATGGCGGAAAACGGCCACACACTGCGGTTTTCCGCCGTCGGCGACGGCTGGCCGCTGACCTCGATCACCGACCGCGCCGGCAACACCGTCGAGTTCGATCACGCCGCCGACGGCACGCTGACCGGCATCCGGCACTCGGGCGGCTACCGGATCGACATCGACACCGAGGGCGACCGGATCACCGCCCTGCGGCTGGGCGAGATCACCGTCATGCGGTACGGCTACGACGAGGCCGGCCGGTTGGTCGAGGTGATCAACTCCTCCGACCGGCCGATGCGCTTCGCCTACGACGGCGACGGCCGCCTCACCCGCTGGGAAGACCGGATCGGCTGCTGGTACGAGTTCACCTACGACCAGGCCGGCCGCTGCGTGCGCGGCGCCGGCATCGACGACTTCCTGAACAGCACCTTCGCCTACGACGACGGTGTCACCACGCACACCAACTCCTTCGGCGCGGCCACGACGTTCCGCATGAACCCGCTCGGCCAGGTGGTCAGCCGCACCGATCCGTTGGGCCGCACCACGGTCACCGAGTGGGACCGCTACGACCGGCCGCTGTCGCGGACCGACGCGCTGGGGCGGGTCACCCGCTTCGAGTACGACGAGTCCGGCAACCTGACCGCCGTCACCCGCCCGGACGGCAGCCAGGGACTGGCCCAGTGCAACGACTTCGGGCAACCGGTCGTGCAGGTCGACCCCGACGGCGCGGTATGGCGGCGGTCCTACGACGAGGTCGGAAACCTCCTCAGCGTCACCGATCCCGGCGGTGCGACGGTTGTGTTCTCCTACAACGACTTCGGGCATCCACGGACGGTCACCGACGCCCTGGGCCACACCCGCCGGGTCGACACCAACGCCGCGGGCCTGCCGGTCGCCGTGACCGATCCCCTTGGCGCCACAACGACGTTCACCTATGACGCATTCGGCCGGATCGCCGCGGTCACCGATCCCACCGGCGGCGTCACCGCCACCACGTGGACCATCGAGGGCAAACTGGCCTCCCGGGTCAGGCCCGACGGCGCCGCCGAACGCTGGAACTATGACAGCGAAGGCAATCTCGTCGCGTACACCGATGCCGTCGGCACCATCGCCCGAGCCGAGATCACGCATTTCGACCTGCGCTCGGCCGATATCAGCCCGGACGGCACGCGCTTGGCCTACGCCTACGACACGGAGCTGCGGCTGGTCTCCGTGACCAACGAGGCCGGCCTGGTCTGGCGGTACGACTACGACATCGCCGGCAATCTCGTCGGCGAGACCGACTTCAACGGCAGAACCCTGGCCTACCAACAGGATGCCGCCGAGCAGCTGGTCGCCCGCACCAACGGCGCCGGCCAGACCGTGCAGTACGACTACGACATGCTGGGCAACATCGTCTCGCAGCGTGCGGGCGAGGCCGTCACGACGTTCGCCTACGACCCGGTCGGCCGCATGATCCAGGCGGCCAATGCCGTCAGCACCTTGACGTTCGATCGCGACCCGCTGGGCCGCACGCTGGCCGAGGTCTGCAACGGCCGCGCGGTCGTCTCGGCCTACGACGCCGCCGGGCGGCGGCTCAGCCGGCGCACCCCGGTCGGGGCGGACAGCCGGTGGGAGTACGACCCCAACGACCAGCCCCTCGCGCTGCACACTGCCGGCCAGACAACAACTTTCGGCTACGACACGGCCGGCCGGGAGCTCCATCGCCAGGTCGGCGCCGTCGCCCTCGCGCAGACCTGGGACGCCAACCACCGCCTGCACACCCAGGCCGTCACGCGCCCCGAGGCGCGGGGGCAGGCCCTGCTCCAGCGCCGCTCCTACAACTACCGCGCGGACAACTCCCTGACCAGCATCGTTGATCAGCTGGCCGGCCCGCGTCAGTTCACGCACGACAACCGCGGCCGCGTCACCGCCGTCGATGACGAGCAGTACGCCTATGACGCCACCGGCAACCTCATCAACGGGCGCAGCTACGAGGGCACCCGCCTACGCAGCTCCGACGGCACCCAGTTCCGCTACGACGGGCAGGGCCGGGTCGTGGAACGCTTGCGGCGCACCCTGTCCGGGCAGCTGCGGCGGTGGACCTACGAGTGGGACGCCGAAGACCGGCTGCTCGCCGTCACCACGCCGACCGGCGACCGCTGGCACTACCACTACGACCCGCTCGGGCGGCGCATCGCCAAGCAGCGCCTCGCCCCCGACGGGGCCGTCACCAAGCAGGTCGAGTTCGTCTGGGACGGCACCCAGCTGGCTGAGCAGGCCCACAGCCGGGTCGGCGGGCCCGTCACGACCACCACCTGGGACTGGGAGCCGGACGGCGATCGACCCGCCGCCCAAACCGTGCGGTCGTGGGCCGCCACCGCCCCGCAAGCTGCCATCGACCAGCAGTTCTACGCCATCGTCGCCGACCAGGTCGGCTCGCCGCGTGAGCTGTTCACCCCTGACGGCGAACTAGCGTGGCAGGCCAGCAGCAGCCTGTGGGGACAGGCCACGGCCTCCGAGGGCACCCGCGTCGACTGCCCGCTGCGATTTCCCGGGCAGTACCACGACGACGAGACCGGCCTCGACTACAACTACCTGCGGTACTACGACCCCGAACAAGGCCGCTACCTCAGCCCCGACCCGCTCGGCCTGGCCCCGGCGCCCAACGAGTACGCCTACGTCGACGACCCGCTCGTGTTCATCGACCCGCTCGGCCTGGCCAAGCGGAAGCCGCACTTCGCGCACGTCACGGTGTACGACCCGCACGGCAATGTGAAGTACCACTACGGCTTGCGCAGCGGCAACCAGCTCCAGGAGGAGTCGGCGCTCGGCTTCCCCAACGCCTCCATGGCCAGCCACACCGAGGCCCGCTCCATGCGCATGCACGGCGGCTCCCCGACAGTGCCGATCGCCGGCGACCCGCTGGCCGGGCGGCTGCCCGTGAACAAGGGCGATAGGGTCGAGATCCACGGCACGAAACCCCCGTGCCCCCAGTGCAAGGGCGCCATGAACCGAGCGGTCAGCGAGCTCGGCATCGGCGTCAGCTACCACTGGGGCGGCAACTCCTGGCAGGCAGGATAGGAACTCATGCCCACTTCCACCTGGCGCACCGTCGCCACCGTCACCGCCGGCGAGAACGCCGACGACCAGGTCTTCACGCTCGGTCTCGCCGAGAGCGCCGACGGCTCCGGCGGGCACCTCATCGTGCAGCTCTCCCTACAGCCGCCCACCGCGCAGGACGCCGCCACCGGCATGGACACCTACTGCGTAATGGATGACGAGGGTGGCGTCCATTACGGCGGCATCTCCCACGTCGAGCTGTCCGACAGCCGACTCATCCTTCGGTTCACCGAGGACGCCGCCGAGGAGCTCTCCGTCGAGGACGGCGAACTCGCCCTGGACCTCGATCTCGACGCCGAGGCCGTCGGCCGGCTCCGGGACGGCCTGCGCCGCACGCTGACCTACGGCAACCCCGACCAGCAGCCCACCCTCGCCGGGCTCTGACCAGCGGCGATTCGTACACTGACCAGGTGACGGAAGATGAACCCACCCGAAGGAGGGACAGTCCGTCCGACAGCGGTCAGCAAGACGGTCAATACGGTAAAATGGGACAGCCGGGAGCCGGGAGCCGGGAGCCGGGAGCCGGGAGCCGGGAGCCGGGAGCCGGGAGCCGGGAGCCGGGAGCCGGGAGCCCCTGGGACACGCTCACAGCGCTGAGGCGGGTGCTGGTGGTCGCGCGCACGCCGGCCAGCGTCAACCGGCTGTGGGATCTGCTGCCCCTCATCCTCTCCGACCACCGCATCGAGGTCACGTTCGCGGTGGACAAGGGCTCGGCGTTCTCCCACCCGCTCCCCGAGGCCCTCGCCGGCCGCGGGGCGCTGATCAAGGACTGGGCCGAGGCCGTCGCCGCCGACTACGACCTGGCACTGGCCGCCAGTGACAACGGGGAACTCCACCGGCTGCGCGCTCCCCTGATCCGGGTGCCGCACGGCGTCGGCTTCCACCGCAATGCGCCGGCCCAGCAAGGAGTCATCTCCGGGCTGCGGCCGGAAAGCCTGGTCCACGAGGGCACGATCGTGCCGGACACGCTGGTCGTGGCGCACGAAGACCAGGCCGCCACGGTCCGTGCGGTGGCCCCAGAACTGGCGTCGAGGGTGCTGGTCGCCGGCGATCCCTGCATGGACCGGATCCACGCCAGCACGCCCCGCCGCCGCAAGTACCGCGAGGCGTTGGCCGCCACCGATCGTCAGCTGATCCTGCTGTGCTCGACCTGGGGCCGATTCTCCTTGTACGGCAGCGATCCCGACCTGCCGGCCTGGATCACCGCGGCGCTGCCGGCCGATCGCTATCGGGTGGCGCTCGTGCTGCATCCGAACGTCTGGACCCGGCACGGCCCGCTCCAGATCGAGGCCTGGCTTCGTCACGCCGCCGACGCCGGCATGATCGTCGTGCCGCACGAGGAGGGGTGGCGGGCCGCCATTGTGGCCGCCGATCTCGTGATATCCGATCACGGCTCGCTGACCAGCTACTCGGTCGGCCTGCGCCGTCCCGTGGTGCTGGCGGCCGACGGCGGTCCCGAGGTCGTGGCCGAGTCGCCGATGCGCCGCCTGATCGACCGACTGCCGCGTCTCGACACCGAGAAACCCCTGCTCCCGCAGCTGGACGCTGCCATGCGGCGGGGCGACATCGCTGGCGACATCGCGGGAACGATCTTCGCTCACCCCGGTCGTTCGGCCGCACTGCTGCGGCAACGCATGTACGAGGTGCTGGGGTTGAGCGAGCCGCCGTGGAACGCCGTCGCCCGACCGCTGCCGTCGCCGCTGGTGAAGATCACCGAGCCGGAGGCGTTCGTCGTCCAGGCCGTATCAGACGCGAAAAGGCTTGTGCTGGAACGGTTTCCGGTGGTCTGGCGGGCCGAGGACCAACCCGACGGACACCTGGCGGTGCGAGCCGACGCCGCCGATCCGGAGCTGTCCGAACGCGCCGCCGTGGTGTGGTCGGACGAGCTGGAGG
The DNA here is from genome assembly GCF_040682195.1 of Kutzneria sp. NPDC051319. Classification (NCBI taxonomy): domain Bacteria; kingdom Bacillati; phylum Actinomycetota; class Actinomycetes; order Pseudonocardiales; family Pseudonocardiaceae; genus Kutzneria; species Kutzneria sp. NPDC051319. Next base: position 275,656 of record NZ_JBFBAM010000002.1, on the reverse strand, counting down.
ATCCGCGCGACCTCCTCAAGCGCTGGCCCGGGGCGCGAATCGCGATCTGCCGATCGACGCCGAACAGCTCGGTGGCCCTTCTGCGTGACGGCACGGAGGTCGAGACCGCCGGCGACGTCCCGTGCTCGGTCGCCGGCTCGGCGCTCTACTGGTGGGACGTGCACAACCGCCGCGCAGACGAACGCCTGGACATCGACGCGGGCGCGAACTCCGGCACGCTCACGCTGTCGGCAGTCCGGCCAGCACCGCGGCCGTCCGCGGGTTGACTCCCATGCCCTCATACAGTTCCACAGCCCGGGCGCGGTAGCTCCGCACGGCGGCGTCGTCCCCACGGCGCTCCGCGAGGGCGCTCAACTCGGCGAGAGCCGCAGCCCCGGGCACCGTCATTCCCGCGAGCTCGACCACCCTCGACAACGCCTGCTCGGCCTCGGCGATGTCACCCTTGGCCGACAGCGCCGCCGCCGTGCTCACGAACAGCTTGGGCAGCAGGGACTCGGAGTCAGAACCCTCGATCAGCCGCCGCGAGCGGTCGAACGCCGCGAGCGCCTCGTCGTAGCGTCCGAGCGCGGTCAACGCCCGTCCGACCATCATGCTCTGCAACGCCGTGCCGCGCTCCACCTTGAGCCGCTCGTACACCGCGAGGGAGGCCTGGAAGCTGGCCAGCGCCTCGGCCGGCTTTCCCTCGCGCAGCAACACGTTGCCGAGAAAGTCGGCGGTGGACGCGGTCAGCCGGTCATCACCCCGCGCCAGCTCCCGGGCCCGATCCAGTTCGACGTGAGCATCCGAGTACCGCTCAAGTTCCTGGTACGCCTTGGCCAGCAGGCAGCGGCACCGCACCTCGGCCGCCGAATTTCCGCTCAACCGGGCCGAACTGACCGCCATCCTGCCGGCCTCCACCCACTTGGCCAGCGGGTGCCGGGCGTCGAACAGCGGCCACAGCGCCTCGAACAGCTGCCACACCAGGTCGTGCCACTGCTGACTCTCGGCGGCTCGCATGACGGCGAGCAGGTTCGGCAGCTCACGGCTCAGCCACGCCAGCCCGGCCCCCTTCGGCAGGGTGGCCGCCACCGTGACGACGTCGTCGGTCGGCGGCGCCATCCGCATCCGGCGGGCGCCGGTCGTGGCCACGTCGGCGACGCGGGCCGAGGTCAGCCACCAGTTCGCCGCCCGGCTCAAGGCCGTCACGCGGTCCTCGTCGGAGTCCTCGGCGGCCGCCCGGCGCAGGGCGTGCAGGCGGACCAGGCGGTGCAGCCGGAACGCGTCGTCACCGAGGTCCTCGACCATGCCGGACAGCGCCAGCGCGTCCAGGTCGTCCCGGATCTCGGCCACCGGCCGCCCCGACATGGCCGCCAGCACCGCGGGGCCGAAGTGCACGCCGACGATCACGCCCATCAGGCGATAGAGGGAACGCACGCGGTCGGACATGGTCTCGTAGGCCAGGTCGAACACCGAGTAGACGTTGTCCCGGGCCGACCGCCCCGCCGCGGTGGGGTCACCGTCGACGGCGGCCAGATGCTCGACCAGCCGGCGAACACCCCACTGGGGCCGCAGCTTGAGCCAGGACGCGGCGACGTACAGCGCCAGCGGCAGCTGCCCGCAGGCCTCGACCAGCTCCCCGGCCGCCACCGGATCGGCGGCGATGCGGCCGTCCGGGCAGACAGCGGCCAGCAGCTCGATCGCGTGTTCGTCGGCCAGCGGCTCCAGCCGCATGTCGACCGCCCCGTCGACGTGCAGCTCCTCCAACGCCTCGACGCGGGCCCCGGCCACCAGCACCAGGCTCTGCGGCGAGCTCGGCAGCAGCGCCGTGACCTGCGCGGCGTCCGTGACGTCGTCGAAGACGGCGATGGCCCGCCGGTCGGCGGTCAGCGTCCGGTAGAGGTCGATCCGGCGGTCGAAGGCCACCGGGATCGCCTTGTCCGGCACGCCCAGCGCGGCCAGGAACCGACCCGCCGCGTGCGCGGGCGACGCGTCCTCGACGCCGTAGGTCACGTGCAGCGCGCCGTCCGGGAAATCACCCTTCAGAACCATCGCCGCCTGCTTCAGCAGCGCCGACTTGCCGACACCGGCCATGCCCCGCAGCGCCACCACGACGGGCCTGGTCCGGCCGTCGCGGTGGCTGCTCAAATCCCGGAGCAGCGCCAGCTCGGCGTGACGGTTGATGAACCAGTCCGGCGGCACGGGCACGAGCCACGGCACGGCCTTCGGCGCCGTGGGCTCGACGAACACGTTGAGCACGTCGATCGACCCGGCCTGCACGACGTTGTCGGCGATGCCGTCGAAGGTGTTGCTCGTGCTCTCGCCGTCCACTAGCACCCCGTCCCGATCACGAAGAACCGTGCCGATCACGGTACTGGACACCGCCGTCGTCCGCGTCGCTCGTCGGTCATCTCGGCGGGTGAAACGTGCCCTGCACGAGGTCGTGGCCCAGGGCTTGTTCTATGCCACCGGGATTGGGCCGCCACGTCGCCGATACCAGGAGGACGTCACCTCCGGATCCTCATCGGCGGGCGTGGTCTTCCGATCGGCGGCTCACGCCCGCGTGACCGCATTCCCCACGCCGGTCATCGCCGCGCCGCAGCTGAAGCCGCCGTCCACGACGAAGTCCGCGCCCGTGACGAACGAGCTCGCGTCCGAGCACAGGAAGCCGATCAGCCCGGCCACCTCGTCGGCGCGGCCGAGCCGGCGCAGCGGCGTGGCGTCGGCGAACGCCTTGCTCATCTCGACCGCACCACCTTGTCGCGCACAAGCCCCATGACGTTCACTCCTGTTGCCCGCTCACCGAGCACTGCTCGATTTGTCGCGACGCCTTGACGCGAACCGCCATCTGCGGCGGGATCTCCTACTTCACGCCGTCCACGGTCATGCCACCGAACTGGAGCACCCGCCCCGCGGGGAAAGGCAGTGTGGGCGCGGAGAGCTCGTCCAGCCGGGCCCGCTGCGCCTCGGTGAGGGTGACATCCAGCCCGGCGATGTTGGGGAGTCCCGTTCGCCACCGCCGAGCGTTACCGCCGCCCCGTGCTCGCCGACTTCGATCCGCACCGTCCCTACGACCGTAAGGGTGTCGCCCCTGTCCAGCCCGACAGCGGCGACTGGCTGGAGGCCGACAGCGGGGTCGGCGAGGACTGCCTATGGCTGTTTTGGTCGACTTCGCCACGATGAAGGGGATGGGCCGGATCTACGACCACGTCACGCCGGAGATGCGGCGACTGTTTCATCGCCACTCGCTCTTCGCACAACGCGGCAGGTCGCCGATGAAGATCATCGACGACCTGCCGCACCGGGTCGGCACATGGTGTCGAGCACCAACCCAAATGCCCGATCGGCGGCATGAACGGAAGTCGATGAACCGACTTCACATTCCGGCCCGCAAGGCCCGGGTGAGATGGTGAGGCCGTCGTGCGGCCATTTCCGATGGGCAACTCCTTCGGTAAGCGGGCCGTCTCCCTCGGTCGGGGGAAGGAGACGGCCCGCCGGAGCTCACCGGTGAGCGGCGGCCAACGTCGCTGCGGCCGACTGGTCACCGGCCGGCGGCATCAGCTTCGGGTATTCCTTCTGGAACTTGTCGATCATCGTGGCGGACGGGAGGACCCGGTTCGGGTTGCCCTGGCCCGTCGCCTGCTTCTCGCCCCAGGCGCCGGCGGCCTTGCGCTGGTCGGGGGTGCCGTGGCTGTGGAAGCAGTCACCGATGGAGGCGTCCAGGTAGGTGACCTCCTGCTGAAGGCGGGAGTTCCAGCCGAAACCCTTGGCGTGCGCGACGAAGTAGCCGCCGTAGGCGTCCGGGCCCATCTCGGAGGACTCGTTGGGCGGGTAGTTGTCGTGGGCGAAGTCGACCTGGTGGCCGTACTCGTGTCCGACCACGGCCTCCACCGAGACGTCGTCGAATCCGAGGGTGTTGACGACGTCGAGCAGCCCGTCACCGAGCGCCACGCGCTTGCCGCCGAGGCTGTCGGCCGGGGCGGAGAAGGCGTTCAGCGTGAGCAGCGGGTTGCGGCCGCCCTGCAGTGCAGGCAGTTCGAAGAGCACCTGGGTGGTGAGCGCGGCGGCGGCCTTCACCTTCGCCGGCGCGAGACCGAGGCTGAAGGTCTGCGCCATCTTCGCCTGGCTGCCGAGATCGGTGCCCTTCCAGGCGACGAGCTGGATGTTCCAGCTCTCGATGTCCCAGAAGCCACGCAGTTTGTCGATAGTGGCCGTGGCGCGCGGGGTGTACTGGCCGTCGGTGCCGAAGACCTGCGGGGACTTGTCGGACGCGACGCCCTGGACGTAGAGCTGGCTGAGCGCCGACAAGGCGGCGAACGCCTTGTTCTCCAGCGGGGTGAGCTGGGCCGCGAGCTTGTCGGCGTACGTCAGCAGCGAACCCTCGGTGCAGCCCGGGATCGGGTCCACCTTGGGCTGGAATCGGGGGCCGATCCGCGGGAGGGGCGAGTCGATGAGCGGGTCGACGCCGCGCAGCGCGCTCGCGGGCAGACCGTTGTAGAGGTCGACGACGTCCTGGTACAGCTGCGCGACGTCCTGGTCGGCGGTGGCCGGGGTGGCGGCGGCGGGAACGGCCGCGGCCAGCAGGAGTGCCGCGGCGGCGCCCGCCGCCGCTAACGTGGCGCCGAGGAATCTGGTCCGGTGTGGCAAGGTGCGTCCCCTCTACGGTTCCGGTTGAAGATCACCAAGCACCGCCACAGTAGGTCTGAAGATGGCGACGGAACCGACGCCCGCTCAAATACACTGAACTGGCCCACGTCGTTCGGAGGGTTTTCGCCGCGTGGAGATAAGCCGAAAGTACTAGACCGGGCGGTCTTGGCCGGAAACGCCCGCTCGTCGGTAGTCGCGGACGTCGACCGCGGCCGCTCGGCGGCATGAGCGGATGCCTTCATATTGCTGTGCTTGTACCGAGGCGGCGCCTGGGCATTGGCCGGCGGCGACAGTGCCCGCACAGTCCGGCGCTACGGTTGTCCGAGCTCAGTTCGCCGGGTAGGCGCGGGTTGATCCCACCCCGTCCACCTCCACCCCGCCGGCACTCGACGCCGGGCAGGATGCGGTGTGATCGCGTAGCGGCAGTTCGCCGCGATCACGCCAGTGAGGTGATCCACTGTTTGAGCCGCTCACCCTCGACGGTGATCAGGTCCTGGTCTGCCAGCGTGTTGGCCAACAGAATGGTCCCCTCGTAGGCGGCGAGCAGCGCGACTGCCAGTTGGCGGGCGTCGCCGCGGCCCATCTCGGTGAACTGACGCTCGAACCAGCCGAGAAGTCCGGCCAGCACCGCTGCCGAGTCGTCGGCCAACTCGTCAGCGCCTTTGCGCAGTTCGGTGCCGAGTGTGCCGACCGGGCAGCCGTGGGCGGTGAGCTTCTCCCGCTGGGCCATCCACGAGTCAAGCAGGGCGCACAGGCGTTGCGCGGGCGTCGGCCGCTGATCGAGCGCGGCGAAGGCCTCCTGCTGGCGTGACCGCTGGCGCTCGATCACCGCCGCCACGAGTTCGCCCTTGGTCTTGAAGTAGTAGTAGACGTTGCCCAGGGGGACGTCCGCCGCGTGCGCGATGTCGGCGAGGGACGTGCGTTCCACGCCGTGCGCGAGCATCGCCGCCTGCGCGGCGGCGATCAGGCGGTCCCGCTTGCCGGGACGCGCCACCTCAACCGGCGCCTGCGTGTCCGGGTGTGTCATGTCGCTAACTTAGCGCCCCGCCGGGCTGTGGTAGCGTGAGTTAGTCAGTTAACTAACTCACTCGGTTCGTCTGATCTCGTGGGGATGATCGCGATGACCGCTCGTGACCTTCGATTCGGCACCGTGCTGTTCGCCGGCGGTTCCCGCGCCGCCTGGCAGGACACGGCGCGCCAGGCCGAGGACCTGGGCTACGACGTGATCCTGGTAGCCGATCACATCGGCCGGCCCGCGCCGTTCCCGGCGCTGGTCTCGGCCGCGGCGGTCACCACCCGCCCCCGACTGGGCACATTCGTGCTCAACGCCGCCTTCTACCAACCCGCCCTGCTCGCCCGGGACATCGCCACCGTCGACCAACTGGTCGACGGCCGTCTCGAGGTGGGGCTCGGCGCCGGCTACGCCCGCCACGAATTCGAGGCGGCCAAGGTGCCGTTCCCCCGACCGGGCGAACGCATCGACCACCTGACAGGCACGGTGACCGAACTGCGCCGGCTGTTCGACGACGACTACCACCCGAGAACCACTCAGCGCCCAGCGCCGCCGATCATGCTGGCCGGCCAAGGAGACAAGGTCCTGACCGCCGCCGCCGGCCACGCGGACATCGTCGGCTTCAGCGGATTCAACCCCACGGTCGTGCCCACCCACGGCGACCAGGTCGACGAGAGCGCGTTGGCCGAGCGTGTCGCGTTCCTCAAGGCCGCCGCCGGTCCCCGGTTCGACTCTCTGGAGCTGAACCTGCTGCTCCAGGCAGTCGCCGCCGAGGGCGCGGAACCGAACCTCGCCTTCGCGCGGTCACTGGCGCCCGGACTTGCGGACGAGGCACTGCTGAGCAAGCCCAACGTGCTGCGCGGGTCGACGCAACAGATGGCGGAGACCGTGCATCGCTACCGCGAGACCTACGGGCTCACCTACTTCGTCGCCAACCAACTGGACATGACGTCCTTCGCCAGTGTCATGAACCGGCTGCGGTGAGACGGATGCAGGCCATTCATCGTCACGAAGGCGGACCAATGGACGAATTCGCTGCTCAGCCGTTCGCCGGCCGCACCGCGTTGATCACCGGAGCCGGCCGGGGAATCGGGCGGGAAATCGCCCTGCAACTCGCACGGGCGGGCGCGGCGCGCCTGGCACTGCTCGCGCGAACACGCGACCAACTCGTGGAGACGGCGGACCTGGTGGCCCGCGCGGGCGCCGAGCCGCTGGTGGTGCCGGTCGACCTTGCCGACAGGGCGGATCGCTCCGAGAAGATCGTGACGGTGATCGCCCAGTGGGCCACGATCGACATCCTGATCAACAATGCCGGCGTCGCCCAACCGCTGGGGCCTACTGCGGGAACCGCGCCCGTGCTGTTGCGACGGGCCGTCGACGTCAACCTGACAGCCCCGATCGAACTGGCCTCGGCGTTGCTACCCGCCATGGTGGACCAGAAGTGGGGACGCGTGGTGAACGTGTCCAGCGCGGCGGCGTCCGACGTCAGGCTGCTGGCCGGGACAAACGCGTACGTCACCACCAAGGCCGGGCTTGAGGCGCACACCCTCAACCTCGCCTTCGAGTTGGACGGCTCCGGTGTCACCGCCAATGTGTACCGACCTGGCCATGTGGACACGTCGATGAACCGGCAGTCCTATGAGGAGGCGAAAACGACCAATCCTCAGATGTTTGAGTTCATGGACCGTGCCCGGCGCGAGGGCGCGTTACTGACGCCTGCCGTGTCCGCCGCGGTCTTGCTCGCACACCTCGCGGACCGTGGGAACGGTCAGATCTGGCACGTCGACAAGACACTCTGACACCGACACTCTCGATAATGGAGCAGGACATGCGATTGACCTGGGTGGGTCACTCCGCACTCCGCGTGCAGCACGACGGCTTCACCGCCGTCATCGACCCCGGCGGCCTCAGCACGGCAGACGCCGCAGCCGACGCGGACGCGGTGCTGATCAGCCACGAACACCTCGACCACTACGACGAAACCCGAATCGCCGCCGCAGCCGCACACCCAGGCCTGCAGATCTGGACCAACACATCCGTCGCCCGACTACTCGCCGACTCCGGGGCGGCCCGGGGCGCACGCGTGCGGGTGGTCGGCCATGGCGACGTCTTCGACGTCGGCGGCCTGGAAGTGCAGGTCCACGGCGAGTGGCACGCGCCCATCCATCCGGACATCCCCCGCGTCCGCAACTCGGGATTCCTGATCGACGGCCGGCTGTTTCACCCCGGGGACGCGATGACCGACCCCGGCGTGCCGATCGACCTGCTGCTCGTTCCCCTGCACGGCTTCTACACCCGCAGCGGCGCGACCGTCGACTACATCCGGCAGCTCAAGCCCGCCCGGGTCGCCCCGATCCATGACGCGACCCTCACCACCGTCGGCCAGACCGGAGTCGACGCGTTCCTCGCCCAGAACCCGCCACCGGGACCCGGCACCGGCAGTCCCTACCAACGAGTCCCGTTAGGACAGTCCATTGAGTACTGATAGCCCGCTGCCGGCGTTACCCTACCGGTCGGCTCCCGCACGCCTCACGCTGCGACCGAAACAGGCAGGCAGCGCGGCGATCGCCCTCTTCCTCGCCGCCAACGCGACGCTGATCGCCGTGTTCTTCGGCCACACGGGAGCCCTGGCGGACCCGACAGTGTCGGTCGGCCGGCTACTCGGGCTCGGCGGCGGCCTGTTCATGGACGTGCAACTGCTGCTCGCCGCCCGCATTCCCTGGCTGGAACGCCGACTGGGCATGGACGAGCTCACCTCGTGGCATCGGCTGATCGGGTTCGGCCTGGCTTTCACCGTCCTCGGACACCTGACCTTCGTCACCATCGGCCTGGCCCGCGCTGCCGGCCGCACACCGTTGGCCGAGCTGCTCTGGATCATTCCGCCCTCCAACTACACCGGCGTGCTGCTCGGCGTGGTGGCCACCGTGCTCATCCTCCTGGCCGCCACCGTCTCCACGCGCAGGCTGCGGCGGAGGCTGTCATACGAGAAGTGGCACCTGCTCCACCTGAGCATGTACCTGGCCGCCTACGTCGCCTTCGCGCACGCGACGATCGCCGGCGACACCTTCATCGGCTCACCGGCTGCCACGACGTACTGGTCGGCGCTGTTGTGGTCGTCCATCGCCGCGATCCTGACCTTCCGGGTCGGCCTGCCGGTGCTGCGCAACCTCCGCCACCGACTCCGTGTCAGTGAGGTGGTGTCGGAGGCCGACGACGTCGTCTCCGTGCGCGTGACCGGCCGCCGTCTCGACCTGCTGCCGGCCGCGGCCGGGCAGTTCTTCGTCTGGCGGTTCCTGGCCAAGGGCCGTTGGTGGAAGGGCAATCCATTCTCCGTGTCCGAGTCGCCGGACGGTCGCTCGCTGCGGCTGACCGCGAAGGCTGTCGGCCAGGGAAGCTCGACGCTGCGCGATCTCCAGGTGGGCACGCGAGTCATCGTGGAAGGGCCCTACGGGGCGCTCACCGCCCTGCACCGCACCACGACGCGCGCGGTGCTGGTCGCCGGCGGCATCGGGATAACACCGATACTGTCGCTGCTGGCGGAGATCGGTCAGGGAGCAGTGGTCATCTACCGAGCCCGCACGCAGCACGATGTCGTGCTGCGCGACGAACTGACGGAATGGGCGCGTCGCAACGGCGCGGTGATCCACCTACTGGTCGGGCCGTCCACCGCGCCCGGCATGCGGCTGGACGCCGAACGACTGCGCGCGCTCGTGCCCGACCTGCTGGAGCGCGACGTCTACGTCTGCGGCCCACGTACGCTCACCGACGCAGTCTTCTCCGCGACCCGCGAACTCGGCGTACCCCGCCACCAGGTGCACGCTGAGCGCTTCGCGTTCGCCGACTGACAAGGACGTGTGCCGTGGTGACTGGTGAAGCCACCTCTTGCTTTTCCTGCAACACTTCCGCGCGAACATCGACGGCCGGGACCCAGCGCTGGCCGACCGATCGGCAGCCGATCAGGCCGATTTCGTGGTCGGCCTGCCATCAAGCGGCACTGGAACCCCGCCTGTCCTTTCTCTTCCATCATGGCCTTGACGCACACTGCTGAGCTGCGCGATGACAACTTCGTTGAGACGAAGTCGAGGGTGACGGTCTGAGCCGACGGAGTAAGGCGCGCGCTCGTCAAGCGGGTTGTCGTGGTAGAAGACGCCAAGTCCCAGCTGCCACGCTTCCGCGCTCCAAGCTCCGAGCTGGCTCCAGTGTCCCTGGAGCACGGACCGTGCCCGGTCGTCGGGGCTGCCATCGGTCCAGGGGCGTCAGGAACGGGCGTTCGTCCGGGCGGTGCACGCCTTTGCCTGCGAGATGAGCGAGTTCGGCTGGTTCCTCCTCACGCGGCAGCCGAAGCTCGAGTCGCGGCGTGACGATGGTGAGGCTCTATTGGGACCAGAGGTCATAAAGCACGAGGTGCTATCTAGCTGACCAGGCATTCCCCGTGCAATTGGTTTGCCGGACAGCGCTGTCATCGGCAGTGCGGACGTCAGCCGTACGACCCGCGGTGATCATCGGCTCGGAAGTGCCACCGGCGCTCGGTGCACTATGGCCAGCGTGCAGAACGTGCCCGAGAAGATCAAGGTCTGGTTTCGGTTAGTGCTCCGCGAAGGGTGGATCCCGCAGGACACGGAAGGACTGTGGGCCACGAAATTGAGTGCGGACCCGCGGCCGCGGACTTCGCCGGTGTCAAAGCTGTGCTGGCCCAGGGACAAACGCCGGGTTGGTGGCAGTACGAGGTTGGCTGCGGCACTCGTGAGTGGTGGGACGCCTGATTCCGCGGCGGCCGTTTGTTCGCCTTGAGATCAAGGGGAGCCGAGTGGGACAACGAGATCCTCCTCGGCGGTGAGTACCTCGCCATCGAAGATGGATCGCGCTGTGGCCACGGCGGCCTGGCGGTTGTTGCCTGGCCAGAAGTGGGTGAGCATGAGGCGACGGGCGCCCGCTCGCGCGGCCCACTGCGCCGCCTCCGAAGAGGCCAACAGGTTGCGGTGGACCTGCTGCAACTCGCCTGTCCGGTCTGTGGCCTCGACGATGTACAGGTCGGCGTCTCGACCGAGTTCGGCGAGTAGCGGGTCCGGGCCGGTGTCGCCGGTGTAGGCCAACGCGATCTGCTCAGCCTGCAACCGCACACCGACGTTGGGCACGTAGTGCGGAAGCAGGACGCAGCTCAGCTCGAACGGACCGACTTTGTAAGCCCCCGGCAACTCGTGGACGTCGAACACCATGCCCAGTTCGACTTCGGGCTCCAGAGCGCCGAGACGAGTCAGTACGCCTGGCGTGCAGTACAGCGGCAGCTTGCGGTGACCGCCCCCGCCGTACAAGCGCATCCGGAACAGTCCGTGCAGGTCGATGCAGTGGTCTGGGTGTTCGTGAGTGATGACAACGGCGTCCACGGCGTCGTCGGGGCAGTGCGTCAGCAGCCGCGGCAGGGTGGCGTAGCCGAGGTCAAGCACAAGGCGGAAGCCGTCCCAGTCCACCAAGAATCCGCTGCATGCCCGCCCTGGCTCCGGATATGCACCACAACCGCCGAGCACGGTGACTTGTCGCATGAGCCCAGCATCCAAGATCTGAGCCGGTCTACCGGTCCCGACACGCGCACGACTCGCTGCCTGAGAGTGCGTCGTAGTAACCCCCTTACGTATCAAGGATCGCAGGTACCACTTCACCAAGGTTGGGGAGGATCCTTTGCGAGGCAATCATATCGTGACAATCGCAGTGTGCGTGGGCGTGCTCACGCTGGCTACGGCGGGTGGGGCGGCGGCCAGTCACGGTCGGCCCTGCGGTCCGGGGGTGATGGCCAGCGGCGTCGGCAGCCTGGGCACGCCGTGGACCCTGAAGTCGAAGCACGACGACGACGGACCCGGCGGGATCTTCGTGGTCGGCGAGGAGTTCGAGATCAACACTCGGGTGGTTGGCGAGGTGTGGACGATCACCTTTGCCGACAACGGGAAGGTGTTCTTCACCGGCACCGACGTGGCCACGGCGACCGGCATCCGGGAGCTGCACCCGACCCCCAACCAGCCGGGTGTCACCCAGCACATGACCGTGCACGCCGTCGACCAGGCCACCGGAGAGGTCATCGACGGTTCGGTGGATGTCGCTCCGGTTCCCGCCTGCGGCGGCTAGCGTGAACGCCTAGGAATCATTGTCAGCCAACGGGAACAGGCTGCCGGCCCGCGCATCGGCCCGGCGTCGCAGACCAATGGCTCAGCACCCGCCGCTGGCTGGACGCCAATCCCGACGACGAGCTCGCGGCGCAGATGCGCGCGGAACTCACCGCCGCCCCGGTACACCACGCCCGATACCAACGCGAATACCTCGGCTGGGGCGTCTTCGCTCTGATGGACCGCTGACACCAGCGGCCGAGTGAGTCCCGGTGACCCGACACCGGGACTCACTCACCTCGGCATGTGGGTGTGCGTGTGTCTCGGTCTCCGGACTCCGACTCATGTGTGTTTTGCCCGTTATCACTGAGCTACGCTCCTGCGTCATGCTGGAAACGCGTCTCCACATGGATCGGATCCGGGCGGCGCGTCAGGTCATCGACGGCGCAGGCGTGCTTCCGCCATGGGCTGCATCGGTCGATGGGCGCGACCAGGATCTGTTGTGACAACAGGCCCGGCTGAGTCGATCTGGTCGACGTTCAAACACGAGGAGTACTTCCGTCGTGTCTACGCGACGAAGGCGGAACTCGTTGCCGCGGTTGACAATTGGGTCACGTTCTACAGCAGTGTGCGGCGGCACTCCGCGATCGGCTGCTCAGTCCCGACGCTTACGAGGCGTCACTGTCAGCGGCTGCCTGAACTGTGAAAGCCCCTGTCCACCGTTCGGGGTGAACCTCACGCGTCGCGGCCGTCACCGTGACAATCACGGTGACGGCCGGACGCCGAGTAGCTATGACCACGATCAGTCAATCCCGGATCGCACCCGACAGATCAACGACGCGCCGATCGCAGACGGCAAGGCTCTGCCGAGCGGGGGCCTTCCGCCCGATGTGGACGGCCACTGCCTGACTGTCAGGAGGCACTACCCGACCAGACATCGGTGATCGCTGTGGCCTTCTTGGCCGCGCCCAGCGCGGCCAATCCATAAGCGTCCTCAAGCGTTCGCAACACCGTGTAGTGGTTGATCTTCTCCGCGTACTGCCCCGACTTCACCTGCGCGCCGGCGAAGATCGTGGGGATCGAGTTGTTCCCACCGTTGTCCTCGTCCTCATCCCAGGTGATGATCAACAGGCTGTTGTGGGTCTTGGCCCACTGGAGGTACCCGTCGATGTTCTTCTTCAGCCAGGCATCGCCCTGTTGAATGGAACCGTCGTGCATGTCGTGCTGAAGGTTCGGCGTCACCCATGCCACCGTCGGCAGCTTGCCGTAGTCCGTCGGGAACGAGGTATAGGGCTGGTTGGCGGAAGCCGGGATGTCGCCGAAGTTCACCCATGGGCTGTGCTTCCGGGCGTAGTCACCCTTCTCGCAACCAGTGTAACCGGCCTGGGGCAGGCTTTCGGAGTATCCGACGAAGCTTCTCCCGCTCGCCGCGAGTTGATGGGCGATGTTGTCCGCGGCGAAGGTGTGCGGACACGAGTCGTCCTTGACGCCCTGGGTGGAGCCCGACAGCAGCGCGATGTAGTTGGGCTCACTGGGATGCGTGAGCGCGGACGACTTGGTGAACAGGGCGTACTGCTTGGCGAGAGAGTTCAGGTATGGCGCGTGGGAACTGCCGATGATGCTGTTGTATCCGCGGTTCTCCATCATGATCAGGACCGCGTGATCAAACCTCGGAACTGCCGCTGTCGTGGCGTTGCCAAGTTGGCCGGCACTCGCCGGCGCCGCGGGAACAGCCATACCCAGCCCCGCCACCGCTGCTGTCACGATCGCCGCGACCCATCGTCTTCCGTTCACCATCGGATCCTCCACGTCTCATGGTTGTACGCGACACCCCAGTGGCTTCCCGAACAAAGCCAATGTCCACAGTTGACTGCCGCAACCGAGAGGCGCTCGGCACGGCAGCCTGTTGCCCGGCGGACCGCGTAGTAAACGATTCAATACTTGTGACGACACAAGGAACTACTTCTCCTCGCGCCGATCGGGGGCGTTCCCCTGGAACCGCCAACCGTCCGTCGCACCCGCGACCTTTTTTAGTTAGGAAACTTTCCTAACTACTTCAATATATCGGCACGGCCGGTCACCCAGCAAGGGCGGACCGGGGTGGAACGATCCAGCCCGCAGTCCGCGTGGCGATGCCGTCCACCGAAGACAGTTCAACCATTGGCCCGGCAACGGGTGATCACGGCGCGAACCGGCCGGAGGTGTTCTGAGCCGTCCACTCCACCGAGACTGTCGGCAACCTCGGTTTCCGAGCCGAACGACGTGCGTCACCTCGATCGTCGGGCTGTCCGCGGTCGGCGCCGCCGCGATCCTCGCCGAGACCGGCGACCCCACCCGATTCACCACCGCCCGCGCGCTGGTCAAACACGCCTGCCCGGCCCCACGCGAACGGTCCTCGGGCACCTTCACCGGCCGCACCAAACTCACCGGTCAAGGCCGACCCAACCTGCGCTTGGCGGCCTGGCGCGTCGTCTGGGCCGCACGACATGCCAACCCCGTCTACGCGGCCCGCTACCAGCACCTGACCACTCGGGAGACCAACACGCTCACCGCGCCGCAGGCCCAGGCCGCGATCACCGCGGCCATCCTGCGTCACCTGCACGCGGTGATCACCTCCGGGCAACGCTGGGACCCGCAGACCGCGACCCACGGCACCAGTTCATCCGCACCACGTTCCCGCGCCGCCCAGTCACTTTGTGGCGGCCGTCAAGCAGACGGTCGGGGCGAGCCCCACGCGGCATTGAGACACACCATGATCTCGCCTCTCATCACGGGCAGCCCCGCCCGTCGTCGTACCAACCCGATTACACGCTGCTGGGGCCAATCCCATTACCGCTATGCGGGGACCGACGACGGACGAGGCAGCGACCATCTGCTTGACACAGACCGCCTTACGCTGATGAGAGGATGGTCCGGACGTCCGCTAAGCGCACACTGGTTGCGAGCTGGTGTCCTGTCTCAGCCGACCTGATGCGAGCGCGGCCAGTCTGACGCGGCGTCAGAGACGATGGCTGGTGTGGGTGAACTCCACAGTGGACAGCATCGACGTCTCCGACGGGTTCGTCCGCTGCCGGCCGAAGACCAGGACCTTCGCCGGTTCGACGGCGAAGACCGCGACGTCGTCGTGGCCGCCCTGCCGGAACCCGTTGTCGGTCGCCTCGTAAACCCAGTTGCCGTCCCACTTCCGCAGCCACGCCGCGGCGAGCCGGACGAGCGTCGGGCGGTCCGTGACGCGCCGGGCCACGCCCTCGACGACCACGTCGAGGGCATCGTCCCAGGTGTTGCGTCCCGTGGTCAGCACGACGTTCGGGTTCGCCGTGAGGTTGAGATACTTCTGTTCGCCGGCGCCGGTGCTGAAGTGGACCGCCCCATCCAGCCACACCGCGACCAGCGGTGTCACGTGCGGCCGGCCGTCGGCGCGGACGGTCGTGAGCCAGCTGATCTGGGCCTCTTCCAGCGCCCGCGCGGTTTCGGCCCAGCCGGTGGCCTCGGTGCCGGGATCGCTGAACCGTTCGTCGAGCCGGGTTTCCATCGTCACTCCGTTCGGTCGGCCACGGATGCCGCGTAGGCGGCGTCGAGGCGCTCGGCGACGGTCGGGCCGTCCGGCGCCTCCCCGCGGCGGGTGCCGAGGTGAGTCTCGCGCAGTTCGTCCATGAAGGCTTCCCACAGCGGGGGACCGCCGGCGGTGAGCACGTCCGCGCGGGCCGCGTAGGCGTCGGCCACGGGCAGGTGCCGCACCCCCCAGGCGCTGAGCTGCACGAGCACCGGGACGAGGTCGATCGCGCGTTCGGTCAGGCTGTAGGTGACCTTCTGCTTGTGCGACGCGTCCCCGGCCCGGCTGAGCAGCCCGTGCTCGACGAGCGCGGCCAGCCGGTCGGCCAGCACGTTCGACGAGATCCGTTCCTCACCGCCGAGCAGCTCCCGGAAGTGCCGCGCCCCGCCGAAAACGACGTCACGCAGAACGAGCAGCGTCCACCGGTCACCGAGGATCTCCAGCGACAGGTTGATCGGACACCGCGACCGCGCTTCCTTCACCGCTCTCACCTCGAAACTGGTTGCGTTACGAGAGCGGTATTACCCCAGAACGACCGGCGGTAAACCGGGAGCAGCCAGCCGGCGCAGGACGGCGGCCGGAGCTTTGAGTCGTCGGCGCTCAGGCGTACCTGGGCGCCGACTGGGTCCCCGGCGCCGCGCCGGTCGACCGAGCCTCAGTCCCTGCTTCTGCCGGCACCACAATCGATGAGACAGACCGACAGGAGGGCTCCCAATGCAACTGAGTCCGCGCAGGTCAGATGGAGGGCAGCGGCATCATGTTCGGCGAGACCGGACAGCTGGCTGGGGTGCTGCTGAGCCAGCCGGTACGCAATTCCGGTTCTGCGCCGTGGTGGGGCACTGACGTGCCAGAATCCGCGAATGCCGGCCGAAGACACGCGTGCGCATTCCCGGACCAGATCGGACCGGCTCACGCCGTGGGGCTGGCGCCGGGCCACCGTGCGCGCCGGCCTCTGCCTGCTGACCACGCTGCTGGCCTGCGGACTGATCGGGATCGGCGCGACCAGCGCCAGCGGCGTCGTGCAGGTCTTCTCGTTCATCCTGGGCGTGCTCGGCGGGGCGAGCGCGGCCAGTGCCGCGATCGTGCTCACCCGACGGATCTGGCCACTGCTCCCGACCGTGCTGGCCACCTGGTTCTGCATGGCCATGATCGGCCTGAGCTCGCTGTGGTACCTGGCCGACCACGGCACGCGCATCACCACCACGGTGGTGTCCACCAGCTGCGAACACGCCAAGGGCGGCGGCCTGGCCTGCACAGCCCGACTACGCCGGCCGGACGGCTCGCTGATCGGCGACCCGGTAGCGGTGGACGACAGGCCGGACCCCGGTGAACACGTGGACGTCGTTGAGGACCCGGCCGGTCTGCTCGCCCCCAGGCTCGGTGACCACGTCGATCCGGCGGACATCCCGGTGATCAGGGTGCTGCTGATCGTCTCGATCGGCCTGCTCGTCGCGCTGTGGGGCGTTTTCGGGGTAGTCGGCGAGCGCACCCGCTCATCGAAGGCGGCCGCGTGTTCCGCGAGGCATGGCTCGCCGGCGTGATCAAGCACTTCCCCGGCGAGCCCGAGCCCGGCTACGTCACCCCTTGGGAAGACACCCAGGACTGGGAAAAAGCCGCTGCGGTCGTGGTCTACGAGCAGGTCCGCACCTTCCTCGGCGTCACCGCCGGCAACGCCGCCAAGCTCAGCCGCACCCAGAAGGGCCAGTTCGTCGCGGCCTGCTGGACCGGCCAGGTGTACCACCACTTCGCCGACCCCAAGCCGTCCTACGTCGCCGAGTGGAACGCCCTGCCCGAGTGGTGGCAGGAGACCAACGCCGACGTCTTCGAACACATCGAGAAGCACGACGACACCGCTCGGTAAGCGGACACCGAGGCAAGCCATTGTCTCCACCGCGACTTGTCGCCAAGCACACGGCTGCGGACGCGGTTCGGCTCAGCGGCGGCTCGGCGGTTCGAACAGCAGCCGCACGAGACGACCCCGCTGGAACACCGCGATCGAGGACAACAGGCCGGCCTTCGCATCGCGCCCCCGTTGGGCGGCGGCGCCATCCTCACTCAGGAGCCACTCCGCCAGCAGGTCGGGCAACGCGAAGCGGAGCTGAAAGGCCCGGGAACCGTCCGCCGGGACGATCACCCAGTCACCGGCCACCGTTCGGCGTGAAGCGAACCTGATGTCGACTCGCACGTCGCTGCCGTGGCGGTCGACGTACCTGCTGAGCGCCGCCGGGTCGGACGGGCGCAGCACCAGCACGAACGGGGCGGCGGGGAACCCCAGCACCAGATTCTGGTTCGCGACCGCGGCCAACGACGCCAGGACGGCGCCGAGCCCGCCGCTGGGGAGCATGTCCCGCTCCTCAATGGCGGGCGTGATCTGCGCGGCCAGACGAGCCAGCTCTTCGACCCGCGGAGCCCCCTGATCCGCCCCGCGACGAAGGAGATCGTCGTCCGCTGTCCACGTGCCCAGCACCAGCCGCGCGGCGGTCCGCAGCTGCCCGAGCGGGAACGACCGCACGTCCGCTTCACCGGCGAGCCGCCGCACGTCGCCGGCAAGTGCCGTGACGGCGCGTCTGAGCTCCCCGAAATCGGCGCCGGACAGGTCGACCAATGAGATCTGCTGGGCCAGGGCGTAGCGCTGCGCGGGCCTGGTGAAGCCCGAGGTGGAAAACAGCGCGTACCGATAGTGGTGCCGTCGGAGCGGGATGTCGCGGACACCTTCGGACGAGTAGTGCTCGTTGACGTCGTGCAGGACCCCGTGCGCGTTGCGGACGTCGAGGAGGGATCCTCGGTCCCTCTCACGGAACTTGGCCTCCACGAAGATCCGGAGCGGCAGGGAGAACGGCGTCGGCAGCATCAGCTCGCCCAGCACGTCCGCCTGGTGGTCGGCGCCTCGACCACGGACCAGGAGGCCGTGCTTGCCCCGGACCAGCGCGTCCGGATCCTGCCGTTCGGACACCAGCAGCCGGTAGCCGCTGTCGTACAGCAGCCGGGCCAGCACCTCTTCCAGCAGGTATCCCCGCAACGCCGCGACGGTGATCACGGCCGCCCACCTGCCGTCATCGGACTCCCCTTCGCATGTGTGCGGCGCCCGCCACGGTCACGATCTCACGTGACGCGGCTCAGGACGGGCGTTCTCATCGGACTCCACTCGAGCGGGGCGGATATTCAAGTATGGGGGCACATACGGCGCCGCACGTATATACATGACAGCCGGAAGCGCTCGATCAAACGAATATTCCACCACCACCAAAGACGACCGTTTATCGCAACGCAATCGGCTCCACGCCGATGCGCCGACCGGTCGGACATCACACGATGCAGTGAACATCGACAGCCACCAGCGGATCGGAGTCCCGCATTTGCGGGACCACTACTGCATTAGGGTGACCAGGAGGACTGAACCCTAAAGGCCGCCGCCGTCAACCGTTTATCGCCGTCCGCCGCCCACTCAGCGAGAGGCGAGAATTTTCGGGCAATCGAGCGATCACGCCGACATTCGGCCATATAGAGTCCACCCGTCATGCCTATCGAGCGATTTTGTGCCGACGTGACAAAGGCGTGGGATCCCGACCTCACCGAGACCCCACGCCACACCGCTGATCCGCCCCGAACAGGAGAAGAACCAGCATGCCCAGGATAGTGGCCAACCATGCCGAGCCTCCAGAGGAGAACGAGGGCGAACGGGTGCCCGGCGTCGCTCGATCGAGTCGACCGGACCGGGTTCTCGTCATCGTCTGGTCCAACCCCGCCCCGGTCGCCCGGGACAACCGGCAGCCCGGACAGCCCGGGCCGAGGCTGGCCGGTTCCGAATTGCGTCCCCGCGGTGGCCGGCACCGGCGACCGAGCCCGCCGAGCACCCTCGTCGCCTTGACCTGGCGGCTTCTGGGCAACCGGCGGCGTTTTGGCCGTGTGCTGAAACTGGTGGTCCTGGTCGTCGGCCTGACGGTGCTCGGCGGGTGCGCCATCCTCGCGACCTTGTTCCTCACCGGTGGCGACGTGCTTACGCACATGGCCAACGTCGCGACCATCGCGGTCATGAGGTCCTGCGGACGCTAGACACCGCACTCGGTCACTGAAGCCTGGCGGCTCAGTGCCGAACGCGGTCATTCAGGGGGCGGCGGCTGCGCCCGGCCGCCCCCTGCCCGCAGGGTCACACCGGCACGGAGCAGGAGCAGTCGTGCGGCGCCGTAGGAACAGCCGATCTCCGAGGCGACCTCGCGAATGCTGGCGCCCTGCTCATAGCGACGACGCCAATCCGCCGCGCCGCTGGTCGGCACCGCGGACTGTGCTTGAAGATGTTCTCCGGCGGCGCGAAGAACACCGCGCAGCACCCGCTCGCCGAGGCCGGTGTCCTGCCGCAACATCATCACTGACACCCCTCGCCGGTAACGGCCGACGATCGCCTGGCGCAGCTCGTCGTCGGCGTATCCGACGCAGTCGACATCGTCGCCGCGGGCGCCGGCCTCTCGGAGCATGCGCCGCACGACACTGGGCCGCCGATCGAAGGCCTCCGCGAGAGTCAGCACGGACAACCGGTCGTCCTCGAAGGCCCGCTTGAGCCACCGGGCAAATCCTTCCCGTCGCCGACCACGGATCCGCTTGTCGCTCGGCCGCTCGCTCACTGTCGCCACCCCGTCGCTCGTCCTCTGGTGCGACGGCCGACGCCGGGCGGCATGACGAATCCGGGCCCACGACCGATCGGGTGAACTCCGCAGTGCGCCGCGGCACATACCCGAACGTGGGTTGCGCCGTGAATATACAGCGCGCACGCTTATACATAGTTGACTGAGGGCAACGAGCACAACTGGGGGTCGGGGATGCACAGCTATGATCCATTCGCCGTGACCAGCGAGTTTGCCGCAAACGGCTGGCAGAAGCCGCAGCTCTGCGGCGACGACGGCGGAAATTGCGTGGAGATCAACCGTTCACTGCCGGGGCTCGTCGGAGTCCGGGACTCGAAGTTGACAGCGTCGCCGACGTTGGTGTTCACCGAGGCGGAGTGGTCGGCTCTACTGCGGTCCGAACACGGCGCCTAACACGCCGCACTCTCGACGTCACCACTCTTCCAGGTGATGATGATCGGGAAGTGAATGCTGTGGAGTGACCCTACGCTCGACCGGCTGGTCCGCTCTCGGCAGAATTTAACTGTCAGTGCTTCTCCACTGTTCTAATGTGTGCCGACTGCGGTACACGAGTGAACGGTGGAGTCGTAGGTGAGCACAGCCGGCATCGGGCCGCTCGTCCAGCTCGGTCACCTGTGTCGCGAGGCCCGCGAGTGCAGCGGGCCGGACGGCACACTGATGAACCAGACCGAGCTGGGCAAGCGGGTCGGCGTCAACCAGGTGAAGATCTCTCGCCTGGAGAGCGGCGACGCCATCGGGGACAAGGACCTGTGGGACCGGATCCGGAAGCAACTGAAGCTCACCGACGACATGTCGCGGCGCATGGAGGAATTGCGGGTGCTGGGCCAGGTGGGCGTGCCGGGCAAGATCAGGACCGCGGACATGGCCGACTACCTCAAGAAGCTGGTCAAGCTGGAGCAGAGCGCGACGGAGATCCAGTGCGTGCACGAGCTCCGCATCCCGGGGCCGCTGCAGTCCAACCACTTCTGCTACGCGATGCTGGGTTCCGCCGGCCGCGTCGACGTCGCCCCGGCCGCCCTGCTGCGCCGCCAGCGCCGGCAGCTGTTCGGGTCGGAGCACCTACGCGGATACCACTGCGTGATCTACGAGGAGGCCTTCAAGGTCAGCGCGGATCAGCTGGGTCCAGAGGCGGTCCTGGACCAGATCCAGTTCTTCCTCGACCTGTTGCGCGGCAAAGCCACCGACCTGGTGCTGGACGGCCGAACGAAGATCCGACTGCTGGCCCGCGAGGGGCGCAAGCCCTACATGGCCGGCGACGCCACGATTCTCAAGTTCGGCGGGCGTCAGCCCGACCAGCTCTACATCGAGCACTGGGGCGGCGGCGACTATTTCCAGGCGAAGGGCAAACTCCAGCGCGCGACCGACCGCTGGGAGACGCTGCTCCCGTACGTCCTCGACCTCGACGGCACCATCGATCTGCTGCGCCAGCTGTACGAGGAGTACAAGGCCTGAGTGCGATCCATCACCGGCTGACCCACCGCGCTCGACCCACCACGACACCTCACGCACCGAAAGGATCATGCTGTGACGCTACACCAGCCGGAACGGTTCCTCCCTCAGGGCGCCGACCTGACCCACCCGAGTGTGGCTCGCGTGTACGACTGGTACCTCGGCGGCACGAACAACTGGGCGATCGACCGCGAGTTCGGCAAGCGCGTCTGCGAGCGCGTCCCGCTGATCAAGGACATCGCCCGGGCCAACCGGCAGTTCCTGTTCCGCGCGGTCCGGCACCTCATGGCCATGGGCGTGCGGCAGTTCATCGACATCGGCGCCGGCCTGCCGACGATGCGCCCGACGCACGAGGTGGCCGACGAGGTCGAGCCCGGAGTCAGCAAGGTCATCTACGTCGACCACGAGCCCGTCGCCGTCGCCGAGTCACAGGTCTTGCTGCAGAGCAAGGGAGATCCGCTCCGTCACGCCGCGCTCAACGGAGACCTGCGGGCGCCGGACCGGCTCTGGGCGCAGATCGAGGACCTGGGCATCATCGACTTCACCGAGCCGGTCGCGCTGTTGCTGATCGCCGTGTTGCACGTCGAGCAAACCGACGAAGGCGGGCGTGACCTCGGACAGGAAGCGGTAGCCCGGTATCGCGCGCTGTTGCCGTCCGGGTCGTACCTCGTGATCTCGCACATCAGCGACGAGGACGTGCCCGCCGACATGGTCGCTCAGCTCGTCGAGCTGAAGGCGATGTACGACAAGAGCAGCAGTCGCGTCATCTGGCGGTCGCGCCAACAGGTGCGGGAGTTGTTCGGCGACTTCGAACTGATCGAGCCGGGCCTGCAATGGACGCCGGACTGGCATCCCGAGGACGCGGACCCCCAAGCCGAGCCCATCTCCTTCGCAACCCCCGCGCACTCGGTCATCCGCGCCGCTGCGGCCCGCAAGCCGTAACCGCCGCGGCCCGCCAGAATCTTGGTGAGATCACGTCACTGACAGAACAGCGTGTACACGAACAAATTGGTGCACGAAAAGCGCATCCTGACGCGTCATCGCGACATGAGCGATCTGTCCGTCAGCGCAGGAGCGCGACGCGTGCCCGGCATGGCTGAGTGCGCCCTCAGGATGTCCGGCGCACGCTTGTGCGATGGACCGGGCGGCGGTGCACCAGGAACTGGAAGGGGCACGCGTCAGCTTCCACGACCTGTTGGACGGCGCGTCCGACCTCGAGCTGCGCCGTCGTTCGGCGGGCACCCGGTGGTTGAACAAGCTGCCGTTCAACGTGGCGAACTTCGCGGGGTCGTGGCTGGCGGGGACGGTGCTGCCGCGTCGCGTGCTCGAATGGCGCACAGCCGAACAGTCGGAGGCTGTAGATCCTTCGCTCACCGAGCCGGTGAACGGCGTTCGATCATCACGGTGTCGCGCCACACGCCGTCGAGCTGGGCGATGCGTTCCCGGATGCCGACCGTGCGGTAGCCGGCCATGTGGTGCAGGGCAATGCTCGGCCGGTTCTCGGTGAAGATCGCGGTCTGCAAGGTCCACAGCCCGGCGGCGTCGGCCGCGGTGACCTGCTTACGCAGCAGGGCTTTGCCCACACCGCGACCACGGTGCGCGGCGCCGACGTAGACCGAGGTCTCGGCGACGCCCTGGTAGCAGTCGCGGGTGGACACGGGGCTGGCGGCGGTCCAGCCGACGACTTCCCCGTCGATCTCGGCGACCCACCGGTGCTCCGGCAGCCACTTGGCGTCGAGGGAAGAGCGACTGGGCACCTCGGTCTCGAAAGTCGCCATACGGGTGGCGATGCCTTCGCCGTAGATGCGTCGGACGGCCGACCAGTCCTCGGCGACCAGCGCGCGCACGGTCACGTCGGCGGGCACGTCATCGGGGCAGCAGGGGCGAAACGCCAACATGCCCATGACGGCGTCGGCGGCGTGCGGCAGGCCGACGCAGCACGACTCGTTGACAGTGACGACGGAGGCGGTGCCTTCCTTGCGGACACGCACGAAGCCCACTTCGGCGAGCTTGCGTAGATGGTGCGAGGTGGTGGACTGGCTGATGCCGAGGATCTCGGTCAACGCGCCCACGGTGATGCCGTTCGGGCTCGTGGCGACGGCGTGCAGCAGGCGCACCCGCACGGGCTCGCCCAGACAGGCGAACCAGTCCGCGTAGGTGCCGGCCTCAGCGGGCGACAGGACCTGGGCCTGGGGCGGCGCGATCGACATGACGACGAGTATATCGATCCAAATCGATGGTTGCATCCATCGATCCGGGTCGATACTCTCGGGCCCAGTCAATCGACTTTGATCGATGGAGGACACGATGGACGAGTGGCCCGTTGTAGTGGTCGGCGCCGGCCCGGTGGGGTTGGCCGCAGCGGCCGAGCTGGTCGAACGCGGGCTGCGGCCACTGGTCGTCGAGCGTGGACAGCGTGCGGGTGCGGCCGTCTCGCAGTGGCATCACGTTCGGCTGTTCTCCCGCTGGGCCGAGCTGATCGCGCCGGCCGCGGAGCGACTGCTGGACGGACGTGGATGGCAGCGTCCCGACAACGACGGCTACCCGACCGGCGCGGAGTGGGCCGAGCTCTACCTCGCACCGCTCGCGACGGCTCTGGGCGAGCACGTGCTGCTGGACGCTGAGGTCGTGGGCGTCGCACGCCGGGGGCGCGATCGGGTGGTCGACGCCGGGCGTGACAGCGAGCCGCTGACCGTGCACATCCGCCACGCGGACGGCCGCGAGGAACTCGTCACGGCACGGGCGGTGATCGACGCATCAGGCACCTGGACGTCGCCGAACCCGTTGGGCGGCGATGGCCTGCCCGCATTGGGCGAGCAGGCGGCCGCGGATCGAATCGCGCACCGCGTCCCGAACCTCGATGACGAACTCGTGGCCGCACGGTACGCGGGCAAGCACGTCGTTGTGGCCGGTAGCGGCCATTCGGCCCTGACCGCGCTGGTCGCGCTCGATGCCCTCGCGCAGCGCATCCCGTCGACCAGGATCACGTGGGTGCTGCGGCGAGGCACTGTGGGGACGGTCTTCGGTGGCGGTGACGCCGACCAGCTGCCGGCCCGCGGCGCACTGGGGCTGAAGGCGAAGGCGTCCGTCGGCGCGGGCCGTATTTCGGTCGTGACCGGATTCCGCGCCGAGGCCGTCGAAAGCGATGGTCACGGCAGGCTGACGCTCGTCTCCGGAGCAGGTCAGCGTGTGGAAGCCGTCGACGAGGTGGTGGTGCTGACCGGGTTCCGCCCGGACCTGTCCTGGCTTTCGGAGGTCAGGCTGGACCTCGACGCCACACTGCAGGCCCCCGTCGCATTGGCGCCCCTGATCGATCCCAATGTGCACTCCTGCGGAAGCGTGTATCCGCACGGCGTCAAGGAGCTCGCGCATCCGGAGCCCGATGTGTTCCTGGCCGGCATGAAGAGCTACGGCCGCGCGCCGACGTTCCTGGCGATGACCGGATACGAGCAGGTGCGATCGATCGTGGCTGCCATCGCCGGTGATCGCGCGGCCGCCGAGCGGGTCGAGCTCACGCTGCCCGAGACCGGGGTCTGTGGCGGGTCGGGCGTTTTCGACGCGCAGACCGAAGACGAGGCCGGAAGCTGCTGTGGAGCACCGGCGGGCGTCCAGGAGCTGTCGTTGACCGCGCCGACCGCTCACTGAGCGAGCGTGCCGGGCAACGACGTCGAGTCGGCCTCACGTGGTGATCTGCGACGGGTGCTGACGGTGTTGTGCGCAACGGAGATCACCAGCTGGGGTGTTCTCTTCTACGCCTTCCCCGTGCTCTCCGCGCAGATCACCACGACCACCGGTTGGTCGACCACCGTGGTCACGGCGGCGTTGTCGGTCAGCCAGCTGGTGGCGGCGATCGCCGGCATCCCGGTTGGCCGCCGGCTCGACCGACACGGTCCCCGCGCGGTGATGACGGCGGGTTCGACACTGGGCGTCCTGGCGATCGTCGCGATCGCCTCAGCGACCGACCTCGCATGGTTCTTCGCCGCTTGGATACTGGCCGGCGCCGCCATGGGGGCCGTGCTCTATCCACCGGCGTTCGCCGCCCTGACCCGTTGGCACGGCCGGGACCGTGTCAGGGCGCTGACGATGCTCACCCTGGCCGGAGGCCTGGCCAGCACCGTGTTCGCGCCTCTGACGGCCTGGTTGTCCACGTTGTTGAGCTGGCGCGAGACGTATCTCGTACTCGCGGGACTTCTGGCCGTGGTGACGATCCCGGCGCACTGGTTCGGACTGACGCCGCCCTGGCCACCCCATCCGAGCCCGACGCCGGGGCAAGTCCATGCCGATCCCGGCCGCGTCGCCCGAAGCCGCGGATTCCTCGTGCTGGCGGCGTCATTGAGCGTCGCCGCCTTCGCCACTTTCGCGGTCGTCATCAACCTCGTGCCGCTGTTGGACGAACGGGGGGTCGACGCTGGGACGGCGGCGGTCGCGCTCGGGTTGGGTGGGGCGGGGCAGGTCGCCGGTCGCCTCGGATACGTCGCGTTGGCCCGTCGCACGAGCGTGCGGACCCGAACCCTGCTGATCCTGCTCGCCATGGGCATCACCACGGCGATGCTGAGCGTGCTGATCAACGTGACCGCGCTGATTTGCGCCGCGGTCCTGGCCGGCGCCGCCCGAGGAGTGTTCACGCTGCTCCAGGCGACCGCCGTGACCGACCGCTGGGGGACGACGTACTACGGCCACCTCACCGGTCTGCTGTCTGCACCACTGACGGTCGCGATGGCCATGGCCCCGTTCATCGGCGCCTTGCTGGCGAAGTTGCTCGGTGGCTACGCCACGGCGTTCTTGCTGCTGGGCGCGGTTGCCGCCGCTGCGGCGGTGTTGTCCGTCGGCGCGACACCACGCGGCCGTCGATGATCAGGCGCACTGATGAGCCCATCGGCCCCTGGCCGACTGGATCGAAGAATGTCGATAATGTCGCCATGCCAGTGCAGCCAACGGACGCCGTGCCATCAACTTCCCGCGTATCGGTCACCGAGAGCGCGCTGTCCGTGGCGCAGGCGGAGGACCTCGCCCGGGTGCTCCGGGCGATCGCGGATCCGGTTCGGTTGCGGCTGCTGAACCTGATCGCCACCTTCCCCGGCGGCCAGGCCTGCGTGTACGACCTGTGCGCCGCGTTCGAGCTGACCGGCCCGACAATTTCCCACCATCTCAAGGTGCTGCGGGCCGCCGGCGTGATCGGACGCACCCGTCACGGGACGAAGATGTGCCATTGGGTCGTCCCCTCGGCGCTGGCCCGACTGTCGGCCGCCCTCGCCCCGTGCCCGGTGGCAGCCGCGTGACGAACACCGTGCCGGTCGTGGTTGTGGGAGGTGGGCAAGCCGGGCTCGCCGCGGGCTACTACCTCCGTCGGGCGGGCGTGGAGTTCGTCATCCTGGACGATCAGTCCGAGGCCGGCGGGGCATGGCAGCACGGGTGGGCGTCGTTGCGGCTGTTCTCGGCCGCCCGGTACAGCTCGCTGCCGGGCTGGCCGATGCCGCCTCAACCCGGTGAACCCTTTCCGACCGCGGACCACGTGGTGTCCTACCTGCGTGCCTACGAGCAGCGGTACGAGCTGCCCATCCGCCGGCCAATTCACGTCGAGGCCGTCCGGGCCGCGGCCGACCGGATCCGGGTCGAAACCGATCACGGCGTGTGGTCGGCGGCGACGGTGATCAGCGCGACCGGCACCTGGTGGCGTCCCTACGTGCCGCATTGCCCGGGACAGGCGGACTTCGCCGGACGCCAGCTGCACACCGTGTCCTACCGCAAGCCCGACGAGTTCGCCGGACAGCGCGTGGTCGTGGTCGGCGGCGGCAACTCCGCCGCGCAGATCCTGGCGGAGGTCTCGACGGTCGCCGACGTCATCTGGGCCACCGAACGCCCACCTCGGTTCCTGCCCGACGACGTCGACGGCCGGGTGCTGTTCGACGTCGCCACCCAGCAGCTGCTGGCCAGCCGTGCGGGCCAACAGGCGGCGGGCGTGGCCGGTCTGGGCGACATCGTCGTGGTGCCTTCGGTTCTCGCGGCGAGGGAGCGCGGTGTCCTGGTGGCAGAGCCGATGTTCGAGAGGATCACCGAGCACGGCATCGTATGGGCCGACGGCCGGACGAGACCGGCGGACACGATCATCTGGTGCACCGGCTTCCGGCCGGCCCTGTCCCATCTGGCGCCGCTGGGCCTGAGCCGCGTCGACGGGCACATCGCGACCCGGAACACGCAGGCCGCCGACGACGCCCGCATCCACCTCCTCGGCTACGGCAACTGGACCGGTACGGCCTCGGCCACCCTCGTCGGCGCCGGACGGACAGCCAAGCAGCTCGTCGCCGAACTCACGGGTCGACCGCGGCGGTCGGGCACTGCTACCTTCTGAATCGGCATTTCTCGATCCAGGGAGCGGGTATGGACGTGACGGGCACCGACCGGCGCACGAGCGGCAGCCCAGCCGTGATGGCGCGGCTGTCGCTTCTCGATCGCTTCCTGCCAGCCTGGATCGGCCTGGCCATCGTGTTGGGGCTGACGCTGGGCCGCCTCGTGCCGCAGCTGAACACCGCCGTGCAAGCGGTGCAGGTGGGATCGGTGTCGCTGCCGATCGCGGCCGGGCTGCTGCTGATGATGTACCCGGTGCTGGCCAAGGTGCGTTACGACCGGCTGGACAGCGTCACCGGGGACAAACGGCTGCTCGTCTCGTCGATCCTGCTGAACTGGGTCCTCGGCCCGGCGGTCATGTTCGCCCTCGCCTGGCTGCTGCTCCCCGATCTGCCCGAGTACCGCACGGGCCTGATCATCGTCGGCCTCGCCCGATGCATCGCGATGGTGTTGATCTGGAACGACCTCGCCTGCGGGGACCGAGAGGCGGCCGCGGTCCTGGTCGCGCTCAACTCGGTGTTCCAGATCGTCGCGTTCGCCGGTCTCGGTTACTTCTATCTGCAGGTCCTGCCCGGCTGGCTGCACCTGCCGCAGCAGGCCTTGCAAGTCTCCGTATGGGACATCGCGCGGTCGGTGCTGATCTTTCTCGGCATTCCCCTGGTCGCCGGGTTCCTGACCCGCACGCTCGGCGAGCGGCTGCGCGGTCGGATCTGGTACGAGCAGCGCCTGCTGCCCAAGCTCGGCCCGTTCGCGCTCTACGGCCTGCTGTTCACGATCGTGGTGTTGTTCGCACTGCAAGGGGACGCGATCATGTCGCGACCGCTCGACGTCGTCAGGATCGCGCTACCGCTGTTGGTCTACTTCGGACTGATGTGGAGCCTGTCGTTGCTGTTCGGCAAGCGCGTCGGCCTGGGCTATGAACGCTCGGCGACGTTGGCGTTCACGGCGGCCGGCAACAACTTCGAGCTCGCGATCGCCGTGGCGATCGGTGTCTTCGGCGCTACCTCCGGACAGGCGCTCGCCGGTGTGGTCGGTCCTTTGATCGAGGTTCCCGTGCTGGTCGCGCTGGTGTACGTCGCGTTGTGGGCGCGCCGATTCTTCCGGGCGAGCAACGACTGAGGCCTAGTGGCAGCGGCTCGGATCGGTGGCCGGCCGACTGGCCAGAAACCCGCCCGGGGCAAGGAATGTGCTCAGGGCATGCCACGCGTCCGGGCACACGCGGTACCAACTCCACGTGCCTCGGCGCTCGCGAGCCAAGACCCCGGCCTTGACCAGCACGTTGAGGTGGTGACTGAGGCTTCCCTGTGGCATGTCGAACTCGGAAGCCAAGCCACAGAAGCATTCCTCGCCGTTCTCTGCGGTGCGCACCAGCCGAACGAGCCGGACGCGGACCGGATCGGCGAGTGCCTTGAACAACTGCGCCGCCCGCTCGTCGGAACCGGTCGACACGGGGTCATGGGCCGCAACCGGCGCCACCTCGGTCCGTGCGCGACTGGCCATGGAACCCCCGATCCTCGGCTGGACAGGCAGGTTGGCCAGTCTACCCGTTGAATTGACAAACACCGATCGACGTGATGAGCTGGATCGAGAAAAATCGATCCAAGGTTCTCGACGGCCGAGGAGGCCCGGTGTCCGGCACACCAGAGGTGCTGTTCGTCTGCGTCCACAACGCGGGTCGCTCGCAGATGGCCGCCGCGCTCCTGCGGCACTACGCGCTGGGGCGCGTCACCGTGCGGTCGGCCGGGTCCGAGCCGGCTGAGAAGGTCAATCCGGCGGCCGCCGCCGCGATGGCGGAATGGCACCTGGACATCACCGCCGAGGTGCCGTCCAAGCTGTCGTCCGACGACGTCGAGGGCTCCGACGTCGTGATCACCATGGGCTGCGGGGACACCTGCCCGGTCTTCCCCGGCAAACGCTACCTCGACTGGAAGTTGGACGATCCCGCCGGGCTCGGCGTCGAGGCGGTCCGGCCGATCCGGGACGAGATCGACCGCCGGGTGCGCGGGCTGCTGGCCGAGTTGCTCGACGGATAGGGCTACGCGATCGGGCTGCCGACCAACACCGCGGCCAATCCGAAGGCCGCGCCCATCACCGTCAACTCCCATCCTGCCCAACGAAGAACGGCTGCCCGGCTCGCCGCCTGGACAGTCGGCAGCAGTCGGAACCGGATGTGCGCTCCGAGCAGCCCGATCGCGACCACACCGATCCCCTTGCCGAGCAGGATGTGGCCGTAGCCGGTCGTGAACGGCGCCGAGTACCAGTGCAGGCCGGGCTCCGAGATCAGGATGATGACTCCGGCCAGCACCCCGGTGACCGCCGTGGTGAACACACACGCGGTGGCCAGCCGGGAGAATCTCGGCAGGGCCTCGGCCAGCAGCGAACGGCGGGTGCCCAGGACGGCGATCACAGCGATCAGGCCACCCGCCCATGACGTCGCCGCCAACACGTGCAGTTCGATCGTGACGGTGCTCAGCGCGCCGAGAACACCGGCCTCGTCGCCGATGTGTCCGCTCGGGGGCAGCGGCAGCAGGGTGGCGATCGCGATGACAATGGGCAGACCAGGCCGGACGGCCAGCGGCCGCCGAACGGAGACGGCGTTGACCGCGAGCCCGATCAGCGCACAGATCACCACAACCAGCAGAGCCAGCCCGGACCGCACGGACGTCGCGTACTCGACCACGGCGCCGAGGGTGAGGTGACGACCGACGTTCGCATCGGCGACCTGGAGCACCAGGGTGGCAACAGCGGCCAAGGCCCAGGCGGCCGAGCTCATCGCCGCGACGCCGCGGCCGATTGCCAACTCGGTCGACGCCTCGGCGCGCCCGCTTCCGGCCAGGACCGGAGTGAGCGTCGCCCCGACGGCGAGCAGCGCCGCTAGGTCCAACACCAGGCGAGCCAAGGGAAGCGCGGTGGTGACGAACGTGGACGGCTCGGCCAACCCCGGCACAACGACCATGGCCGTTGCGGTGAGCACGAGGCCTACTGTGACGCCGACGATCCCGCCCGCGGTCACCAAAGCCACCAGTCCTCCGAGGGACCGGGACGTCGCCGAGCGGGCGAGGTCGGCAATCGTCATTGCGCCGCGGCCTTCGAGGTTTCCTGGTCGTCGAGGAAGCCCGCGGCTGGGCGGCTCCGGCGACGCCGACTCAGCGCGCCCACACCGAATCCCAGCGCAAGCGCTGCGATGAGCAAAGCAGTGCCGCCCAGCCACCGCGCGCCGTCGTCCTGGCTGGCCATCACCATCGGGGTGGCAGCGGTGGTGGTCGGCGCGGAGGCGTCGTCGTTGGCCGCGGCCAGGGTCAGATGCGGCGCCGGGTGCTCCGGCTCCTGTGCGCCCGCGGCCGCAGGCTGATCGCTCCAGTTGACGACCTTGCCGCTGTCATAGGTCTGCGTCGCGGGCATGACTAGTTCGTCCACTGTCGACGGCAGGCCCTCGACGGCGACGCTGAACTGTTGGAACTGTTCCGGCGCGATGCCCGCACCGTTCTGCGCGGTCCAGGTGACCGAGCTGACAACCTGCGTGACGGTGAGGTCCCCGACCGTCAACGGCTTGTCGAGCTTGGCGGTGGCGACGTCGGCGGACCAGCCCGCGACGGCCTGGGTGTCGGCGCTCAGCACCGGCGCCGAGGTCGGGAAGGTGACGGTGAACTTCGTCGTCCTGGCGGTGTCGTCCTCGTCCGGGACGCGGAAGGTGATCACGGCGTCGCCACCCTTGACGACCTTGTCCTGGCTGACCGCGGTGACGTGCGCCGACGCGGCACCGGCCGCGGCGACCAGGAGGCACAGCACCGCGATCGTCACGCCGCCCGCACGCAGCAACGTCATCGTCTCTCCCCTTCCAACCGGTGAACGTGAAAGTCCACGAGATAGTCCACTGTGTACGGACGGCGGTCGATCTCCCGAGCCGTGGTGTACATGTCCAGCGCCAGGCGCGGGCCGCGCTCCGGCCGGCCGTCGGCCCCCGGGGCGTACGAGAGCAGGAAGGACGGATCCGTGATCGCGGTGAACGCGGTGATCCGGTCGGCCTGGTCGGATCCCGAGCCGGCATCGACCAGGTGGGACGGCACGGGCACGAATCCGAGCCTGCTCTTGAAGCTGAACAGGCCGGGCTTGACCAGGTGGCCGTAGAGGTTCGGGTCGCTGCCGAGGCTGACCATGGTGTAGCCCTCCTCGCGCGCGACCCGCACGATCTCGAGGTAGATCACTCTGGTGAGACTGGCCTGCCGCTGATCCGGCACCACCGCCGAGAACCGCGCCCTGACCTCGTCACGCTGCCGGGAACGCTGGTTGATGCTGGCGCCGACCAGCGCATCGCCGTCCCATACGCAGACCGCGAAGTAGCTGTCCCGCTCGGCCAGGATCCGGTCCCGGTGCTCGGTGGCCACGGACCAGCCGTGCACCATACGAGCCACCTGGGCCTCGTACAGCGGCAGGAACATCGCCAGCAACGTCTCGTCGACCCCGCGGATCGTGGTGGTCAGGCCGTCCGCCTTGGCGCGGCGACGTGCGATCCGGATGTTCTGCTTGTCCTTGCGGGCCAGACCGGCGAGGAAGTCCTCCTCGCACGCCGCGGTCGCCGCCCGCCATGTCAGCACCTGAGGCTTGGGCAGGAACCCGATCTCGGCGAGTTCGGCCCAGCGTTCAGGGGGCGGGTCCTGGACCCGGACGACGTCGACGCCGCGGCTGTGCGCCAGCCATTCGCCGTTGAGTGCCTCGTCCACGTCGACCACCGCAACCGGCAGGCCCAAGGCCACCGTTCTCATCGCGTGCCGTCACCCCACCGCGGTCATCTCGCGGGCGTCGACCGCGGTCGTCGTCACGGTCTCGGCTCCGGTGTTCCGGTCCGCGCGGAACCCGCGCAGGCGCAGGCTGTTGGTCAACACGAAGATGCTGGACAGCGCCATGGCCGCGCCGGCGATCATCGGATTGAGCACACCGGAGGCGGCAAGCGGGATGCCGGCCACGTTGTAGGCGAAGGCCCAGAACAGGTTGCCCCGGATCGTGCCGAGGGTCCGCCTGGACAACCGGACCGCGTCGGCGACGTCGAGCAAGTCGCCTCGCACCAACGTGATGTCGCTGGCCTCGATCGCGGCATCGGTGCCGGTTCCCATGGCGATTCCCAGGTCCGCCCGCGCGAGGGCGGCCGCGTCGTTCACGCCGTCGCCGACCATGGCGACCGTGCGGCCTTCCTGTTGAAGCCGGCTGATGACGGCCACCTTGTCGGCCGGCAGGACCTCCGCCGCGACATCCTCGATGCCCACCTGCGCGGCGATGGTCTGAGCGGCGCGGGCGTTGTCACCGGTCAACAACACCGGGCGCAGCCCCAGCCTGCGCAGCTTGGCCACTGCCTCGGCACTGGTGGGCTTGATCGTGTCGGCCACGGTGAGTACGCCGCGAACCTGGCCGTCCCACCCGATCGACACCGGCGTGTGGCCACGGCGCTCCGCGTCGGCCAGTGGCTGCGCCAACTCGTCCGGAGTGGTCATCTGCTCGGCCAGCCAGCTGGATCGGCCGACGAGCACCGTTCGGCCCGCCACCTCGCCGCGCACGCCGAGGCCGGCCGAACCCTCGAACGCGGCGACCGGTTCGAGCGAGCCGAACTTGTTCCGCGCGGCGTTGGCAATGGCGGCCGCGATCGGGTGCTCGGAGGCGTTCTCCAACGCACCCGCGAGCCGCAGGACCTCGTCGGTGTCGATGCCGGGCGCGCCGATGGCCTCGACCAGGGTCATCCGGCCGGTGGTGACGGTGCCGGTCTTGTCCAGGACGACGGTGTCGATCTTCTTGGTCGACTCGAGAATTTCGGGGCCTCGGATCAGGATGCCCAGCTGCGCGCCGCGACCGGTGCCGACCAGGAGCGCGGTGGGCGTCGCGAGCCCGAGCGAACACGGGCAGGCGACGACGAGCACGGCGACACCCGCGGTGAGCGCGGCAGCGAGATCCGCGCCATTGCCGAGCCAGAAACCGAAGGCCGCCGCCGCGAGCGCGAGCACGACCGGCACGAACACGGCGGCCACACGGTCGGCGAGCCGCTGCACGGGGGCCTTCCCCGCTTGGGCCTCGGTCACGAGGCGGGAGATCTGTGCGAGCTGGGTGTCGGCCCCGACCCGCAGCGCCCGCACGATGAGCCGGCCGTTGGCGTTCACCGTCGCGCCGATGACCGGGTCCCCGACCGAGACCTCGACCGGCACGCTCTCTCCGGTGAGCATCGAGGCGTCGACCGCCGAGCTGCCCTCGATCACGACACCGTCCGTGGCGATCTTCTCGCCGGGACGCACGATGAACTGATCCCCCACCCGGAGCTGGCCGATCGGCAAGGTGGTCTCTTTGCCGGACCGCAGCACGGTGACGTCCTTGGCGCCGAGTTCGAGCAGGGCGCGCAGCGCGGTGCCGGCCCGGCGCTTGGCGCGGTGCTCGGCGTAGCGGCCGGCGAGGATGAACACGGTCAGGCTGGTGGCGACCTCGAGGTAGATGTGGTGCAGGCCCTGGCCGGTCACGGGACGCATCAGGAACGGCATCGTCATACCCGGGATGCCGGCGAAGCCGAAGAACAGCGTGTACACCGACCAGCCGAAGGCGGCGATGACGCCGACGGAGATCAAGGTGTCCATGGTGCCGGTCGCGTGGCGCAGGTTCTTCCACGCGGCGACGTGGAACGGCCACGCGCCCCAGGTCGCCACCGGTGCGGCCAGCGTCAGGGAGAGCCACTGCCAGTTGGTGAACTGCAGCGGGGTGATCATGGCCATCCCGACGACGGGCACCGTGAGCAACAGGCACACGAGGACCCGGCGGCGCAGCGCGTCCAGGTGACCGTCCGGCTGCTCGCCGGCCGTCGCCGCCTCGGCTGCCGGTGTCTCGGGTTCCGGCAGGGACGCGGTGTAGCCGGCGGCCTCGACGGTGGCGATCAGGTCGTCCACCGTCACGCCGACGTCGAAGGTCACCCGCGCCTGCTCCATCGCGAAGTTGACCTCGGCCCGGACGCCGTCCATGCGGTTGAGCTTGCGTTCGACGCGGGCCGAGCACGACCCGCAGGTCATGCCGCCGATGTCCAAGGTGACCACTGCCTGGGGCATCGCTGCCGCCGCCGGTCCCGACATTTCCCCTCACTTCCTCTGACTGGCGGTCACCACTGCGGGGCGATGTGCGTGCCCACCACGTACGCGACCGTGAAGACGATGACGAGCAGCGCGCCGAACGCGCCGAGCCGCAGACCGGCACTCATCCGACGACTCCGGCGAACTGGTAACCGGTGCGCTCAACGGCGGCCTTCACCGCGTCGTCGGACACCGGGATGTCGGCGGTGATGCGGACGACGTCGGCCTTCGGATCGACCTCGATCTCCGACAGACCGGACAGGTCCGTCTCAATCGCGGTGCGCACGCGCTTGGCGCAGCCGCCGCAGGTCATGCCCAGGACCGAGTAGGTGGTCGTGTTCATCTCATCCTCTTTCAGGGACGGGCTACCTGGACAGGAAACCGCGGATGCGGTGGAACGCCTCGGTGATGTCTTCCCCGCTCACGGCGTAGGAGATCCGGATGTGGTCGGGCGCGCCGAAGTCGGCGCCGGGCATGACCGCCACGTTCACCTCGTGCAGCAGGCGTTCCGCGAACGTGGCGGCGTCCTTGATCTCGACGCCGTCGTGCTGACGGCCGTAGGCGCCGGAGACGTCCACCAGCGCGAAGAACGCTCCGCGGGGCTCGACGGCCAGCTCCAGCCCGGGCAGATCGGCGACACCCGCGCAGGCGAGGCTCCGTCGCCGGTCGAGCTCGGCCTTGCGCTGCTTCAGTTCCGCCACAGGTTCGTCGTGCAACACCGACAGCGCGGCGCGCTGCGATATCGACGACGGGGCGGAACTGGTGTGACCTTGCAGCGCGGTCATCGCCGCGATGACGGGTTGCGGTCCCGCGGCGAATCCGATGCGCCAGCCGGTCATCGCGAACGTTTTGGAGAACCCGCCGACGGTGATCGTTCTGGACCATGCGTCCGTGCCGAGGGCGGCCACGCTGGTGAACTCGGGCCCGGCGTAGACGAGGTCGCTGTAGATCTCGTCGCTGACGATGAGCAGGTCGTGGTCGGCGGCGAGTCGGGCCAGCGCGGTCAGCTCGGCGCTGTCGTAGACCACGCCGGTCGGATTGGACGGGCTGTTGAGCAGGAGAACCTTGGTGTGGGGCGTGATCCTCTCAGCCACGGTCCCGGGATCCAGCTTGTACCCCGTGTCCGGCCCGGTCTCGACGACAACGGGCACGCCACCCGCGACGGCGATCATGTGAGGGAAGCTCACCCAGTGGGGCGCCTGGAGGACAACCTCGTCGCCGGGATCGAGCAGCACGCTGAACACGTTGGCCAGCGCCTGCTTCGCCCCGTTGGTGACGATGACGTCGTCGCCGTCGTACCCGCAGTCCCATTTGTCGCTGAGCCGGTTGGCGATGGCTTGGCGCAGCGGCGCGATGCCGGCGACGGCGGTGTAGCGGGTGAAGCCGTCCTCGATGGCCCGGATGCCGCCGCGGCAGGCGACATCCGGTGTGGGGAAGTCCAGTTCCCCGCCGGTCAGGTTGATCACGTCGGCGCCGTCGGCGACGAGCTTCTTGACGTGCGCGTCCAGGGTCGCGGTGCTCGACGGTGGCAGCGCCGCCGCACGACGACTGATCACGGCATCCCCCTACTTGGCCGACAGCGTGAACTGGGCGCTGGCCGACGACACCGAGCCGCCGCTCACTTGGACGGTCACGTTCCAGTCGCCGCCCATGCCCAGCACGACCTTCGTGTCGTAGCCGTCGCCGCTCGGACTGGCGTTCTGGTCGCCACCGCGCATGTTCATCGCCGGCATCTCGGTGGTCACCTTCACAGTGGCGTTGGTGACCGCCTTGCCACCGCTGTCCTTCACGGTGATGTGGGCGTTCGCGGACTCACCGCCCTTGATCGGGCAGGGGGTGGTCGCGAGAACGATGGTGACGCCACCATTGCTCTTGCTGTCGGTGCATGTGGTGTTCGCGCCGTTCTGGCTGGCCGCGCTCTGTCCGCAGCCGGTCAGAGCGGCGACGAGGACCGCGGCCGCCGGAGCGAGCGCGGCCCATCGCGCCCTGGTCATCGTTTCACCTCGTTCGTCGTCGCTGATTGCGCTTCAGCCGCAGCAGGAGCTCTTCTCCGCCGGCGCGCCGGCGGACACGGACTCCTTCGCCGCGGCCTCGGGCTTGGGACCACAGCAGGACGACGCCTTGGGAGTCGCGGTCTCGGCCGTGGCCGCGGGCTTGGGACCGCAGCACGAGCTCTTGGCCTCCTGCTGGACGACCGGCAGTGGCTTGGAGTGAGAAGCAGCCCAGAACAGGTCGCCCACGTTCGCCTCAGACATTGATGTTCTTCCTTCCCGTGTTGTCGCCAGTCGCCTGGCCTTCCTGCACCTGGCAGAGCTCGGCGAGCCGGCCGCCCGCGGTGAGCAGTTCCACCGGTGAGCCGGATTCGACGATCCGCCCGTCCTCGATGACGAACACCTGGTCGAGGTCCTCGACCAGCGCCAGCCAGTGCGCGACGACCACGGCGGTGCGGCCGGCGAGCAGTCGGCGGATGGCAGCCAGCACGATGCGTTGGCGGGCCGGGTCGACGCTGGAGACCGCCTCGTCGAGGATGATCACGCGCGGATCGGCGAGCATGGCCCGAGCCAATGCGATGAGCTGTCGTTCGCCCACCGAGAGCTGAGCGCCGCGCTCGCCGACACGCGTCTGGTATCCCTCACGGAGCCCGGAGATGACCTCGTCGGCGCCGATCTGGCGCGCAGCTTCCACGACCTCGTCGTCGGTGGCATCGGGCCGGCCGAAGCGGATGTTCTCGGCGACCGTGCCGTCGAACAGCTGCGCCTCCTGGGTCACCAACAGAACCTGGCTGCGCACGGAGGACCGACTGAGCTGCGCCAGGTCGTGGCCATCGATGCTGATCCGACCCGACGTCGGCGTGTAGAGCCGGACGAGCAGCTGCATCAGCGTGCTCTTGCCGGCGCCGCTGGTGCCGACGATGCCGATGTGCACGCCGGGCGCCGCGTGCAGCGACACGTCGTGCAGGACCTCTTCGGATCCGGGATAGGCGAAGGTGACGTGGTCGACGAGCAGGTCACCCTGAACCTGCGGCAGTGTCTCGCCGCTGTCGGATTCCTCTGGCAGGTCGAGCACCTCGAGGATGCGCCGGGCGGACACCGCGACGTCGGACGTCTCACCGAGCTGGTGCGCGAGATCACGCACGGGGTTGAGCATGCGCTTGACGAACAGTGCGAACGCCGCGAGCGTGCCGGCGGCCAGCGCCGCACCCTGGGCCATGCCCATCGAGGCCATCATGGTGTTGGTGCCCAACAACATCCAGGTCATCGGCATCATGCCGGACGCCAGCTGGAAGAAGAACCCCGAGCCCAGCTGCTGGCCCTCGATGATCTGCACGCCGCCGAAGAAGATCAGCAGGGCCAGCGCGATGTGAACACTGACGCCGAGGTGGGAGGACAGCCACAATCGCTTGCGGGACAACCTGTTGTGCACGACGCTGTAAGCCTCGGACTTCTCGTCGAGATCGGCCAGGACGGCCTTCTCCTGACCGAAGGCGCGGATGTCGGCCAGCCCCTCGATGCGCTGGTTGAGGTAGCCGACCATGAAGTCCCACTCCTCGCGCTGCTGGCGAGTGTCCGGACGCAGCCTCCTCGTCCACCACACGGCGACGTAGACCATGAGCGGAATCGCGACCAGCGTCGGCAGTGCGACGGCCGGACTCAGCGCCAGCAGGAAGACGGCGAACGCGATGAACCAGGCGGCGCTGTTGACGACCTCCATCACCGACTTGCTCAGGAACCGCCGGAACCGGTCCGCCTCGAACAGGACCTTGGTCACCCACTCGCCGCTGGCCTGCGCGACATGCCCGGACAGCTGGACGTTGTGCAGCCGCACGACGAGCGCGTTGCGGATGGTGACGGTCAGCCCCTCGTTGACCCGGATGATCGCCGAGTTGTAGATGATCCGGATGACGTTCTCGGCGACGACCAGCGCGATCAGGTTGATCGCGGTGCCGCCGATGGCGTCGAGGTCGCCGATGACGATGTGCCCGATGCCGGCCATCACCGTGTACATCACCGCGATGGTCGTGATGGAGTTGAGGATGGCCATCACCGTGGCCAGCGTCATCATCGCCGCGTGCGGCTTGAGGAACGGCAGGCTGCGGCGGACCGCTCGCCACAGCGTCCTGCGCGCGGTGCGGTCGTCGAAGGACTCCTCGGTTCGGGTCCGCTCACTCACCGCTCTGCCCCTTCTCGGTCGTGCCCGCGTGGGCGAGCGGGCGGGCGTCCGGCTCCTGGTCGACGCCGAGCGTGATCACGCGGTCGACGTAGCGGCTCACCGCGAGCTGCTGGGTGGCGATCACCAGCGTGCGGCCTTGACGCACCCGGACGATCGTGTCCAGCAGCGCGGCCTCGGTCTCGGCGTCCAGGTTCGCCGTCGGGTTGTCGAGCATGAGGATGTCCGGGTCGACGAGCAGGACGCGGGCCAGGCCGATGCGCTGGCGCTCGCCGGCCGACAGGTCCAGCGTGCTGGCGCCGAACCGCCGCGTGAGCGGGATGTGGTCCAGGCCGGCGGCCGTGGCGGCGGCGGCGATCTCGTCGGTCGTGGCCGCCGGTCGGGCGAAGGCGATGTTCTCCGCCAGCGTGCCCTCGAAAATCCACTGCCGCTGCGGCAGGCACACGACGTGCTGGCGGATCTCGGCCGGGTCGAATTCGCGGACGTCGATGTCGTCGTAGGTGACCACGCCGCCGCGCGGATCGCGCAGGCGGGCCAAGGTGTGCAGGAGGGTGGACTTGCCACTGCCGGTCGGCCCGAAGATCGCCAGGCTCTCCCCGGCCGCGACGGCAACGGATACGCCGTCGAGCACACGGCGTGAGCCGATCTCCACGACAACGTCTTGCGCTCGCAGGGCTCCGGTGAGCGCGGGCATCGGCCGGGTCGGACCGTCATAGCGGACGACGTCGGCAGTGTCCATGACGTTGAGCAGCCGCTGCGCGGTGACCTTGGACCGGAAGGCGCCGTTGATGTGCATGGCCAGCATGTGCATGCTCATCTGGAACATCATGATCAGCGCGACCACGGCGACGAGGTCGCCGACCGTCAGCGCGCCGCTGACCACCGACAGGCCGCCCACCCAGAGCGCGATGGGCGTCGGCAGGCCGCCGACGACGTTGAGAACGGCCTCCCAGCGGCTGTAGGTCCGCTTCATCTGGCCGTCGCGCGCCGAGTGCTCCTCGTTGATCTTGTGCAGCTTGGTCGACGCCGCGCTCTCGCGGCCGAACGACTTGACGACGTTGATGTTGGCCAGCGACTCGCCCACGCCGGCGAGCATCTTGGTGAACTGTCCCTTGAGTTCCACGAAGGACTTCTGCAGGCGCAGCTGGACGATCAGGTTGACCGCGATCACCGGCGCCATCGGGATGACCGCGAACACCGTGGTGCGCCAGTCGATGAACAGCGCGGCGAGCAGCATGGTCAGCGTGACCAGGATCTGGATGAGCAGCTCCAGCAGGCCGCCGTTGGTCAGGCCGCGCACCGCCACCGCGTCGGAGACCAACCGGGTCAGGGCGCGCCCGCCGGAGGCTTCCGAGGTCTCGCCGGGGCCGAGGTGGGTCAGCTTGCCGAACAGGTCGTGGCGCAGGTCGTTGACCGCCTTGCTGGCGACGGTGAAGCGCATGCGCTTTCCCAGGTGCAGCAAGGCAGTGGTGACGACGCCCGCCACCAGCACGCCCACCGCGATCAGCAGCAGGAGCTTCGGTTCACCCCCCAGCACGCCGACGTTGATCGCGACGCGCATCAGCAGCGGAATCGCGATATTGCCGAGCAGCCCCAGGAACATGATGACGGTGGCTATCGCCATGGCGCTGCGGTAGCGCAGCGGATAGCTGTAGATGAAACGCAGCGCCCGCAGCGACTCTTTCACGTCGAGCCCCCTTCTCCGGTGTGTGCGACCGGCTGGACAAGGCGCGGCCGCGCCCTTGATCGAGCGCGGACCGCTTGTGACTACGGCTTGCCGAGGTGCTCAGTCGCAGCAGGCGCAGGCGCAGCCGCACTCGGTGCCGTCCTCGGCAACGTCCTCCTTGCCGCTGGTCTCGCAGCAGCCGGAGCCGATCATGTCGTCAGCCATGTTCTCCTCCTCTCACTCTTGATTCGATAACTTCAAAAGTATCGAAGCAGCTTCGCCCGGTGGCAGTCAACCCGAAGGCCCGAAAAACCTTGCCCCGCAAGGAATACGCAGCTCAGGACCACACCGGGACGGTCGGCGGCCGTCCCTCCCCTCGCCCGGACGGACTAACAGCAGGAGGTGTGTTTCCGCTCGACCGACGCTTCCGCCGCCACTTCGGGCTCGACCCGCAACGCCAACGCGTCGATGATCTTTCGGTAATCGCGTTCGAGCTGGTCCGCATCGTCGCCGACGAGCACGATCCGGCCGAAGGCTCCGCCCCGGGCGTGATTGATGGGCAGCACGGCTTCGCCCGGCCGGACGTCCAGTTCGATGAACGGCGGGTGCGTGGATCCGAGACCGGGCACGCCGTTGAGCGCGTCGGTTCGGTAGTACAGGAAACCGGCCTCGTCGAACACGATGCTGCGATAGAGCCCGACCGCGGCGCGGGACAGGCTCTGCTGCGGCTGGCGGCCCAGCGCTGCGTCGACGGCGACGAGGCTCGGCTCGTAGCCGGACACCGCGGCGATGAGCTCGACACCCTGGCCACCGGAGACGCGCGGGTTGATCTCGCCGGCCCGGAAGCCGTCACTGGTCAGCATGAACTGCAAGGACGCCACCCAATCGTCGAGTCCGACAGCGGCGAGCGCCTTGTCGGTCAGCTGCTCGATCTCGGCGATGCGCTCCGGTGGCAGCCGCGACGGGAAGACGCCGCCGACCTTCACGAACTTCGGTGGCGGTCCGACCTCGCCGTCCACGACGAACAACACCGTGGTTCGGCCCTGGACCCGGCTGGCGAACACCCCGATCTCGGGACCGACGAGGAACTCCTCGATCAGCGCGGTGTCCCGGCCGTCGGCGAGGATGTCGGTGACCGCGTCGGCCACCTGCGCTACGGTCTCGCAATACATCAGCCCGGCGGCGCTGGACGCGTCCCTGGGCTTGACCACCACCGGCAGTCCGATCTCCTCGGCCGCCGCGACGCCCAACGCCGGCGTGGTGACCAGGCGGTTGACCGCGACCGCCACACCCGCCTCGGCGAGCAGTCGATGCGTGGCTGCCTTGTCATTGCAGTTGTGGGCCGCCTCCTCGGTGATCCCGGTGGCGAGCCCCAGCTTGTCCCGCAGCATGCCGGCCAGCGGCACCAGCCGCTCGACGCCGGTCACGACCGCGTCGAACGGCTGCGCGGCGTGCAGTCTCTCCGCCTGAGCGATGACCGACGCCCAGTCGTCGAGGTCCACCTCCAGCGGAACGTCTGCCGTCATCAGCTGCTCGATGGTCATCGCCTCGTCGGCGAACGCGACCTCGAAGTCGGTGTGCTCCTTGAGGATCCGCAATGTCCGTTGTCCGCTCAGCACGAGCACCCTGGTCGGCACCGGCCGTCACCACCATCCGGAAGTTGTGTGGGCTAGGAGTTGTCGGGGTGGACCCTGGTACGCAGGGAGTCGAGGATGGCGAGGTAGTCCGACTCCAGCCG
Organism: Kutzneria sp. NPDC051319; assembly: GCF_040682195.1. NCBI lineage: Bacteria > Bacillati > Actinomycetota > Actinomycetes > Pseudonocardiales > Pseudonocardiaceae > Kutzneria > Kutzneria sp. NPDC051319. The sequence goes on along the minus strand of NZ_JBFBAM010000002.1, from coordinate 233,277 downwards.
GCCGCGATCGTCGCCGTAGACGACGATGCGGCCGTAACTGCCGCCCTGGGGATCCGTCGCGGGCCGGACCCGGTCTCCCGGGTCCACGTCGAGCCAGACTCCGGGCGTGTCCAGGGCGTCCGGGTCGTAGTCGACGATTCCGCTGTGTTCGAACGAGACGCAGCGGTAGAGGGCTCGGGGCGCCGCTACCGGCAGTCGGCTGATCGGGCGTCCGAGCGCGATTTCGGCCGCCGCGCGAGTCAGGTCGATCCCCGACACCTGCTCGGTGACGGCGCACAGCTGGCCGCCGGGCGGCCGAGCGGCGACATTGACCAGCACCGGGCCCGATGAACCCAGTCTGACCTGCACGTGGGCAACGCCGTTGTCGAACCCCAAAGCACGAAGGGCATTCGTGACGAACTCGGCCACCTCGCGCTCGCCGTTCCGGCCGAGCCCGCTGGGGAAGTCGTATCCGGCCTCGGCCATCCTGGGGCCGGGGCCGACGTGCTGAGCCAACACGTTGACGATGGTCGTCGTGCTGTCCGTGATCAGCGCTTGCACGGCGTACTCCGGCCCCTCGATGAACCGCTCCACCAGGAGCGGCCCGGGACCGAGTGACCGCGCGGCGTCCTCGGTGTCGTCGGGCGTTCGGCACAGCAGCGTGCCGCGGCCACGTGCTCCGGTGGCCTTCTTCACCACCACGGGCAGGCCGAGCCGACGGGCGGCGTATTCGACGTCGGCAGGCTCGGACGCCACGACGAACTCGGGCACGGCGACTCCTGCGCCGGCAAGGACCAGGCGCATCCGGATTTTGTCGTCGCAGTTGAGTGCCGCGGCAAGCGCGAGTCCCCGGACGTCGAGGCGGGCCGCGAGATAGCTGGCGATCGGCAGGTAGGCGTCGTACACGCTGAAGACCGCGTCGATGGGGTGCACCTGGTGCAGCAGGCCCAGCGCCATCTCGGCGCCGCGCCAGTCGTCGAGGTCGACGTCGAGCGGCACGTCGGCGACACACGCGAGGTCCAGCGGTGTCGGATCGCCGAGCAGCACCGTGCGCACGTCCATGCTGGTGAGCACGTCGACGATGCGGCGGCCGGAGACGCAGGCGACACTCTGGCGGAGATCCTCGTGGCTACGGGACATCAGCAGCACCGCCGAACGACGTCCAGGCCGTCACGGACCTCGCGCACGCTTTCCTCGATCTTGCGGCACGCCGCGTGCAGGATCGCGTTGCGTTGTCGGTCGGGCGAGTGGAGGGTGAGGAACAGGGGCACGCCCTCGGCTCCGTACCGGCGCTTCTGCAGGGCGTTCGCGCGGCCGAAGTTGACGACGGCGGTGCCCGTGCGCACGGCGGACTCGATCGTGTGGGCCAGCATCGGGTGGTACGGGTCGAAGGAGTTGAGCTTGGCGGTATCCAGCCCGGCGATCCAGACCGACCATTCCGGCCCGAACTGCCAGCCGGCGAACATCGCGACCGTGTCGCCGCTGTTGTCCGTCGCGACAACGCTGCGCTCGTAGGGCGCCAGGTGTCGGCGCAGCGACGCGAGGAACGACTCCGGCAGCACGTCGATCGGCGTGTTCCGATCGTCCAGCAGCGCGTGCACCAGTCGCACGAGCACGTCGATGTCGGGCACACCGTCGTCGACGGTGGCGTGCTCAAGGCGGACACGCCGTTCCCGCTGCAGTTTGCGACGCCGCTTGCTGGGAATCGTCGCCCAGTACTCCTGTTCGGTGGCATAGGCGGTCTCGAGTCGGTGCGCGGTGGTGACCTGGGCAACCGCATGGCCGGTGCTCAGCAGCCGGCCGGTCAGCGGTCCGGCCGGCAGGTTCGCGAAGCCCCAGGCCCACGCCCCCAACTGGTCGGCCGAGGTCTGCATGCGGTTGACGAGCAGGCCGACCACGTCCTGGTGGTCGGCGAGCGCGAGCGGACCGCCGGCGAACGCGGCGAGGCTGTGTGCGAGCAGGATCGGTCCGCCGGGAGAGATCCCGGCCAGCGACCACAGGTAGTCCAGCCTCGGACAGCTGCGTGCCAGGTAGGCCGGGCAGATGCCGACCAGCTGGCCCCCCGCGTAGGCGAGGAGGTGGGCGGCCTCGAAGTCGCCGGGCGGCGCTTCCTCGAACGCGGCGAGCCACTCCCACGCGTGGAACACGCTGCCGCCCGCCCCGAGCACGACGGCGTTCCACTCGTCCCGGTCGACCTCGGTGACCCCGCGGGCCAGGTCGAGGCGGTATCCGCCGACCGCGTCGGCGGCGAGGCTTGTCATCGTCATCTCAGCCACCTCAGCAGCACGACTTGAACTCCCGGCTGTCCGCCGGCAACTCGACGCCCTCGTCCACAGGCACGACGCGAAGGTCCAGCGCGTCGTGGATCCGGGACTCCTCCGCCGCCAACTGCTCGGGCGACTCGCCGAACACCACGACGCGGCCGTAGACACCCCCCTCGGGATGGTCGAGCCGATTGACCGGCTCGCCGGAGGCGATCTCGACCTCCACTATCGGCCCCGCGAACCGGCCGTGCGGCGCCGCCGGTTCGATCTCGCGATAGTGCAGAGTCCCGGCGCCCTCGAACACGATGCTGGAGTACCGGGCGTGGCTCGCACGGATTTCGCCTTGCAGGGGCGGCAATCCGAGGGCCAGCCGGGACACGGCGTCCACCATGTCCACTCCGGACACTGCCGTGGTCATGTCCACGAGTCGACCGCCCGGGCGGCGGGCATTCACCTCGATCACCCGAAAGCCGTCGCCGGCCAGCCGAACCTGGGTGTGGCTCACCCAGTCGCGCAGACCGAGCACATCCATCACCGACGCCATGGACTTCCCGAGTTCCGCGAGCTGCTCCACGTCGAGACCACACGGGTGCTCGTAGCTCAGCTCCACGAACACCGGCGGCTCCGTCATGTGCTGACGGAACACGCTGAGGAGCTGGGTCTCGCCTGCCTGGGTGAGAGTCTGCACGGCGAACTCGGGCCCGTCGACGTACTCCTCGACCAACACGCCGGCCAGCGATCCCGGCCCGGGCTCCTCGATCAGGCTCTGCACGGCGAGACGAATCTCGTCGGCCGAGCCACACCGTCGGACGCCGAATGCTCCGGCGCCGTCCCTCGGCTTGACCACCACCGGAAAGCCGATCATCTCCGCTGCCCGCAAGGCGCCCTCGACATTCTCGACGAGTTCGAACCGCGGCACCGGCAGGCCGGCTTCGGCGAGCCGTGACCGGGTGCGCCACTTGTCACGGCAGTTCAGCGCCGCGTCCACCGTCAGGCCCCGGCGCTCGGCCAGCAACTGCTCGGACAGGTGGGCCATCAGCGGGATTCGCGGCTCGACATGCGTCAGCACGGCGGCGGGCGGCCGGTCGCCGAGCTGTTCCCGCACGGCTTTGGCGACCTGCTCCCAGTCGTCCACGTCGGCGTCGAGCGGGACGTCGGACCAGGCCATGCAGTGCAACGGGATCCGGCTGTCGATGTTGAGGATCTGATAGCCGAGATCGCGTAGCACGTCGAACTCGCGTTGGGCACGCCCGCCGATGAGGACGACTGTCCTCGTCGGGTCGAGGCCGTTGTGGGTCACCGGCGTCCCTTCCTGGGGTGGCGGCGCTGAATCAGCAGCAGGAGTTGGCCTTCTTCGCCGCGGGCGCGGTCGCCGGCGCGGACGGGTTCTGCGCGGCGTCCACCTTGAGCGCCTCGGTGATGCCGGCCACCTGGGCGATCTCGTCGTTCTTCAGCCCGAGCTGCTTGGCGGCGGCCAGGAACGAGCGCACCGTCTCCTCACGTCCCTGCGCCAACGCCACGCCGAGCGCGACCGCCGCCCGCGTCTTCGGGTCGAGCGCGGAACCGTTGAAGACCGCGTTGAAGAAGTCCTGGTAACCGGCGGTGAAGGCGGTGTGGCTGTCGCGGATGTCCGCCGACAGCTGGATGAGCTGCGCGGTCACGGACGGCGTTGCGGGTGCCATGCGTTACTCCTTGCCGAAGTTCTTGTTGTCGTGCCCGTCCGTGCTCGCCTGCGCGGCCAGGTGGGCGATGGTGACCAGCAACAGCCGGCCCGCCTTGCGGACGGCTTCCGGGTCGATGCGGTCGAGCGAGTCCAGCGGTGAGTGGTAGTGCGCCGCCCCGAACCCGATGCCGGCCGCGGGCATGCCCGCGCCGGCGTACTGGCGGTTGTCGGAGGCGACCTGGCCGGCCGCCAGCGGGATCCGTAGCAACTTCCCCGCGCGGTCGAGCGCGCCGATGATCGGCCTGGTGTCGCTCCCGAGCTCGACGGCGACCGTGCCGTTGAACTTGCCGGCCATGTCGACGTTGAGGACGTCCGGGCGCTGTCCGGCCGCGACCAGTTCCGCCGCGTGGTGCTTCGACCCCAGTGCTCCGTGTTCCTCGGCGTCGAGGACAGCGATCTGGATCGGCCGGGCATGAGGCGTGCCGGACTCGATCAGCACCCGCGCGACTTCGCTCACGACGGCGACGCCGCTGGCGTTGTCGCCGGCGCACTGGAAATGGCGTCCCGGATCGGCGCCGACACCGTCGTAGTGCGCCGTGACCAGGATCGGTCGCCCCGCTCCCGCGCTGCCGGGTAGCGCGGCGACGAAGTTGGTACCTGTCGCCGCAGCGCGTCGCACCGGCACGTAGGCGCTGACCGTGCTGCCCGATAGTTGTTTGAGCAGGTCGCTGCGCACGGCGACGACCGGCAGCCGTACCGCCGGGGCCCCGACGGTGCGCTTGGTCAGAAAGCCGGAGCCGTCGGGGTCCTGCGGCGTCAGCAGACCCAGGCCGCCCGCCTCGCCGAGTTGATCCGCGAGCTCGGCGAAGGCCGTGCCCTGGGGGACCACGTCCAGGACGGTCCAGGCGTCCGCGACCGGTGTGCCGTCCCAACAGACCGCGGTCCCGGTCACCGGGGCTTCCATGGCGGCGGAGCGCGGGTGTTCGGCGTAGTCGCGCCGGTGCTCCAGTTCTCCGCTCAGCCGCGGTCCGCTGACCGCCAAGGCCGGCGCGGCCGCCAGCCGGAACACTTCCGGGACCTGGAAGCTGTGCGGCTCAGGGACGAGGCCGAGCCCCGTCAGATGATCGACGAGCCACTGACCGGCCCGGTCGTGGCCGGCGGAGCCGAGACCACGACCGGACAGCTCCTCCACGCACAGCGCCGTGAGGGTGTCCATGGCGCGCGCAGGGTCGAACTGGTCGGCCAGTGCGACCAACTCGTCGTCCTGGACGACTTGCGCCATCTCCGTCATGTCACCTCCACGTCCTGGTCGTCATGGGCATCAGCTTGCGGTCGGCTCACCACAGCAACCGCCGCTCTGTCCGCCCGGAACCGCACCGGCGGAGTCGGCGGGCTCGCCGCAGCAACCGCCCTTCGACGCCTGGGCGCCGGCCTCCATCGGGTCGACGCTGAAGCCGCCGGTGGGCTGCTCGGTGTTCTCCTGGGTCGTCATGCGATCAACGCTCCCTGCTTGATTCGAAAAATCCTTGTTTAAAGATTTATCGAATCAAGCAGGGTCTGTCAACGTCTCAGCGGAAGACGAGGTACGCCACCGCCGCCACGACCGCCGCGAACGGGGGCGTGACGAGCCAGGCGATCACGAAGTCCCTGATGGTCTTGCGCTGGATGAGGTGCAGGTCCTTGCCGACGGTGCCGGCGATGGCGCCGACCGACACGTGCGTGGTCGACATCGGCAGGCCCTGGAACGCGCCGAGGCCGACGAGCGCGGCCGTGGTGATGTTGGCCGCGAACCCGTTCACGTGCGACATCTTCGTGACACAGCAGCACATGCAGCTGGCGACCCGGGCTCCGCCGATCAGTCCGCCGATCGCCATCACCGCGGTGACCGCGAACAGCAGTGTGGTCGGGGTCATCCCGCCGACCAGCGCCAGCGACCCGACCGCGACGATCTTCGGCGCGTCGTTCATGCCCCGGGCGAAACTGGTGAAGCCGCTGGTCACCCAGTGCACGCCGGTGATCGCCGTCAGGCTTCGCGGCCGACGCGCCGGGACGCCGGGAGGCGCCTTCACCACGGTGGCGGAGTCGCCGCCGGCCATCTGCTCGGCGGTGGACTCGCCGTGCAGCGCGATCTGGGCCACCTCCTTGGCCAGGGTTCGGCCCGCGATGGCGCGGCTGGCGAAGGACACGATCGCCGACACGACGTAGGCCGCCAGCACGCTCAGCAGCAGCGGCCCCACCACCTTGTTCACCAGGACGTCCCAGTGCAGCGAGCTGCTCGCGAACACCAGGCCGGCGCCCAGCAACGACCCGACCAGCGCGTGCGTGGTCGACACCGGCAGCTTGCGCCAGGTCGCCAGCGCCACCCAGGCCACCGTGCCGATCAGCACCGCGGCCGCGAAGCCGGCGGTGGGCTTCGCCGAGACGATGCCCGACGAGAACAGCGCGGTAAGCTTGGCCGCGAACGTCAGCGAGACCAGACACCCGACCGCGGTGGTGATCGTGCCCCAGATGAGCGCCGTCCGCAGTTTCGCCACACCCGCCGCGGCGAGGGTCGCCACGCCCTTGGGAACGTCATTCGCGCCGTTGGCCGCCGCCAACGCCAGCACAAGCACCAACACCACAACTTCCATGCGCTGCTTCCCTCGCTTCCGCTACCTGGTCGTTCTTGCGTGCTCGATCACGGCATCGACGTAGCGCTCGATCAGCGGGTGCACGGCCGACGGCGTGGATGACAGTTCGGGCTGGAACAACGTGCCGATGAAGAACGGGTGCTCCGGCAGCTCCACGGCACGGGGTGCCTTCTCCGCGTCCCAGCCGGTGATCTGCATGGGGCTGTGGACGATGGCGTCGATGTACTCCGGGTTGAGCCCGTACTTGCAGTGGTAGGTCTCGACGGTGCTCTCCGCACCCCCGTACACCTCGGCCAGTCGGCTTCCGGACGTCAGGTGCAGCGGCGCCGTCTCGCCGACCAGCGAGCAGGCCAGTGGCGTGATGAACGCGGTGGGCGCGTCCGGGTCGTACTGCACGTCGTCGGCGTCGGCGAAGCCCAGCACGTTTCGGCCGTACTCGATCAGCGCGTGCTGGAACCCGCCGCAGGTGCCCAGGTACGGGATTCCCCGTTGCCGGGCCGTCTCGATGGCGAACAGCACCGAATCCTTGTCCTTGTACGGCGATCCCGGAATCACCCAGATGCCGTCGTAGTCGCCGATCGAGTCGGTGACGGTGTCGCTGCCCACCCAGTCGATCTGCGCCCGCAGGTGCGGTATCAGCGTGTCGAGCCGTTCGTGCGAGTGCACGTCCGCGCTGCGGTCCCCCACCAGCGCGACCCGGGGCTGCCCCGTCATATCTGTCCTCCCCCGGATGCGTTGCCGACCCGCCCGAGCCACACGTGCCCGTGCGGGGCGACGACGCACTCGATCTCCTCGTCACGAGCGCGGGTGGTGGTCTCGCCGTGGACGAAGACGAGCCGCGTGCCCGGCCGATCCGGCAGATGCCGCGCCGGCACAAAGGCTGCCGGCTCATCGCCTCCGTTGTGGACGCACAGCACTTCACTCGCCCCGTCTTCGCTGACCCGCAGCAGCGCGTCCAGGCGGTGGGCGAGCCTGATCGGCGTCGCCGTGGAGCCGACGCTGAAGGCAGCGCCGACCAATCCGATACCGGTCGATCCACAGTGGACGATCTGAGCGGCGTCAGGGTGCCCGGTCGAGCGCCACAACGCCTGGCCCGACATGTCAGCCCCCGGAGCGCAGCCGAGCAGGGTGAGCACGGTGGGCGCGATGTCGGCCAGCGTCCCTCCGGTCCGATCCGCCAGGACGACCGCCTGTTCCTTGGCCGGCACCAACACCGCGGGAACCGGATTGGTGGTGTGGCCGCCGTAAGGCCGCCGGGCGTCGCCGTCCCCGATCAGCATGCGTTCGGCGTTGCCGTGGTCACCCACCAGCAGCACCCAGCGGCCGGAATCGGCGGCTGCGGCGCAGATCTGCTCGACCGCTCGGTCCGTGTGCGCGGTCGCCGACACCGTCGCCTTGAAGTCGCCGGTGTGGCCTACCACGTCGATGTTGGCCAGGTTGGCCACGACCAGGTCGACGTCCTCGCGCTGGCAGTTCTCGACAACGGCGCGCACGACGAGTCCCAAGTTCATCGAGGGCCGCTGCCGATAGTCCACCGGGCCCTCCCCGGTGATGCGAACATGCTCCTCGGCGGCTCGCACCGTCGAGTCACGGCCGTTGATGTAGTACGTGACGTGCTCGAACTTCTCGGTCTCGGCCACCCGGACCGAGCGCAGTCCGTGTCGCTCCAGTTCCTCGGCAAGCCCGCCGCCGGTGGGCGCCCGTCCGACCAGGGGCTCGATCGCGGCCCTGGTGTCGTACTGCGCCAGGCTGATCGTGGCGACGTCGCGGTCGGCCACGTGCTCAACGAGGAAATCGGCCAGCTGCTGGATCCGGTCGCTGCGGAAGTTGGTGAACAGCACCGCGTCACCGGGGCCGATGAGGCCGACCGGCTGGCCGTCGTCGCCGACCACCGCGCTCGGCGCGACCCATTCGTCGCCTTTGTCGTCCTGATCGACGGCGTCTTGGGCATGCCGCACCGGCCGGCCGACACCGTCCGCGACGAGCAGGCCGGCTTCCTTTGTCAGCGCTAGGTTTCCGGCCTTGTCGAGGGCGTAGCCGCGGCCGACGACGCTGGCCAGCCGGCCGACGCCGGCCTCCGCCGCATACTCCTCGACCCGGTGCAGAAAAGCCCCGGCAGTCCCGTCCGCGACGTCACGCCCGTCGGTGATCGCATGCAGCCAAACCTCGCGCACGCCGTGTCCAGCCACCGCGAACAACAGTTCGCGGAGGTGTTCGACGTTGGCGTGGATCATGCCGTCCGAGCACAGCCCGATCAGGTGCAGGGCTTTGTTCTGCTCGGCCAACCGTACGCAGACATCGGCCAGCAGCGGGTGCGTCCGCAGGCCGCCGCTGTCGATCTGCTCCTGCACCAGAACGCTGTCGTACGGCACGGGCCGTCCGGCGCCGATCACCATGTGCCCGATCTCGGAGTTGCCCACAGTGCCCGGCAACAGACCCACGTCCTGCCCGGACGCGCCGACCAGGGTCGTCGGGCAGTTCGAGCGCAGCCGGTCCAGGAACGGGGTCTTCGCGGCCGCGATCGCGTTGCCCTCGTCCGCCGGTCCTTCGCCCCAACCGTCGAGGACCAGCAGGATCCCCGGGGAGACCGTGCTCACCGGGTGCTCTTGCCGTCGGCGAACAGGGTGTCCAGCGTCTGCCAGAAGGTCGGGAAGGACTTGGCCACGCAGCCCGGATCGCGGATCACGACGCCCTCGGTGCGCAGGCCGGCGATCGCGAAGCACATCGCGATCCGGTGGTCGTCGTAGGTGTCGATGACCGTACCGGTCGGCGTGCCGCCGGTGATCGTCAGCGCGTCCGGGTGCTCGACGACGGTGATCCCCATCTTCTTCAGTTCGGCGGCAACGGCCGCGATGCGGTCGCATTCCTTGATTCGCAGGCTGGCGATGTTGCTGATGTGGGTGGTGCCCTCAGCGAACGCGGCGACCACCGCGAGGGTGGGCACGACGTCGGGCATGCTCTCCATGTCGATGTCGATGCCGTGCAGGTCCCCGCCGGTGATGGTGATCGATTTCTCGGTCACCTCGGCGGCGCAACCCATCTGCACCAGGGCGTCGACGAGTCCGACATCGCCCTGGTGGGAACCGGATCCGATACCGGGGATCGTGACCTGGCCGCCCAGGACCGCTGCCGCGGCGAGGAAGTAGGACATGCCCGAGGCGTCGGGCTCGACGACGACCTGGCCGCCGCGCACGGCCTGGCCGGCGGCAACGGTGAACCGGGTGAAGCCGTCCCGCTCGACCGTGACCCCCATTTCGGCCAGCGCCGCGATCGTCATGTTCACGTACGGCTTCGAGATCAGGTCGTCGATGACGGTGACCTCGACGTCCTGCTCGGCCCGGATCGCGTTGATCAGCAGGCTGGAGGTGAACTGGCTGCTCACCGCGCCGCTGATCCGCGTGGCGCCACCGCGGAACGAACGCCCCTTGACCTGAATAGGCGGACAGCCGTTGCCCCGCACGCTGATCGCCTCTACCCCCAATGCCGGCAGGGCATCCAGCAGGGACCCCATCGGGCGCTCCTGCATGCGTTTGGTGCCGGTTATCGTGCTGATGCCCTGCGCGTGACCAGCCATCGAGATCAGGAACCGGATGGGAGTTCCGGCGGCGCCCACGTAGATCTCGTCCTCGGGCGCCCGCATCGGCTGCCCGGTCGGCGTGACGTGGAACCGGGCCTTGTCGGCGTCGATCGTGACCCGCGCGTGGCCGAACTGCTCGATCGCGCGCGCCAGGTACACCGTGTCGTCCGAGACCAGGGCCCCGTCGATGACCGTCTCCTCGCCGGACAGTGACGCGATCGCCAGGTAGCGGTTGGAGTAGCTCTTCGAGCCCAGCACCTTCACCTCGCCGGCGAACGCCGACAGCGTGCGAACCGTGAGCTCTTCCGCTTGGAGGCGGGGGTCCAGCAAAGCTGTGCTCATCGCATTCCCTTCGACAGTGCCGCGAACCTCGCCGGAAGAGTCACGGCGGCCGTCACGGCTCGACAGGCGAACCAGCGGACAACAGCCTGCGTTCAGAAACACCGGTGTGCCAACAGGTCTGTCCGGCAGGAAGCTGCCCAGGCAGCTTCCTGCCGAGGCGAAGCCGCTCAAATGGATGCTGTACGAGGGACAGACGCGGAGCTATATTGACGGCGCTCAATGAACTACCGGGGGCTTGGGGGGACAAGGGAAACGAGGCGCGGTGGGGGACCTATGCTGCAAACGCTCGGGCTGGACGACGTCGCGCACGCCGTGTACAAGAATGTTCTCGCGGGCGGCGGCGAGGACATCGAGGAGATCGCCGCACAGCTGAAACTGCCCGAATCGGCCGTGCGACAGAGCATCGACCGGCTACTGGGCCTGTCGTTGCTCCGTCGGCACGCAGGGGCCTTGCAACCAGGGAGCCCGACCACCGCGCTGGAGTCCTTGCTGCAAAGGCAAAGCGCCGACCTGGCGCGACGGCAGCAGGAGCTGGCCGAGACCAGGGCCGCGGTGAGCCGGCTGACCGCGGAATATGACCAGACATGGGGATCGCGGCAGGTCAGCGAGTGGGAGCGACTGGATGGCGTCGCAGCCATCCAGGGACGACAGGAGCTGCGCACGAAGCAAGCGCGCATCGAGTGTCTTTCTTTGCTACCACAGGACACTCCCCTGATCGACGACCTCGACGCGCGCGCGGAGCTCGACCGCCAACTGGTGCACAACGGCGCCTCGGTGTGGACGGTCTTGCTCAACAGCGCCTGCAACGATCGTGTCGCGGCCGCATACGCGGAACGCCTCGCCGATCTGGGTGGCGAAGCCCGTGCCATACCGTCACTGCCCACCTGGCTCGTCGTCTTCGACCGGAACTCGGCGTTGATTCCGGCCGGCCTGGAAAGCGATCACCCCAGCGCGTTCGAGGTCACCTGCCCGGGGGTCCTCACTGCACTGGTGGCCCTGTTCGAACGGATCTGGTCCTCGGCCACCGAACTCAGCTCCGTCCGCGCGGTCGCGAACAACGGTCCCACCGCCATGGAACGGGAGCTGCTTCGCCTTCTGGGGCAGGGACTCACCGACGAGGCGGTGTCGAAGAAACTAGGCATCGGACTGCGCACAGCCCGCCGGATGGTCGCCGACCTCATGTGCCGCCTGGATGCCCGCAGCCGCTTCGAGGCCGGCGCGAACGCCGTCAACAAGGGCTGGCTCGATCCCTGCCAAAGCACCTCAGAGCGTCCGCCGCGCGCACTCCGGCATGGGAAGTGTTGCAGCGAAACCCATTCACACCGTATCGCACACTGACGTCCACAGTAGACACACACATCGAGTGCCACCACCTGCCCGTACCGTGTGTCCGACGTGCGCGCCGCACCCCGGTCGACCCTCGTCCTGCCGTGCTCCCATGGAGGTCAATCGTGACCGCTGGAAAAGGCTTTTCTCGAAGAGGTTTTGTCCAAGGCGCGACGCTGACGAGCGCGACCCTGCTCGTCGGCCCGACCGGCACGGCACAGGCCGCTCCCGAGGACCAATCCCTTGCTCCTACCGTGGACGGATCCGGGCGCGAGCTCAGTTTCACCGCGGACTCGGCGGCCATGCAGCCTGACACCGTGGTGACCACCGCCTGCCAGTTCTGCAACGCCAACTGCCGCCTCCACGTCGGCCTGCGGGCCGAGCGTGTCATCAGCATCCAGGGCGAGCCACAGGATCCCGTTCAGCAGGGCAACATCTGCGTCAAGGCGCCGATGATGGCCCAGCTTGCCTACAATCCCCTGCGCCTGAAGACACCTCTCGTCCGGACCGGCGGCGAGAAGGGTTCACCGGACTCCACCTTCGCGCCCGCGTCATGGGATCAGGCGCTGGACGTCGTCGCAAGACGCCTCCTTCAGCTGCGGGACAGTGGAAAAGCCGCGGCGATCGCCAACCGGACGACGGGCCGGTTGCCGCGTGGCGTCGGTTCCCTGGTCGCCCGATTGTTCGCCCTTTTGGGCAGCCCGAACAACACAGACGTCGGCCCCGTGTGCAACGACGCCGGTGGCGACGCGCTCAAGGCGACATTCGGCATCGGCAACTTCACCAACGGCTACGGCACCGACGGTGCCACCGGCAAAGACGATCTGGGTTCCGCGAGGTACTTCCTGTTCCTCGGAACCAACCAGGCCGAGACCCACCCCGTCACCTTCGACTACCTGCTGCGCGGACGTGCGCGCACCGGCGCCAAGCTTGTTGTCGTCGATCCGCGCAAGACACCGACCGGCGCGATGGCGGACGAATGGGTGGGCATCAAGCCGCACACCGATCTCGCACTCGCCCTGGGCATGCTGCACCACATCGTCACCACCGACCGGCACGACAAGGCCTTCGTGCGGCAGTGGGTGCTCGGCTTCGCCGAGTTGAAGGACCACCTGGTGAAGGCCGGCTACACCGTCCAGTGGGCGGCCCAGGCCACCGGCGTGTCCGCCGACGTCATCCAGCGCATCGCCGAGGACTACGCGAAGGCCAAGCCTGCGGCGATCTTCTGCAACGCAGGCATCTCCCACCAACTGGGCTCCTTCGACACCTACCGGGTGCTGACCTTTCTCGCCGCGGTGACCGGAAACATCGGGCAGCTCGGCGGCGGCTGCAACTTCATGCACAACACCTGGCCTGGTGACCTCCACCTGCCGCCATTGACGGTGGTGACACCGTCGCTGCGCCCGGCGCTACCGGTCGGGCCGGACTACTTCGCCGAGTCGGTGCTGACGGGCAAACCGTACAAGCTCGAAGCGGTCATCACCGAAGGCAACCCGCTCATCTCGTCGGCGAACACGAACAAGGTGCGCAATGCCTTCCGCGAGCTCGACTTCTACGTCTACACCGGGCTCTTCATGGAGGAGGCCGCCTACTACGCGGACGTCATCCTCCCAGTGTGCAGTGGGCTCGAACTCGACGGCGTCTACATGCGACGCGACGACCGGGCCATCCGCTGGCAGCAGCGGGCCGTCGCTCCGGTCGGAGAGTCCCGGCCGGACTGGGAGATCTGGATCGACCTCGCCGCCTCGTTGGCGCGCAACGACAAGAAGAACCCACCGTCGTACTGGACGGACGCCTTTCCGCAGTCCTGGAAGGACTACAGCGTGCTGTGGGCGGAGTTCGTCGCAAACACGCCCGGCATGGCAGGGATGACCAAACAGCGGATGGAGGGCCGGGTGGAGCCTCTGCGCTGGCCTTGCCCGACCGTGACCCATCCCGGCGTCAGCGCGTTGTACCAGGATCACCCGTCCTGGTATCAGGCAACGGAGTCACTGGGGGCCAAGGGAAAGCGGTTCCCGACGCCGAGTGGCAAGGTCGAGATCTTCACTCCGGACCTCGACCGTCAACTCGCCACCGCCGGCCACCGGGCGCTGCCGACCTTCTACACCCACCCGGAGGTGACCGGTGCGAACCCGACGATCGCCTACGGATCGGGTTTCGTGACCAACCCGATCAATCCTCAGGCACTCACCCATCCCGTCCAGCTCGGCGTGCCCGGCGACGGATCGGTGCACAAGGACTTTCCCCTGATGGGAACCACCGGTAGGCCGAGCGTGGTCCACTTCGCATCGGTGACCCATTGGACGCCGACCGGCGAGCAGCTCAACGGCATCCGGCTCGTGCAGATCCATCCCGACACCGCCCGGCGGTTCGGCATCGCCGACCGGGACTCGATCATCGTGGAGAGCCCGCGCGGGCAGGTCTCCGGCACGGCCCTGTACTGGCCGGACATCCGCCAGGACACGATCTTCCTGCCGAACACGTTCGGTCCGGCCCAACAGGTCGGCGACCAGTTCGGCGATCCCCGCTACGAGGCCGCCAACACGCTTGTGGACGACCGGTACTACGACAACCTCTCCGGCCAACAGGCCTACAAGTGCTTCGCCTGCCGCGTCAGAAAAGCGCCGTGAGGATAGCCGGTTCGCCGCGGTCTGCGTACGGTGGACGTATGAAGCGGACGAACGGCAGCCTGGCCTCGGCGCCGGCCGTGGACGATTGTGTGCGACTCGGCGCAGAGCCGCTGGATCGTCCCGAAGCCGAGCGCCTGGCCAAGCTGCTCAAGGCCGTGGCCGACCCGGCGCGACTGCAACTGCTCAGCATCATCCACGCCGCGCCCGACGGTGAGGCCTGCGTGTGCGACCTCATCGATCCGTTGGGGTTGAGCCAGCCCACGGTCAGTCATCACCTCAAGGTGTTGACGGACGCGGGTGTGCTCACCCGCGAGCGCCGCGGATACTGGGCCTACTTCCGGCTCGTGCCTGAGCGTTGGCTCACGCTTCGTGAACTGTTCACCTGATCGGACTTGACAGTCCGAGTTGCAGAAGTTGCGGACCGGCCGGCGCACAACAGCCGCTCGCCGTCTGTCCGGCAGGTTCGTCGAACACGCCCGCGCCACCGCAGACCCCGGTCTCCGGCAGTGTGAGCTCGACACGTGCGGCGGCCTCATGGTCGCCGGCCAACTCCGCCACGACGCTGCGGACCTGTTCGTAGCCGGTCATCGCCAGAAAGGTTGGCGCCCGACCGTAGCTCTTCATGCCGACGAGGTAGAGATTCGGCTCGGGCTGGGCGAGTTCGGCGACGCCATGCGGGTACACCGTGCCGCACGAGTGCACGTTCGGATCGATCAGCGGCGCGAGCTTGCGAGGAGCTTGGAGAACGGGATCCAGATCGAGCCTGATCTCCGAAAGCGCCGACAGGTCGGGACGGAACCCGGTGAGCACCACGACCTCGTCGACCGGCTCCAGCCGGTGGCCGTCGAAGGATTCGAGCACCAGCCGGCCGTCGGCCGTCGGCGTCACGTCCGAGGTGCGGAACCCGGTGACGGTTCGGACATGACCGGCTTCGGCGGCGGCCTTCGCCCGCTGGCCCAACGCGCCGCGGGCCGGAAGCTGGTCCGCGTCGCCCCCACCGAACACCGCACCGACCGCGCCGCGACGTAGCAGCCACAGAATCTCGGTGCCCGGATGCTGCTCGGCGACCTCGGCCAGCGCGACGATCGCCGTCAAGGCGGAATGACCACTGCCCGCGACCGCCACTCGCCGGCCGGCGTAGCCGGCCCGCACGTCCGGGTCGGCCAGGTCCGGCACCCGATAGGCGATCCGGCTCGCGGCTGCGAGCTCACCCACGGCCGGCAGGCCGTCACCGCCGAGAGGGTTCGGCGACGTCCACGTGCCGGACGCGTCGATGACCGCCCGTGCCTGCAACCGCATCTCCCCCGCCGCCGTCATCACATGGACGGTCAGCGGTTCGGTGTCACGCCCGGCATCGACGACGCGGTCGCGACCTCGTCGGGCGACGCCGGTGACACGCACGCCGTAACGAACCCGATCCCCCAACGCCGCAGCCAGTGGGGCCAGATAGTCGTCCGCCCACTCGGCACCCGACGGATAACTGCTCGACTCGGGGCGCACCCAACCGGTGTTGTCGAGCAGCTTCTCCGCAATGGGGTCGACCAACTCGGACCACGCGGAGAAGAGCCGCACATGGTTCCACTGCGCGACGGCGGTGCCCGCGCGCCCGCCCGCCTCCAGCACCACGACCGGGAGCTCACGATCGACCAGATGCGCCGCCGCCGCGAGGCCGACAGGGCCCGCACCGATCACCACCACGGGCAAGTCGTCCGTCATCCGCCACTCCCATATCGATGCCAGTCGATCTACCGACGACTGTATCGACTCACATCGATCGTCGCCACCAGGGCCACCGGCCGTCGCACAAGCCGCGGGACAACCGCCGGCCACGGCTTGCCCACCGATTCGATGAATGTCAAACTAGGGACATGGCCAAGGCGACCGTGGTTGACGAGCACACAGCCGAGCCGTGCTGCGCTCCGGTCATGACCGCTCCCCTGCTGCCCGAGCACTCGGTCGACATGGCCAAGATGTTCAAGGCGCTCGGCGACCCGGTCCGGCTGCGCATCTTGTCCCTGATCGCGTCGTCCCAGGACGAGTGCTGCGTGTGCGACCTGTCGAGCTCGTTCGAGCTGTCCGCGCCCACGATCTCGTACCACTTGAAGGTGCTCCGCGAAGCCGGTCTGGTCGAGTCCGACCGCCGCGGCACCTGGGTCTACTACCGCCCCCGTGCCGAGAACCTCGGCCGGCTGTCCGCCATCCTCGCCGTGCCCGGCGTCCCAACCGCCGTCAGCTGCTCCTGAACGAGTTCGACCGCCTCAGGACGGCCATCCGGCCAACCTCCGCCGCCGGACGGGGCCACGTCGTTCCAGCCGCTCCTGTGGTGCGCCCCCGCGCCGGGGCGCATCACAGCGAAAAGCCCGTCTTCAGCGCCTACCCGTGGCGCGAAGCCATTTGCCGACACCAACGGCCGCAGCGGCGAGCCCGGAGGTGCCCCCTCCCCATATCCAGCCAGCCAGCACCACGGCGCCGATGACGATCACCGGCACCCCCGCGAATCGCCTGAACCGCGCGCGGTCGCTGATGATCAGGACAACGAGCCGCAACCAGGCCGGATCCTGGCCGGACCGCCGCTCAGCAGGTGATGCCGAAGCCTGTGGGACTCGTGAAGTCATCGCTTCAGGTGGCAGCTGGGCGCAGAGCCCATCGGACAGTAGCTGGGATGCTGCCCGGATGATCGTCTCGCTGCTGTGCCGAGCAACGCGTGCGCTGCTGTCCGTGCCGGCCGTATTGCCGCGCCGGGTCCCTGCCAAAGACGCTGAACTGCTCGTGCTGCGGCACGAGAACATGGTGCTGCGTCGACAGATCAATGGCCGAATCCGCTCTGAGCCCATAGACCGTTTCTGGTTGGCCGCGCCATCGTCATTGTTGCCGCGCCACAGCTGGAGCACTGTCTTCCCGATCACCCCGGGGACGCTGCGGCGTCACCCCGCACCCGACCGCGCAATGGGCGATCCAGCAGGCTCGCAACCTGGCCGGCGGCCTGGGCAGCCGCGTCGGGTCCCTGCGCTTCGTCCTCCGCGACCGCGACTGCAGGTACACCGCCTCCTTCGACGCTGTCTTCGCAGCCGACGAGATGAAGGTGCTGCTCAGCACGCCTCAGGCGCCGCGCATGAACGCCCACTGCGAGAGGGTGACCGGCACCGTCCGTCGGGAGGTCCTCGACCACGTTCTGATCATGAACGAGGCCCACGCCGGGCAGGTCCTCGCCGAGTACCAGGATCACTACAACAGGCATCGACCACACCGATCCCAAGGCCAGCGACCACCCGACGCCCAAGAGCAATCTCCTGCCGTAGCCGGTTTCAAGGCCCCCAAGCTCCTGCGGACGCGGGTTCTCGGGGGAGTCATCAACGAGTACCGCTACGCATGCTGAGCTGCAGCGACGAGTTTTCGAGCCCCACAGGGTGGACCTGGCGGGAAAGCCCCGCTGTGGAGCCAGAAGCGGCATGACCTCTTCGGAGCGGGGATTGTGGTCGGGAGACCGTGCTCCCAAATTGCTCCCAAAAATCAGAAAAAGCCTGCCGACGAAGATCATCGACAGGCCATCTGACCAGGCAAAACACAATGTGGGCGATACTGGGATCGAACCAGTGACCTCTTCGGTGTGAACGAAGCGCTCTCCCCCTGAGCTAATCGCCCTCTGGAGTTGTGATCTCCGCTCTCGCGGTGATGTCAGTACCTTACAACATCACCCCGGCAGACGCGAAAACGGGGGGTCCAGCAGGGGGTTGTGGAGGCCGAACCAGCTGGCTACCAGGGAGAACACGCCGAGCAGCCAGAGGGTGGCGAGGATGGCGAGTCCGGTGGCGGCGAGGATGAGCAGGCGCAGGGGGAGGGGCTGGCGGCGCAGCCAGGCGGTCCACTGGTCGTAGCGGGCGCGGGCGTATTTGAGGACGCGGCCGGCCCAGGCGAATTCGGTGGCGAGGATGGCGAGGCCGGCGAAGACGACGAGCCAGCCCGGGCCGGGGTAGGGGATGAGCACGATGCCGAGGGCGAGCACGGCGAAGCCGGCGATGGCGATGCCGACGCGGCGGATGGTGCGGAGCGGGCTCAGCTGGTCACCTCGCCACTGGCGATGACGTCGGTGGGTTTGGCGGGCAGGGCCCGGCCGGGTTCGAGGGAGATGGCGAACTTCTGGTGCTGGGCGGCGGCGGTGTTCCAGGCCAGCAGTTGGGCGGCGGCGCCGTTGACGTCGAAGGAGCTCAGCGCGATGGGGGTGCCGGTGGACATGCCCCACACGACGTAGGTCTGGTCGGAGGCGTTGTTGGCGTGCAGCCCGAGCGGCATGACGGCGGCGGAGGTGGGGCTGGACAGCAGCACGGCAGCCTCCTGCCCGTCGGTCTCCCGCAGCACGGTCCGGTGCATGGCGGGATCGCTGAGCACGGTCAGCAGCTGCGTCTGGGCCTGCTGCTGCCCGCCGAGGCGGCTCACCTGCCAGCCGAGCGCGCCGACGGCGACGGCGAGCACGAGGATGACCGCGGCGGCGGCCAGCTGGGCGGTTCGGCGGGACTGGGGGCGCTGGGTGATCTCGGCGGGCCCCGCGGGGGCCTCGGCGAGCGAGGAGCCGAGGCGGAACGGCAGCGGCTCGTAGGCCTCCTGGGGCGTGCCGGCGGCGGCGCCGAGGACCTTCTGCCGCAGCCGCGCGGGCGGGTCCTCCTGGGGCACGGAGCCGCCCAGCAGTGCGGTGACCTGCTCGGTGGACCGCACGGTCTCCCGACAGAGTGGGCAGCCGGGCAGGTGGGCCCGCAGCGCGTGCTCGTCGTCGGGCTCCAGTGCGCGCAGCGCCCAGCCGACAGCGAGTTCCTCGTTCGGGCAGCGCCCGTCCTGTCCAGCGGCGTTCACCGCTGCACCCCCGTTCGCATGCCGGTCCCGTCGCCGTCGCTGAGCAGCGACGACAGCAGCCCCCGCAACCGTCTAAATCCGGCGAAGGTGCGCGACTTGACGGTGCCGAGCGGCAGTCCGGTCAGCGCGGACACCTCGCACTGGGTGTAGCCGCCGAAGTAGGCGAGCGCGATGACCTCGCGCTGCTCGTCGGGCAGCCGCCCGAGGGCCTCCCGGACCTGCCCGCCGACGACGCCGATCAGGGCCTGGTGGTCGGCGCCGGGGCCTGGCGGCACGAGCCGTTCGGCGACCTCGTCGTCGGCACCGGAGACGTTGCGCCTGCGCTGCACGGCCTCCCGCCGCACGGCGTCGACGGCGCGGTGGTGCACCAGGGTGAGCAGCCAGGAGGCGAAGCCGCCGCGCTCCGGGTCGTACCGTCCCGGGGTGCGCCAGACGGCCAGGAAGGCCTCCTGCACGACGTCCTCGGCGAATTCCGGGTCCACGCACACCCGTCGGGCCAGGGAGTAGGCCTGCCGGCAGTACCGGTCGTACAGCTCGGCGAAGGCCGCCTGGTCTCCACCCGTGACGCGGCGAACCAGGTCGGCGTCGGTCGCGGTGGACCTGGCCGGTGGGACGGGCGCGTCAGCCACCACGGAAATCCTCACGTCCAACATTCGCGCAACATGCGGTACCGGGTTCAGGTTAAACCCAGCAAGATGGGGGTCGCCGAACGGAAGGGTTCACGGAGAGTGTTCGACCGGTCGCCCAGCGACACATGTCTGGCCCGGACGGGTGAAGTAGGTCGTCTCCGCGAGCGGTGTTCCTCACTTCGGCGTCACAACTGAGGAGCTCGGTCGTTTGCTGGCCGGGAAGGGAGCAGAAGGGTAACGACGATGCGCAACGACCACGTGACGCTCCGCTCTACGGCGGTGTTTGACCTCCTCGCCCCGCGCACACCCGCGGTGCCGGTGCAGGTGGAGCTCCGCTACGACACCCGTGACCCCTATGCCGTGGTGGCCGCCTTCCGGACCGGGCGCGCCGGCTGGGTGGAGTGGGTGTACGCCCGTGACCTGCTCGCGGACGGGCTGATCGCCGAGGCCGGCGACGGCGATGTCCGCATCAAGCCCGCCACCGACGACCCCGAGGTCGTCGTGATCGAGCTCAACTCGCCCTCCGGGCACGCCACCTTCGAGGCCGCCTCCGAGGAGCTCGCCGATTTTCTGGACAGAACCTACGACGTGGTCGTGCCCGGCAACGAGCACCTCTGGGTCAACGTCGACCAGGCGCTCACGCACCTGATCTCCAACGACATGAGCTGACCCGTCATACCCCATCTGACCTGTGAGTATGCCGTCGTTCGACCCCCGATTTGATCCAGAGCGGGGCCATCGGATAAGGTTTCACCAGCACCACGGAGAACGGATCCCAACCGCAAGATGAACCAGAGGGTTCACTTACGGAGATCCACTCCTGAAGTCGCATGCGGACGTAGCGCAGTTGGTAGCGCATCACCTTGCCAAGGTGAGGGTCGCGAGTTCGAGTCTCGTCGTCCGCTCGGGTAACGGCCCCTCGTCATTCGGGTCGAAGTTCCTGGGCTGTACCATCCAGGAAAACGGCGGAGTGGCCGAGTGGCTTAGGCAAGGGCCTGCAAAGCCCTGTACACGGGTTCGATTCCCGTCTCCGCCTCGGGCGATTAGCTCAGTGGGAGAGCACTACCTTGACACGGTAGGGGTCACTGGTTCAATCCCAGTATCGCCCACCAGTTATACATGCTGGTGAGAACTACGGCCGACGATCTTCGTCGGCCGTTTTTCGTGCCCGGACAAGATCATTTGGCGTAGATTTGGCGTGACGGTTTGCTGCGGGCTTCCTGGCCTGCTCGGCGGCGGCAACCAGCGCCGGCTCCAGGTGCGGGAACCTGTGGGGCTCGAAAACTCGTCGCTGCAGCTCAGCATACGTAGCGGTACTCGTTGATGACTCCCCCGAGGACCCGCGTCCGTAGGAGCTTGGGGGGCCTTGAAACCGGCTACGGCAGGAGATTGCTCTTGGGCGTCGGCTGGTCGCTGGTTTTGAGACCGGTGTGGCCGATGCCTGTTGTAGTGATCTTGGTACTCGGCGAGGACCTGCCTGGCGTGGGCCTCGTTCATGATCAGTACGTGGTCGAGGACCTCCCGGCGGACGGTGCCGATCACCCGCTCGCAGTGGGCATTCATGCGAGGCGCCTGAGGCGCACTGAGCAGCACCTTCATCTCCTCGGCTGCGAAGACAGCGTCGAAGGAGGCGGTGTACCTGCAGTCGCGGTCGCGGAGGAGCAAGCGGAGGGGCTCGACGCGGCTGCCCAGGTCGTTGGCCACGTTGCGAGCCTGCTGGGTGATCATTGCGTTGTGGGGTGCGCGGTGGGGCCGGTGATGTGGAGCTTGCGTGTTCGGTGCTCGAGGAACGCCAGTGCGCACAGCCGTCTGCCGGTGATCGTGTCCACATGGAAGAAGTCTGCGGTCCGCCCTTTGACCTGTCGTCGCAGCACCGCGTTCTCGTGCCGTAGCACGAGCAGTTCGGCGTCCTTGGCGGTGTCCCGGCGCAGTAGAACCGCGGGCACGGATAGCAGCGCGCCAGTTGCTCGGTACAGCAGCGACACGATCATGCGGGGCAGCATTCCAGCTGCCGACGGAAGGGGTCGTGAACCCGCTGTGACCTGCAGCGATGACTTACCGAGCCCCACAGGATGGCCCGCAACGGCATCACCGGCGAGCTGGCCGACACGATCTTCCTGCGGCTGCGGGCTTTCGCCAACTATGGCTTCCCGGTTCTCACGCCCAACAACACCTCTCGGAGCCGCAGCCGGCAGCAGCTTAACCGAAACTGTCATACCCACCACAGCGGCCTCTGGCTCCACTTGGGACTATCGAGAGGAGACGGCCCACGCACCCGTCCTGACCATGGTCGGTTTCGGTCCGGCTGCCTAAACCCGGGCCTCATGCCGTTCGCCGCCCCTGCTGATCAACCTCGACGGCAGCGGCCATAACGCACCCTCTTCGCCGATGGGCCGTGGGCTGCCTGCTCGGCTGGCGTCCCCCCGGCCAGCGCCCACTGGGCCTAGTAACGGCGGGACCTCAGGTCGGCCAACCTGCCCGTGGCGGCTTGGGCTACGAGAAGAGGAGCAGAGAAGTGTCACCTGGTGACCATCAGGTGACCGCTACCGCCGGGCGATGTGGTGGATCCCGGGAAATGATTGGAGAGCGTCGCCGCAAGCAACCAGCCGCCCAGACCGCGCGAACACCCGAACCGCGCCGGAAGGACACGCCATGACCGCCGCCGCACGCACGGCCCCGACTGCACCAGGCGTGCGGTCCTGGTGGGGAATCCCGTTCGCCACCGCCGAGCGTTACCGCCGCCCCGTGCTTGCGGACTTCGATCCGGACCGTCCCTACGACCGTAAGGGTGTCGCCCCTGTCCAGCCCGACAGCGGCGACTGGCTCGAAGCTGACAGCGGGACCGGCGAGGACTGTCTGAATCTGAACGTGTGGGCTCCCGCGCAGCAGGCCGGGAAGGCGCTACCGGTGGCCGTGTACGTCCACGGCGGCGGATTCGAGTACGGCGCGAACACGCAGACCACCTCGAACGCCGCCGGTCTCGCCGCGTCGGGGCGCGTTGTGGGCGTGTCGGTCAACTACCGGCTCGGCGCACTGGGTGCGCTCTCGCTCTCGCAGTACGGCGGGCGGCTCGCCGAGGCCAGCAACCTCGGCCTGCAAGACATCATCGCCGCGCTCACCTGGATCAAGCAGCACATCACCCACTTCGGCGGCGACCCCGACAACGTCACCGTCTTCGGCCACAGCGCCGGCGCCTATTCGACCTTCGGACTGCTCGGCGCCTCCTCTGCGGACGGCCTGTACCGCCGGCTGGCGGGATTCTCCGGCGGGCCCGCTCGTATCGTCCCGGCCTGGTGGGCGGAGGAGCTCGCGCACCGGTTCGTCACCGAACTCGGCGTCGCGGACAACCCCGACAAGCTGATCGACCTCGACGCGGCCTGTCTGGTGGCCGCCCTGCGCAAAGTCTGTCCGACGGACCTCGGAGTCCGCGGCGGGGTGGACAATCAGGCCACTGGCGTCGTCCTGGACGCCGGACAGCCCGGCTCGGTGGTGCACGCCCACCCCATGGACGTCCTGGCCTCGGGTTCGCACCGGGAGATCGACGTGCTCCTGAGTATGGCCAGCGACGACATGGGCTGGTGGGTGGCGAACGACCTCGACCGGTTCGACCCGCACACGCTCGACCGCGTCACCGACGAAGTCGCGGGGTGGCGCATCTCCCGCTCCCGCGCGAAGAAGATCGTCGATGCCTACGACCAGGACGGCCGCACCCCAGCCGAGGTCCGCGCCGCGGTCATGGCGGACTACCTCTTCGCGCTCCCCGCCGCCCGCGGTGCACTGGCCCACGCCGCCGCAGGCGGCAACGCACAGCTCCTCCTGATCGGGCCCGCCGAGGACGCGCCCGCCGTGCACGGCACCGAGATGTACGCGCTGGTAGGCCAGGAACAGCCGGGCCGCAGCGTCGAACAAGCCGAGCGTGACACGCGTATCCGCGACATCGTGCTCGACTTCGCCACCGGCGAGCAGACCCGTCTGTGGCCCGCCGTCACGGACGTGCCCGCCTCGGAAAGCGTCGGCAACCCGCCCTTCGAGGCCGGCGCCCACTACCAGGCGGCCCTCGACCTCTGGGAGAACATCGACCGCCCCTGACGGCCACCGGGCGATACCAAGATGCTGAACGGCGCAGGGCCACCACTGGCCGATCACCTCGTCCTAGAGCCCCGGCTCCACCTTCACATCCGGGGGACGAACAGAGCAAGGAACTCGGCATGAACCAACCGACAGCAGCCGACGACACCGCACCAGCGACGATGCGGGCCGTCGTCGTCACTCAGCCCGGCGGCCTCGACGCACTGGAGATCAAGGACGTGCCGGTGCCCGCACGCAAGCCCGGCTGGGTGCGGATCAAGGTGAAAGCCTTCGGCGTCAACGAGTCCGAGGTCACCACCCGCAAAGGTGAGTCAAGCTCGGACGTCACCTACCCGCGCGTGCCCGGCATCGAGGGCGTCGGCGTGGTCGATGAGGCCGACGAGGACAGCGGACTGCGGCCGGGACAGCAGGTGGCCACGATGATGGGCGGTATGGGCCGCTCGTACGACGGCGCGTACGCCCAGTATGTGACCGCCCCCGCGGAACAGGTCATCCCGTTCGAGACCGGCCTGCCGTGGGAGGTCGTCGGTGCGCTTCCGGAGATGTTCCAGACCGCCTACGGCTCTCTCGCCACCGGCCTCGGCTTGCAGGCGGGACAGACCCTGCTGATCCGCGGCGGCACCTCCACGGTCGGGCTGAGCGCGGCCACGATCGCCAAGGACCTCGGAGCCACCGTGCTGTCCACCACCCGCAGCCCGGAACGGGCCGGTGAACTGCGGGCCGCGGGCGTCGACCATCCCCTCGTCGACAACGGCACCATCGCCGACCAGGCGCGCGAGCTGGTGCCGGACGGTGTCGACGCCGTACTGGAACTGGTGGGCTGCTCGGTCCTCGCCGACACCCTCCGCACCGTCCGCCGGCACGGCACCGTCTGCTTCACCGGAGCCCTGGCGGGCCAGTGGACGATCCCCGACTTCACCCCGTTCATGATCCCCAACGGGGTACGGCTGACCTCCTACGGTGGCCAGGCCGCCGACCTCCCGGCCGACGTCTTCGCCCACCAACTCCAGGCCATCGCCGCAGGGCGCCTCACAGTCCCGGTCGCGAAGGTCTACCACGGCCTGGAACAGATCCGTGACGCCCAGGCCGACCTTGAGTCCGGCACCACGCCGGGCAAGCACGTCGTCGTCCTGGGCGACTGAGAAACGTGCACTCCCACTGGGCGTTCACGCAGACCGCGACGGGAGTCATCGCCTCCTGACGGGCAATGGGCCTCCGCCGTGTTTCCGTCACGCGTCGGTTCTCGCTTCGCGAGCTGCGAACGCGGCCGGAGTGGAACCGGTGCGGTCGCGGAAGAAGCGGCCGAAGTTCGCGGGATCGGTGAAGCCGAGGTGAGCGGCCACAGTCCGGGCATCCCACCGGGCACCTCCCAGCAGGCGCCGGGCTTCGATCAGCCGCCGCTCGTTGATCAGCTCACGCACCCCGTTACCGGTCGCGTCCTGGGCAGCGCGGCTGAGGGTGCGGACCGAGCAGCCAAGCAGTTCTGCGTAGTCCACTGCCCGATGCAGTTCGCGGAAGTGCAGCTCCAGGGCGTCCAGGAACCGTCGGTACGTGTCACTACGGCTCGCGCCGGCCGTCGCGTCGGCGGCAGCGATGCCGGCGGAATTGGCCAGGCGCAGCAGCAGCGATTCGAGCAGACTGCGGCGCAGGGCGTGGTGGACATCGAGAGGCCGGCGCCCGAGCGCCCGGTGTTCATCCAGGAGCTGCAACGCCGTCTGCTTGAGCCAGACGACGTCGTCAGGGTGCGGGCTCAACACGGCGGGCGCCCCGTGCGCGGTGAGCGGGGCCAGGAGGCGGGCGGTGGCGGGCGTCAGCACGTCCGGCTCGAACAGGATGAACGGGCCGCGGGCGGTGCCGAGCGGATGCCAGCACTGCGCGTGTCCGGGACGCACCCACAGCCACTGGCCGGGCGCGATGGTTCGCGTGACGTGGTCGACGTCGTGCCGCAGCTCACCCTCGGTGACCAGGATCAGGTAGTGGAAGGTGGCGCGGCCGGGACGGGGCGGATTCCACGGCCAGTCGTCGTGCTGGGCGAAGAAATCCTCGACGGTGATCACCTCAAGGCCGTACGGAGTGCCGACCGGGGGCCGGAACCCGTACACCGGGACCGCAGCCGGTTCGCTCGACCTGGAGTGTCGCTTGTGGACCATCACGTGTCCGCAGCCTACTGCCGTCTTGGTCGGTTTCGCGGAAAGGATTGGGACGTGCCGCCACAACCCGCGTGTCGCGTCTTCGCTGTCACAGCCCGTCACCACCCGAGAAGGCCCACCACCATGAACGGATCGACTCTGCACAAGACCGCCGCCGACTGCGCGGAGGAACTCCCCGGAGCCCGGCTGGAGCATCCCTTCGGCCCCGACTGGGAGGTCTTCAAGGTGCGCGGCAAGGTGTTCATGCTGATGACCGAGGTCCCGGGGCGTCCCGTCGTGATCCTCAAGGCGGACCCCGGCGAGGCCCTCGCCCTGCGGGAGCAGAACCGCCACATCACCCCCGGTTACCACATGAACAAGAAGCACTGGATCACGCTGGAGGGCGGGGAAGGCGTCGACACGACGCTGGTCCAGGAACTCGTCACCGACTCCTACTTGCTCGTGGTCTCTCACCTGCCCAAGGCCGAGCAGCCCGTTGATCCGCACACCTACGGCAGCGGCACGCGGGCGGCCAGGTGAGCGCTGCGGTGACCGCACCAGGACACCGCGCGCCACGGCCTTCGCGCTGCCCGGGACGGACCACGGCTACCCGTTCACCGAGCACCTGGACGTGTACAAGGTGGCGGGCAAGGTGTTCTTGATCGTCACCGACGACCCGGACGACCAGATCATCACGGTCAAGTGCGAACCTGAGTGGCGACCTCCT
The DNA here is from genome assembly GCF_040682195.1 of Kutzneria sp. NPDC051319. Taxonomy (NCBI): domain Bacteria; kingdom Bacillati; phylum Actinomycetota; class Actinomycetes; order Pseudonocardiales; family Pseudonocardiaceae; genus Kutzneria; species Kutzneria sp. NPDC051319. The sequence goes on along the minus strand of NZ_JBFBAM010000002.1, from coordinate 206,447 downwards.
TGCCGTTGACCCAGACGTCGGCCTGGCCGACGATCCCGTTGACGACCAGGCTCGCGGTCTGGCCGGACTGCAGATCGGGTGCGAAGTCGGTGCGGTACCACCACGGAACCATGAACTGCGGGACCGTTTCTGGCCCTGTCTTCTTCTGGACACCGAAGCAGGTCTTCATGTTGTCGGCGTAGAAAACGTTGGGGCACTTGCCGTTCTGCAGCAGCGCAGTGATCTCGGTGCCGGGAGCGCCGGCATCGTCCGGGGTGACCGACAGCCAACTGGAAGTGTTGAAGCCGGGCGTCGAGATCTGGCCACTCTGGCCGGCGGTCGCACTGCTGAGCACTTTCCAGCCGGTGGCGCCGAGGGTGGACCGGCCGTGCACCGCCTCGGCGGCGAGCCGAGGCGCCGGAGCCGACGGCCCGGCCGTGGCGGCGCTGCTGGCGGTGTGTCCGGCCATCGCCAGCAGGATCACGGCCGGGGACACCATGATTCCTCTGCGCATGCTGCCTCCAGGATGTGACGGACTGGACCGAGCTCTGCGGCGGAGGTGGCATGGGCCACGTGCCGAGGTTCGCACACGACGGTGGTGTCGAGCCCAAGATGTGGGGGTTCGCAACGCTTTCACACCGGGGTCACATCTTCGGCGCGGCGGGTGTGATGTGAGGACCATGTGACAGCGATGCGAATGTCCACATTCTTCATACGGTCCGCACGCGAAGGCGCACGCCGTCGATACGATGCGCCAATCGTAAGGAAGGTTTCCATACGAAGAGAGCGGATCATGACACAACGCTGCAGAAGGACCGAACGGGCCGGCGGTGTGGCGCTGGCACTGATCGCGGTGACCGGGACGGTGTCCGCCGGGCTGCCCGGTGTCGCGGCCGCCGCCAACCAGAGTCCATTCGAGACGGTCAACCATCCCTTCCCCGCTCACGTCACCTACGCGACCGGCGTGCTGCCCTCGGTCAGCCAGGCCGCCCGCGACACCGCGGTGCAACGGCAGTACGACTCCTGGAAGGCCACCTACCTTGTCGCCGGGTGCGGGACGGGTCAGTACTACGTCTCGACCAAGGGTGACGACGACGCGCCGAACAACGGCCCCGTCTCGGAAAGCCAGGGCTACGGCATGAACATCGTGCCGCTGATGGCCGGCTACGACGTCAACGCGAAGGCCGAGTTCGACGGGCTCTGGAACCTTGTCAGCACCCACCGCGACGGCCAGGGCATGATGCAGTGGCAGCTCGACGGAAAGACCTGCAAGTACGCCGACTCGGGCACCCCCGACGGCGCGACCGACGGCGACCTCGACATCGGCTACGGCCTGCTGCTGGCCGACAAGCAGTGGGGCGGCTACACCGCCGCCGCGACGGACTGGCTGGCCAGGTTCTACGCCGCCGACGTCGCTTCGGACGGGCACCTCAAGAGTGAGGACGACGGCGACAACAACGTCACCCGGCCCTCCGACCACATGTACGACCATCTGCGCGCCTTCGCCGCGTACGACAAGGCACACGACTGGAACAAGGTCATCACCCGGACCGAGGCCGTGGACACCGCGTTCTCCGCGAAGTACTCCCCCACAACCGGACTGCTGTCCGACTTCGTGCTCGGCGCGGACACCAGCAGCCCGTCTCCCGCGCCGGCTAGGTACCGGGAGAACCAGCCCGACAACATCGTCGGCTACAACTCCATCCGCGTGCCATGGCATCTCGGCACCGACGCGCTGCTCAACGGCAGCGCGGCTGCCGTGGAACTGTCCTTGGGCGCCAAGGAATCGGCCTGCCTCAAGGCGCAGTCCGGCGGCGTGCCGACCAAGGTCTACCCGCACACCAACCTCGACTGCACACCGCACCCCACCGACGGGGCGGGCCATGCCGACACCGAGGCCGAAGAGGCCGGCGACTCGATCGGCCCGGCCGCCATGGCTTCGGGCGACCAGGCGTGGACCGACGCCATCTGGAACGAACTGGCCACCAACCCCTTCGGTGACCCGTACTACGGCGAGACCATCAAGATGCTCGTCTACATCGTCATGGCCGGCGACTACTGGTCTCCCATGGGACCGCCCAGCGGCGGCTCCGGGCCGGCCGCACCGGCCGCCCTGTCGGTGACCGGCGCCACGAACTCAAGCATCGGCCTGTCCTGGACCGAACAGAACAACACCGATCCGGCAGTGTCCTACAAGATCTACGAGGGCTCCGCGGTGGTGGCCACCTCGACCGGGACGACGGCCACGATCAGCGGGCTGGCCGCCGGCACCAGCCACACGTACACCGTCACGGCAGTCGACGCCGCCGGCACCGAATCGCCGCACAGCGGCCCGGTCACCGGCGCCACCGGCGGCGGCGCCGGTGGCACCTCTGTGACCGTCAGCAAGGCCGCCGACACCGGCACCGGCAACTACACCGACCAGGCCGTCATCACCAACAGCTCCGGCGTCGACGTGCACGGCTGGAACGTGCAGTTCGACCTCAGCGGCCGGATGACCGTCACGAGCGCGACCAACGCCGTGCTCACCTCCAGTGGGAACCACTGGACCCTGACCAACACCGCGGCGGACGCGACCATCGTGGCCGGCGGCACTCTCGTCGTCACGTTCAAAGGCACGTACACCAAGGGCAAGCAGTACGTCGCGCCGACCAACGTCACCCTTCACACCAGCTGATCCCCGACCGCTCCCGGGCCGGCCCGCGTTCCGAGCGGGCCGGCCCGGACACACACTCCCAGGGTGGTGACTACTGTGGCCGCGTGACCCCTTGCCGCCCGGTTGTCTCCCCTCGCGCAGGCGGTTGCTCGACGGTCAATCCCCACTCCAGCAACCCATGATCACTGTGGCGATTGCGCGGGCGACCTCGGCCCGGGACACCGGCGGCCGGCCGAAGGGATCGGGCAGCGCGCCGGCATCGACGTGCAGCACCTTCGTGTCCTTCCGGACGAAAACGGACGCGCCGGGCACCGTGAACGCCGCGTCGCCAAGCCCGCTGACGGCCGTGTGCGGGTCCCGCGCCGAGTCGAGATAGGCCGCCGCCGCCGCGACGTCCGGGAACTCCTTGACCGACAGCACAAACGATCCCGACGGATACGAGTAACGACAGCTGTAGGTGTCGTCGGCCCACAGCGGCGCCACCGGCTGGTTCACGGTGACCCCGATTCTGATCGCGATGTCGTTCTGCGCCTCCTGCTCGCAGACCATTCGCGTGGCCTGCGACGGAACCTCGGTTCTCGCGGAGCAGCCGGCCAGCAGCAGCGTCGCCGCGAGAAGAGCAGGCCGAAGCCGATGTGCGTCCATAGCGTTCGATTCTGGTCGGCTGACACGGCCGTCCGCGACATCTCCTTGTCATGACTGGATGTCATGTGCCGCGAGTCTCGAGACGACGCCCCGAGATCACCTGACGCGGCCGTGACGAGACAGTGCGCCAACGACAGGGAACGGGGGACGTGCCGGTGGGCACGTCCCCCGTTTCATGCGGACAGCGGTCACTGCACTCCGGTCGGTCGGCCGCAGTCCTTGCCGGCGTCCAGACACATCGTGACCAGGTGTTGCAGCTCATTGACGTCCCACGCGTTGAAGAAGTCGGCGTGCATGCTGTAGGTGCCCATGCCGGCCGAGGTCTTGAGCGCGGAGCCGTTGTTCGTCGGGTACTTGAACAGGATGCTCAGCATCGGGATCGGCACCGGGAACCCGCTCGGGCAGACGCCGTTGGTGCTGTAGGCGACATGACTGACGTGATCGGGGCTGTCCAGGTGCACACCGTCCCAGCAGTCCGCGAAGTCCACCCGCACGTGCAGCTGCTCGCCGGCCGCGCAGTTGGGCGCGGCCATCAGGGTGGGCGCGGTCGTCGAGCAGCCCCACAGGATGTCCCTGGCCTGCGAGGCGTTCATCGCCTTCGCGTTGCCGGCGATCTCCTTGAAGCCGAAGGGATAGGGCTTGACGTTCTTCTTGCCGTTGGTCAGGTAGTAGATCGTGTCGCTCGCCGTGTGCACCGGTGTGGCGCCGTTGTAGAGCGTCGGCGCCCAGTACGAGGCGAAGTCCAGGTTGTTGACGCAGTTGGTGCTGCCCGCGCGCAGGCTCTGCGCCGTCGAGTTGGCATTCGCCCCCGGATTGGACACGTAGTCGTGCATGTGCGGCGACGCGCCGGGCTGGTTCGGGAACAGGATGGCGTCGTCGGCGTTGGTGTGCGTGTAGCTGCACAGGTTTTCGAACTTGCCGGTGAACTGACCGCCGCCGACAGCCGACGCGCTCTGCAGGCCGAAGACGGTCGCGGCCGCGGCGACCGCGATCGCCGCGGCCGGCGCCAGGGCGCGCCGGAGCCTGATTCGTTTGGTCATTGTTTCCTCCCAGGGGATCGCCGACCACGGTAAGGCGGTGATCATGTGCCACCGGTGTGACCGCGATGTGAATCCCCACATCCGATGTGAGGATTCACATCGGATCCACACCGCGGTCACATCGGGCGGCCCTAGGCTGACGAGCGGAGGAAAACGCTTACCGAACGGAGGGCCATGGTCGAGCGGAGCGGAGCGGTCGCGATGGATTCCCCTTCCTCGCAGGGGCTCGCGACCACCGACGTGCTACAACGGGCGTGGCGGCCGGCGTCGTTGCTCGCCGGTGTCGTGATGCTCTGGTGGGCCGTCACCGCCATCGGCTTGGTGCCGGCCTATCTGGTGCCGTCGCCGTCGGCCACCATTGACTCCATTGTGGACAATCCCGGTTACTACTGGGAGAACACCATGGTCACCGGCTGGGAGACGCTGCTCGGTTTCGTGCTGGCCACGGCGATCGGCGTGCTGGCGGCGGCGGTGATGGTGCAGTCCCCCACCGTCGAGCGGACGCTGTACCCGCTGTTGCTGTTCGCGCAGGTGATCCCCAAGATCGCGGTGGCGCCGCTGTTCGTGGTGTGGCTGGGTTTCGGTCTCGCGCCGAAGATCGTCGTCGCGGTGCTGATGGCCTTCTTCCCGGTGGTGATCTCGATGGTCACCGGCCTGCGGTCGGTGGACCCGGAGATGCTGGAGCTGTCGGCGACGATGGGCGCCGGGCCGGCGCGCACCTTCCGCCGGATCCGCTTCCCCGCGTCGCTGCCGCACCTGTTCTCCGGGCTCAAGGTGGCGGCGACGATGGCCGTCACCGGCGCCGTCGTCGGCGAGTTCGTCGGCGCGAACACCGGCCTGGGCAACGTGATCCTCCAGGCCAACGGCAACGTGGACACGCCGACGCTGTTCGCGGGCCTACTTGTCATGTCGCTGCTCGGGGTGGCCCTGTTCGCCGGGGTGGAACTGCTGGAGCACATCCTGCTGCCCTGGCATGCCAGCCGCCGAGCCGGCCCGGTGACAGCTCTGCCGTGACAAACTCCCGAGCCGCGACCAGAGGGGCGTCAACGATGAAGCCACCCAGATCTGTCCTCTTCGGACTAATCGCGGTGCTGGCCGCGGTCACGGCCGGCTGCGCGCCAGGGGCCGGCGGCGCCGCGGCCGGTGACAAGGTCACGCTGCTGTTGAACTGGTATCCGTACGGGGAACACGCCCCCTTCTACTATGGCAAGCAGCAGGGCGTGTTCGCGAAGTACGGCATCGACCTGACGATCCAGCCCGGGCAGGGATCGGGCCGCACCGTGCAGGCGACGGCCGCCGGCCAGGCCGACTTCGGCTGGGCCGACACCCCCGCGCTGCTGTCGGCGGTCGACCAGGGTATGCACGTGGTGAGCACCGGCGTGTACCTGCAGACCACGCCGGCTTCCGTGCAGTTCTTCGGCGACAAGGGAATCAGGACGCCGGCCGACCTGAAGGGCCGGACGGTGGCCAGCACGGCCGGCGACGCGCTCAGCCGTACGTTCCCGATCTGGCTCAAGGCCAACGGGCTCAGCCCCGACGACGTCCAGCTGCAGAACACCGACGCCGCCGGCAAGATCGCCGCGGTCATCTCGGGCCGGACGGACGCGCTGCTGGGCAACGCGACCGACCAGGGCCCCACGGTCCAGGAGAAGGCCGGCCGGCCGGTCACCGCGATGCGGTTCGCCGACCATGGCCTGAACTTCTTCAGCGACGGGCTCATCACCGCGACCGGCAACCTCACCGCGAAGAAGGACCTCGTGAGCCGAATGGCCGAGGCCACCAGCCAAGCGTGGCAGCAGGCCGCGAAGGATCCGGACGCGGCGGTCGCGGCCATGCGCGGCGCCTCGGCCCAGCTGCCGTCCGCTGCCGTGCTGGCTCAGCAGTTCGCGGCGACGCTGACCCTGCTGCACACCGCTGCGACGAAGGACCTTCCGCCGGGCGTGGATGACGAATCCGATTGGCGCGCAACGATTTCCGTGCTCGCTACCGCCGGTCTGATCAAGGTCGCGCGGGCGCCGTCGGCCTACTGGGACGGAGGGCGGCCGTGATCGAGCTGGATCGTGTCACCGTGCGTTTCCACACTCGAACGACCTTGGTGTCGGCGCTGCACGAGGTCTCGCTGCGGATCGAAGCGGGCGAGTTCGCCGCCATCGTCGGCCCGTCCGGCTGTGGCAAGTCGACCGTGCTCAAGCTGGTGTCCGGGCTGCTCCATCCGTCGGCGGGCGCCGTGCGGCTCAAGGGGCGGACGGTGGACGGGCCGAGCGCGGACATCGGCTACGTGTTCCAGCGGGCGGCGCTGCTGGAGTGGCGGTCGGTCCGGCGCAACATCCTGCTGCAGGCGGAAATGCGGCGATTGCCGGCCGCCGACGCGCGCCGCCGGGCCGACGAGCTGATCGAGATGACCGGCCTGAGCGGTTTCGAGAACGCCTATCCACACGAGCTGTCCGGCGGCATGCAGCAGCGGGTCGCACTGTGCCGGGCGCTGCTGCACCGGCCGCCGGTGCTGCTGATGGACGAGCCTTTCGGCGCGCTCGACGCGCTGACGCGGGAACAGATGAACGTCGAGCTGCGGCGGATCTGGCAGGAGACCGACACGACCGTGCTGCTGGTGACGCACTCCATCGCCGAGGCCGCCTACCTGGCCGACCGGGTCGTCGTCATGACACCGCGCCCGGGGACCGTCGCCGAACTGATCGACGTCGGTCTGCCGGCGGTGCGCCAGTACGCGGCGACCATGTCGGAGCCTCGGTTCGCCAAGGTCACCGGCCGCATCAGGGATCTGCTCGGCGCCCGCGTGGCCCCCGAATGAGCGGCGGCAGCCATGTGACGTTGGAGGAGATCGCGCGGGCCGCCGAGGTGTCGGTCGCCACCGCGTCCCGCGTGCTCAGCGGCGGCCCCCGCTACGTCCGGCCGCAGCTGCGCGACCGGGTCGAGGCCGCCGCCGCCAAACTGGCGTACACACCCAACGCACACGCCCAGGCCTTGGCCGGCGGGGCGAGCCACACCGTCGGAGTGGTCTGCCACGACGTCAGCGACCCGTATTTCGCCGCAATAGTGCGGGGCGTGATGCAGGTGGCCGGCGACAACCGGCTGCTGGTCATGCTGGCGAGCACCTTCCGGGACGCCGAGCGGGAGATCGCCTACGTGTCGATGCTGCGCGCGCAGCGGGCCCGCGCCATCCTGCTGATCGGATCCGGCTTCCAGGACCGGGACTGGGAACGCGGGATGGCCGCCGAGCTGGAGCCCTACCTCGCCGGTGGTGGCCGGGTCGCGGCCGTCAGCCGGCACCCCAGCCTGCCGGTGGACTGCGTGCTGCCGGCCAACCGGTCCGGCGCGGCGGCGCTGGCCCGCGCGCTGGTCTCGATGGGCCACCGCCGGTTCGGCGTGCTGTCCGGGCCGCCGGTGCTGACCACGGTCGCGGACCGACTCACGGGCTTCCGCAACGGCCTGGCCTCGGCGGGAGTGGCGCTGGCCGACGTGGATATCGTGCACGGCCCGTTCACCCGGGACGGCGGCCACTCGGCGATGCGGGAGCTGATCTCCCGCGGCCTCAAGGCGACCTGCGTGTTCGCCGTCACCGACGTGATGGCGATCGGCGCGCTCGCGGCGCTGCGCGAGCACGGCATCGCGGTGCCGGGCGAGGTGTCGGTCGCGGGGTTCGACGACATCCCGATCGTGCGCGACCTGACGCCCGCGCTGACCACAGTCGCCCTGCCGCTGCTGCGGATCGGCGAGCGCGCGATGGAGCTGGCACTGACCGCGAGTCCCGGACCGCGCAGGCGGGTCTACCGAGCCGCAAGCGCCGTCGTCGTGCGGTCGAGCACAGCAGCTCCGTCGGGCAGGAGGGCAGACACGTGATCGCATCGGCCGACATGGTCACCGGGCTCATGATCGACAGGGTGGAGGTCTTCGCCGTCGCGCTGCCCACGCTGCGGTCCTTCGGCGTGGCCGGCGGCGCCATCGCGGTGGCCGGCCGGCCCAGCATCCGCATCCTGGTCAAGGTCAGCGCCGACGGCGTGAGCGGCTGGGGCGAGGCGACACCGGCGCCGGCCTGGACGTACGAGACCGCCGAGTCGATCGTCACCACCATCGACCGCTACCTGGCGCCGGCGGTGCTCGGCAAACCGTGCTGGGACCTGGACGGCGTGACCACGGCATTCGACCGGGCGATCAACCGCGGATTCAGCATCGGCGCGCCGCTGGCCAAGTGCGCGGTGGACGTCGCGCTCCACGACCTGCTCGGGCAGGCGCTGGGCGTGCCGGTCGGCGTGCTGTGGGGCCGGCGCCGGCGGTCGACGATCTCGCTGGCGTGGATCGTGTCCGGCCAGGGTCCCGCCGCTGTCGCCGAGTGCGTCGCGGAGGGCCGTGAACGGGGGCATCGGGCGTTCAAGGTCAAGATCGGCGCGCGGACCGAACGTGAGGACATCGCCGTCGTGAACGCGGTCCGCGCCGCCGCGGGCGACGCCGCGCTGTGGGTGGACGCCAACCAGGCCTACCACGTCGACGGCGCACTGCGGATGGCCGCCGCACTGTCCGAACTGGACGTGCTCGCCTTCGAACAGCCGTTGCCCGCGAACGACATCGTCGGCCTACGCCGGCTTCGAGACGCGTCACCGGTGCCGGTGGCGCTGGATGAGAGCCTGCGCCATCCCAGTGACCTGGCGACCTTCGTCCGGCTCGGCGCCGTCGATGTGGCGATCGCCAAGGTGCAGCGCACCGGCGGTCTGACGCTGTCCCGGCGGCTCTGCTCGCTGGCCGAGGACAGCGGCGTGCGTCTGATGGGTTCGGGCCTGACCGACTCCGACATCGGACTGGCCGCGTCGTTGCACCTGTTCGCCGCGTACGGCATCGACACGGCGGTCGACCTCAACGGGCGGCAGTTCGTCGACTCCGTCTACGCCACCCGCACCACCGTCACCGTTCGGGACGGCTACGCCGAGGTGCCCACCCGGCCGGGCCTCGGCGTCGAGGTGGACGAGTCGGTCGTGCGCAAGCTCGCTGTCGACGTGCTCGAACGGCGGGACGCCAGGTGATCGGTCACAGCGCCTTCCAACCGGTCCGGTTGCCGGACGCGGTCTGGTCGAGCCAGGACACCGTCGCCGTGCTGCGCGATCGACGCATCGGGCAGCTGTTCGTGCTGGCCAGGAGGCACGCGGGCGCGAGCCAGGCGCGCATCGCGGCGGCGACCGGCCTGAACCAGAGCGAGGTCAGCCGCATCCAGCGCGGCGATCGGAGGGTGGCCGGGATCGAGGTGCTCGAACGCATCGCCGACGGACTCGACATGCCGGACGCCGCCCGGCTCGCGCTCGGCCTCGCCCCCGTGTGCCGGCACCGGTACGGCTCCCCGGCGCACCTGCCACCGGCGCCGTCAGGGTTCGCCGGCCGGTCCGCCGAGCTGGCCTGGCTGGCCGAGCACGCCGCCGGCGGGCGGACACTGATCACCGGTCCGGACGGCGCCGGCAAGACCACGCTCGCGCTGGTCTGGTCGCACGCCGTCGCCCACTCCTTCCCCGACGGTCAGTTGTACGCCGACATGCGCGGATCCGGCCCTGACCCGGTGCATCCCGGCGACGCGCTGGCCGCGTGGCTCCGCGCGCTCGACCCGGACGAGGCCAGAATGCCGCCGACCGTCGAGGAACGCACCGCACGCTGTCGGACGCTGCTGGCCGGCCGACGAATGCTCATGCTGGTCGACGACGTCGCGTCCGGGACACAACTGCGCCCGCTGCTGCCCGGCGACGCCGGCTGCCTGCTCGTCGCCACCAGCCGGGACCGGGTCGACGACCTGGTCGTCCGGGACGGCGTGCCGGCCCTGCGGCTGACCGGCCTGACCACCGACGGCGCCGTGGAACTGCTCGCCCGCGTCGTCGGCAGGTCCCGGATCGAGGCCGAGCCCACCGCTGTTCGACGGCTGGTGGACCTCTGCGACCGAATCCCGCTACCGCTGCGCGAGGCCGCGGCACGGCTGGCCGAGCGCCCCGGACAGTCGGTGAGCTCGCTTGTGGCCGACTGGACCGCTACGACACCGCTGCGTGGCCCCAGAGTCGCGTGAACCGCCGCCGATCCCCCGAGAAGGAGAAGGAGTGACGTGAGAATCAGAACGATCGCAGCGCTCGTGCCGCTACTGGTGTCGGTGCTGCTGCCGGCGGCCGGGCGCCCCGGCCCGCAGTACTACTCCGGCGACTACAAGGTCAGCCTGGAACTCTACAGCTTCAACGTGAACCTGAACGCCTCGATCAAGGGCCGCAAGGGCGCGCCCCCGATCGACACCGTCTCCGCGATCAAGTGGGCCAAGTCGGCCGGCTTCGACGCCGTCGACGTCACCGCGTACTACCTGCCCGGCTATGACAACGACACGATGCCCACCGTGCCGACCACTCAGATCATGCAGTACGCGGCGCAGATCAAGGCGCTGACCAAGCAGTTGGGCATCGCCGTCAGCGGCACCGGTGTGTTCAACGACTTCGCCGACCCCGCACGGGCCGCCCTCGACGTCAAGCGCACCGAGTTCTGGATCGACGTGGCCGCCGCGATGGGTGCGCCGATCCTGCGTGTTTTCTCCGGTTCGGTGCCCGCCGACATCGGCAAGCTCGGCTGGGCCGGCGTCGCGCAGAGCCGCATGGTGCCGGCGCTGCAACAGGTGGCCGCGTACGGCGCGAGCAAGGGCGTCAAGATCGGGCTGCAGAACCACGGGGATATGACTGCCACGGCCGCCCAGACGATCCAGATCGACAAGTGGGTGAACAATCCGAACCTGGTGCTCATCGACGACACCGGCTATTTCCGCCCGTTCCAGGCCACCACCGGCGCGAACTACGACTGGTACACCGACATCGGGGCCGTCCTCCCGTACTCGGGCAGCATCTACACCAAGCTGAAGCCCGCCGGTGAGGACAGCTCGGCGCCGATGATGGACTTTGGAAAGCTTTTCACCGAGCTCAGGGCAAGTGGTTACCAGGGCGACATCCCGCTGGAACGGTTGTGGGCCAAGACCGATCCGGACAATCCGAAACAACAGAAGACACCGCCGTTCGCCGAGATCAGCGCCTTCCTCAAGCAGGTGCGGGCCGCGCTGGACCAGACCAAGGTCCAGCACTGAACCGGGGTGGGCGTCGATCGGCGGCTTTCGGCGTCCACCCCACCCATCTGGATCGAAGCAGTTGTTCGCCGATGTGAACACAGCAGATCTTCAGGGGATGTTGCACGTTTTTCCTTGACCGGGCGGGGTGTGGCTCGTACATCTGTTCTTCGCTGGGGAAAGGGTCGGTGACATCGTGCGGCTGCTGATAGTCGAGGATTCCGACGCCATGGCGAAGCTGCTCGGCAAGGGGTTCCGTGAGGAGGGCTACGCCGTCGACGTCGTGGACACCGGCGCCGACGCGCTGGCGGCGGCGACCGCCTGCGAGTACGACGCCCTGGTGCTCGACGTGGTGCTGCCCGATCTGGACGGCTTCGAGGTCTGCGCCAGGCTGCGCCGGTCCGGGAGGCAGGTGCCGGTGCTGATGCTCACCGGCCGCGACGCGGTGCGCGACCGCATCAAGGGCCTGGACGTCGGCGCCGACGACTACCTGTGCAAGCCGTTCAGCTTCGCCGAGCTGTGCGCCCGGGTCCGCGCGCTGATCCGCCGGGGCGGCACGCGCGACGACGTCGCCGCGCCGCTGGAGGCCGGTCCGCTGCGACTGGACCCGCTGTGCCGGCGGGTGTGGGCCGAAGCTGCCGAGATCGACCTGTCGACCACCGAGTTCGTGCTGCTGGAGCTGTTGATGCGCAATCCGGGCCGGGTGCTGAGCCGGTCGCGGATCCTGGACCACGTCTGGGGATTCCGCTATCCGGTCCGGTCCAACGTGGTCGACCAGTACGTGCGGTACCTGCGACACAAGGTGGGACAGGACCAGATCGAGACCGTCCGCGGCGTCGGCTACCGGTTCCGGGACCTGGCGTCGTGAACTGGCCGATCCGGCTGCGGCTGACCGTCACCTGGGTGGTGATGTCCACGGTCGTCACGGCAGTCGGCGCCCTGCTGTTCTGGGGCAGCGTCCAAAGTGGACTTGCGAACAACCGGGACGAGCATCTGCGGTCACGCACCGTCCGGTTGGCCGCGCAGGTCGGCCGGGACGGCGCCGACAGCGTGCATGCCAGGACGCCCACCGGAGCCGACGGCCTGGTCGAGCTGATCGGCCCGGACGGGCAGGTCGCCAGGTCCTCGCCCGACCTGCCGGAAAGCCGCCTGCTGGACGACGGCGCACTGGCCTCCGCCAGTAGGACCGCTGGCTTCTTCACGGTGGGCGCCGGCCCCGACTACCGCCTCTACGCCGCGCCCGCGCCGACGCCGGCCGGCACCTGGGTTGTCATCACGGCGACGCCGCTGCAGAGGCAGAACGAGCTGTCCGCGGCGGTGACCCGGACACTGGTGATCGCGGCCGGGCTCGCCGTCGTCATCGGCAGCGTCGGGGCGTGGTTGCTGGCCGGCGCCTCCTTGCGGCCGGTGGAGCGGCTGCGGCGGGATGTCGCCACGATCTCGGAGACCGATCCCTCGGGATCGGTGCACGTGCCGGCCACCCGGGACGAGTTGGCGACGCTGGCCGTGACGATGAACGACCTGCTCGCCAGAATCGCGGGCGGGTTGGCCCGGCAGCGGCAGTTCGTCGCCGACGCCTCGCACGAGGTCCGAACGCCGCTCGCGAACCTGCGGACCACGCTGGAGCTGGCCGGGATGCCCGGTCGCGGCCTTGACGACGTCGTCGAGGCCGTGCGGCTGGGCGAGGCGGAGGTCATTCGGCTGGCGCGCATCGTTGACGACATGCTGGTGTTGGCCGCGGCTGACGACGCCGTGCCCCTCGAACGCATGCCGCGGCAACCGATCCGGCCGATGTTGGAGGCCACGATCCGGGCCGCCGCGCCGGCCGCCGAAGCCGCCGGCGTCGAACTGCGGGCACAGGCGCGGACCGGCCTGACGGCGGCCTGTCACGGTGGTCGGCTCCGACAGGTGCTGGACAACCTGCTGAGCAACGCTCTCCGCCATGCGCCTGCCGGTTCACAGGTCCTACTGGCGGCGTACGAGGACGGCTCGGATCTGGTGCTCGAGGCCATCGACGACGGACCCGGATTCCCCGTCGGGTTCGCGGAACACGCGTTCGACCGCTTCCGCCGCGCGGACAACGGAAACGGCGGAACTGGCTTGGGCCTGGCCGTGGTGAGGGCCATCGCCGAGGCTCACGGCGGGACCGCGAGCGCGGAGAACCGGCCGACCGGAGGCGCCGTCGTCCGGGTCCGAATTCCCCTTCACACCAACGCGCCGGGCGGTTGACGGGCGCGTCACCCAGGCATGTGTCGGGCGCGCGGTTGTGCCAAGAACGCGCACGCGTCTGCCGGCGTGTTGGACAGTGGCGAGGATGTACTGGCGTGCGCCGGTCAGCGTGACGGTCTCGATGAAGTCCATCGCCAGGACCGCCTCGGCCTGGGAGCGCAGGAACCCGGCCCACGCGACGGTCGTCCGGCTCGGAGCTGAATCGACACCGGCCGCTTGAGCATTTCCCACACGGTAGGCGGCGGACCGAGGCCACGGTGCGCGGACGCCCAGGCCTTCGGCGCCGGGGCGTGGCGACGCTTCACCATGTCACGATGCCACCGCAGCACCGTGTCCGGGCTGACCAGCAGTCGGAGTCGGCACAGAGTTGCGCGGGCCTGCGGTGTAAGGAAAGCGGCAATGAACGCTCTGTCCTCGGGTCGGAGTTGTGGGCGTTGGTCGTCGAGTTGTCGTTGTAAGACGGTGAGTTGGTGGCGAGGATCTCGATGTCCTTCTCGCGGTCGGTCATCGGTAGTAGCCGTAGCGCGGCGAAGGCGTGGGTGACGGCGAGGTGAGCGAGGCGGACCGGCACGGGTCGCGATCATGTCCGGCGACTGCCAGCCACCCACCGAGGTACGCGACCTGCGCGGACTTACTTTTCGGCACGCACACGCTGCCCAGCGCGACCAGATGGCTGCGCCACAACGTCAAGGGCCGCCGACCAGACAGCCGTCCACTTCATCCATTCCGCATTATTCGCTGACCAGGCATGCTTTATCGCGGATTCTTCGAGGCTTGTTACGTCCCGCCGCCGATTCCAGCCTACCGGATGACATCGCGGTAACGAATCCATTCGTCGCGCGACGCTCAGATGTTCTCTTCGGGAAGAGGGTGGGGATGGACGGACACGAGCGCGATGAGGACAACCTGTTGCTGTCCGAGGTGTTCGCCCTGTTGGCACAGAACGACGACCTGCCGGAGCAGGCGCAGTACGTCGTGCTCGCGGCGTTCGAGGACGAGGCGGCCATCGCGGAGGCGTTGGGTGGCCAGGCGACGCCGGCCAAGCCGAGCGCCCGGGAGATCACGCCCGTGGAGGAGCCCGTCGGCGCCTTTCTGAAGTCGATCTCGGTGTGCGGTTTTCGGGGTATCGGTTCGCGTGTCGACCTCGAACTCCACCCGGCCGTCGGCCTGACCGTGGTCGCCGGCCGCAACGGGTCGGGCAAATCCAGCTTCAGCGAGGCGCTGGAATTCGCGATCACCGGAAACACCTATCGCTGGTCGGGGAAGAAGTCCCTGACCACGTGGACCGAGCACTGGCGCAATCTCCACAACGGCGTGCCCTGCGAGGTCGTCGTCGAACTGGCAGAGGAAGACGTCGGCATCACCAAGGTCGGTGTGACCTGAAGTCGGGATCGCTAGTCTCAGCTGGGAACAGGCAGCCAAGACCTACCGACCGATTCTGTCCTACGACGAACTCGGCGGACTGCTGGAGGCTACGCCCAGCACCCTGTTCGACCGGCTCGACGCCATCCTCGGACTCGACCGCTTTCAAGCAGGCCCAGGAATCCCTTACAGCGGCGGTCAAGGTGCTGCGGGAACCCGACACCGCGGCGAAGGCAGCTGCGACAATGCTGAAGAAGGACCTCGCCGCGGTCGAGGATGAACGCGCCGTCCGCGCGCTGACCGTCCTGCGAAAGCACGTGCCGAACCTCGACGAGATGCAGGCGCTGGCCACGGGCACCGCCGTGCAACCACCCGCCGAACTGTCCGCGTTGAGGGCACTCACCGAACTGCGCGCACCTGCCTCCGATGCCGTGACGATCCCATTGACACGGCTACAGCAAGCTCGGGACGGCTACCACGCCGCCGGCACGGTCACGATCGAACAGGCCGAGCGTCGAGCCGATCTGCTCCAGCGGGCCCTGGAATTTCATCAGCATGCGGACGACGGCAAGTGCCCGGTCTGCGGAATCGGCGACCTCGATGCTGCCTGGCAGCAACGAGCCGAACAAGAAGTCGCTGCCGAACGCGAGGAGATCAGCCGCCGACGGCGGGCACGGCAGGAGTTGGACGACGCGAGTGGCCAGGCGATGGCCTTGATCCGTTCGGTCCGGGAGCCCGCCGCACCGCAGTGCGCCATCACCGCCTGCCCGGCCGCCGAGGTTGCCTGGCGGCGATGGCAGGACCTGTCCGCCGATCCCGCCTCGCTGATCGAGCACCTGCCGGCCGCCCGCGACGATCTCGCAGACGCGTTCGACGCCGTGAGCAAGGAAGCCGAGCACCTGCTGGCCGAGCGTGAAGACGCCTGGGCACCGCTGGCCGTCCGCCTGGCCGAGTGGGTGAGTCTGGCCAGGAAAGCAGCGGTGGCCAAACCCGTGGTCAGCTTGGGCGTCGTGGCCCTCAACTTCATGACCGAGGCCGGTAAGACGTTGCGGCAGAAGCGGTTGGCCGAAGTCGAGCAGCGCGCACGACAGATCTGGGCCGCGCTCCGCCAGGACAGCAACGTCGATCTCGGCGGCATCGAGTTGACCGGCACGGGCACCAGACGCCACGTCGAACTGCACGCCGCAGTCGACGGCTCCGACGCCAAAGCCCTCGGCGTGATGAGCCAGGGGCAGACGGTGAAGCGTTGGGGAGCACGGCGCGGAGCAATTGGGGAGCAAACATATGCCCTGAACGGTCTTCAAGTGCGCACAACGACTCTAAAACGGACCCGCGCTGACCTGCGGAAGTTACGTTTCCGCAGGTCAGCGCATTATGGCGTCCTTGGTTCACACCGAAGAGGTCACAGGTTCGATCCCAGTATCGCCCACACTGTATTTTTGCCTGGTCAGACGGCTGTCGCTGATCTTCATCGACAGGCCGTTTCTGATTGTGGGGAGCAAATGGGGAGCACGGCCCCTTGACCACTTCCGCGATTCCGGAGAGTTCACGCCACTTCCCCGTCCCAGGTCCAGCCGCCGTCGGTCTCCCAGCGGTCCTGGAGCACCTCTAGCATGTCCTCGACCATCTGGTCCGTCACATGCGAGTAGTCGTCGTCGACGTCTTTCCGCTTGTGCCCCAACCGCGCCAGCCGCAACGGCCGCGGCACCTTGTCCTCCACCAACCACGTCTGATGCGTGTGGCGTAGATCATGAAAATGCAGCTCCTGATTGAGCGACGCCCACCCGCGCGCCTCGTCCCCGGCCAACGCCGGCAACCAGACCCGCCGACGGAAGTTCGAACGCCGCAACAACCCACCATTGGCCCCAGTGAACACAAATCGCGCATCCGGGTGACGCGCCCGATGCCCTCGCAGCTCGTCGGCGAGAAACGGCGGCAGATGCACCGTCCGCGCGCTCGCCGGCGTCTTCGGCGGACCCAGCTCCAACCTGCCCCGAACCTCATGCAGGGCACCGAACTTCGGGTCGACCTCGATCCGCGGATCCCCCTCCAGGTAGGTCCTGATCCACTGCAACCCGGCGATCTCGCCCCACCGCAACCCGGTGTAGGCATCCAGGGTGGTCAGCAGCCCATCTCCCAGAACAGGCGCATCGGGTTGACCGGGTCGCCGTCGACCATCGCCTCGGCCTCTATTGTGGACCACCAGATGGCTACGTTCTTCTCGATCTTCTCCCGCCAGGAATGGTCGGTGCGCCTGTGCTGGCCCGCTTCCTCCCGATCGTGCGCACCGTGCTCAATCCCTTGGCCGGCATCCTTTCCGAGCCCACCAACGTCTGGCTGGGACAGAATCTCACGCTGGCCAAGGTCCACATGTTGTTGGAGGGGCGTGGGATTCTGGCGCCGTATCGGACGCTGCACCGCTTCGCCGTCGTGGAGCTCGGGTTCGGTCGGCGTCAGCCGACCGTGCGGGTCGCCGACGGCGAGCCACGCCGCGAGGTGCAGGTCGACTTCGGCCGGCGCTGACGACCGTCGTCTCGAACTGAGGATGTTCCTAGGCGAAAGCCGAAGCCGTGCCGTCCCGCGGTTCAGATCGCCGGTGTTCAGGGGTTGTAGTCCACGAGGACTTGGACCTGGTCGAAGCAGCGATCGGCCAAGTCCCCGCGTCGGATCATCCAGAAGATGTCAGCGCCCGGCGCCCGGTAGATGCAGCACTGGGCCAGCAGGACCCAGTCCTCCATTCCGGACGGCACCGCGTCGGGGTCGTGCGGAAGTCCGAGTTCTTCCGATGTCAGGAAAGAGGCTTGGCCCGCGGCCTCGCGGACCGCATCGAAGTCATGGCTCCTTCCATATCCCCCCAGCATCAAGGTCGGGTATTCCCACAGGTCTTGCCACATTTCGGCCAGCACCTCGCTGTGGGGATGTCCGGGCATCGGTGCGAGGTGCACGGGTGGCGGAACCGGGACCAGTCCGTCGCTGGGAAGGCAAACCCCCATGGACAGGTGAATGTCGCCCAGGGGAAATTCTCGGAGGATCTCAAGGGTTTCCTCGTGCGCCTCGTCGCCGATCCAACTCGCTGGGTGGTGCTCTTCGACCGCGACGCCTGCCGGAACGTACGCAGCGCTGCCGCCGCCCGCGTGATCCGGGTATCCGAAGAGCAGCAGCTTGCCGTCGGGTGGCAGGGGGAGGTCCGTCGCTTCCTTCGGCACGGCCGCGCAGTCGATGGTGGCGATCAGCGGGCACCAGGGTTCGGACGCGTCGGCGGGAAGCATGATCGGTCCACCGAATCGGCCGACGACCGGGCCGTCGCCGTCCGCTGTCAGGGATGCGAACGGGCGGACGAGTTTCAGCCACTTCTCCACGTCCGCAGCCGGGATGTCGCCGGTGAGAGCCAAGGCTCGGAATTCATCGAGAATCTGGGTGTTCCGGATGCTCATGGCGAGCAGCCTATCGCCCAAGACTGCCGCGTAACGCTTGGCGGGCAACGAATCCTGATTCGTGATCAGCAGCTCCGGACCGGTGGCGGCCAGCTTGTCGATCGACCTGTGAGTTCTCGGCGGGCGTACCGCGGTGGCCTGTCCTGACGGGTTGCTCGCAGCGAGCCGTCAGGCCGGTCCGCCTCGACGGGCGTGGAGGTCGGCTACGGCGCATGGAACGATGATCGTCGAAGCGCGGCGGTGCCACCTCGACAGGCCCAAGGGTGCGGGGAATCGTCCGGCGATCTCGGTGGGACGGCTCTCGGTGTTCCGATGGCATCGGTTTCGTGGTGCGGGAAATGGCCGACCACGTCGCTGAAACTCCGCTGCACGAACGGGTTCCCGTCGAGGGCGCGCTCGGGACGGCCCCTTCGCTCCACCCCCACCGCGCCCAGCAGGAGCTTCGCCGCTACTACGAACCGGCCCGCTGGCACACCCCGAATCGGTACTCAATCCCTCATGGGATCTCCACTTGGGACACTCCTCTCGTCTGCGGCCCACCCAAAGACGGTCCGCCCGGCAGCATCGGGGCATGCCTTCCCACGTTCCACACGGAAGCAGCAGATCCGGCATGGTCACTCGATGCTGTTCCTCGCTGCCTCGGTCGCGGTCGAACGACCTTCCGCTCAGGCGCGGCCTTGGACCGGTGCCAATCGTCGTTCGAACCAGAGGTGGGCGAGTACCACCAAGGCCATCCAGACCACCAGGGTCCGGCCGCCGGCGTCGGTGGCCAGCAGGCCGAGGAGGAGCGGGATCACGATACCCGTGATGATGCGCGAGATCGTCCGCTGCAGGTCGGAACTGTGGCTGGCCACACCGGTAACCACGCCGAGGGCGAAGTAGGCCGCGACTGCGCCGCACAGCAACCAGCGTTCTTGATCGGGCAGCGAATCGGAACCGTGCTTGACCACCGATGAGAGCGACACGGCCACCGTGGCGACGACGCCGGTGACCAGGCAGTGCAGGCCGAGGGCGGCGCGCGCGGGGATCCGGCCGGCGCGCAGGTGTGGCAAGCCGGCGTATCCGAAGACGACGGACAAGCCGAACATGCCGGCCAGCAACACGAACGACGCGATTCCGGTGGCCAGCAGGCCGACGTCGTAGTGCGCGTCGGCCGCCGCGCCGATGACCTGCACCACCGACTCGCCGAGCACGATGATCACGAAGAGTCCGAGCCTCTCCGAGAAGTGCACCGGATCCACGGACACCCCGTGGATCACCGCTCCGTCTCCGTCGGAGCGGGCATGGGGCCGCCGTCGGCGCCGGGTGGTGGCTTGCGCGGTGAACCTCGACTGGATCTGCTTGAGGATCTTGTCGCCCGACACGACCAGGATCAGCAGCAGGTCGAGGCCGATCCCCACCGACCAGAGCACCAGCTTCCACTGCCCGTCGACCCAGATCGACACGGTCCACGGCAACAAGCCGGTCGAGTACTGCACCACCGGGAAGTCCAGCAGCACTTCACCCCTGCGCCACGACCGGGACCCGTAGACACGCGTGGCGATGTACGCGATCGCGAAGACCGTCAGCGGACGGGAGTCGCCGTCGTGTCCGAGCACGGAGTGCGCCACGCCCGGCACGGACGCGACCATCACCCCGAGGCCGAACATGCCGACCATCAGCCGGATGACGCGAGTCTTCCCGGCGGCGACGTTGCTGTACAGCATGAACGTCGTCCACGACAGCCAGAACGACAGGAACAGCAGGGTGTAGAGGCCGAGCGCCGCGAGGTCCAGTTCGGATCCGAGGATATGGGCCAGGGCTGCCACTCCTGCGACGGCCACCAGGTCGAAGAAGAGCTCGGCCCAGCTCGCATGCCGTTCGATCCTGGTGTTCTCGGGTTCGTCGGCGATGATCGGGTCGCTCACGGACCTCGCAACTCCTGTCGAGAAGGGATGTGGAACAGATCGACCTCTGGTCCGGATCAGCGAGAGCCGTCCAACGACAGCAGGCCATGGTCGATGAAGCCAATCATCCAGGTGAAGCTGTCCTCGACATCCTCGTCGATCTGGAACCCGTCGGCAGCTTCCAGTGTCGCGAATCCGTGGAGCATGCTGCGCAGCATTCGCAAGGCGTGGATCTGTTGGCCGGGGTCGACGTGGTAGCCGTGCAGCATGGCCGCCCAGGAGGCGAGCACCCGGCCGAGCGCCGCGATGAGCGGGTCGTCGGGCCCCGTCGGCCGGGCAGCGTTGCCCGCCGCATACCGGCCGGGGTGTTTCTTCACGTACGTCCGCATTGCTTGCGCACCGGCGGTGAGGGCCTGGGTGCCGGACCGGCCCTGGATCGCATCGCGGATGCAATCGGCGAGTTCGGTCGCGGCCAGGACGGCGATGCGGTGGACGAGGTCGGTCTGGCCGGTGATGTGGTTGTAGAGCGAAGGTGTCTTGACTCCGAGCCGCTCGGCGACCAGGCCCATGCTGAGCTGAGCGAAGCCGACCTCGTCCGCCAGTGCGGCGCCGGCCTCGGTGACCGTTGCCGGGGTGAGCCCGGCCCTAGGCACGCGTCAACGTCCGGTCCAGGAACGGCAGGGTCAGCGCGACGACCCGGTCCGGCAGCTGGACGTGCGGGTAGTGCCCGGCCCCGTCGATGACCACCAGTTCGCCAAGCCCCTGCGGCAGATCGGCGATGATCTTCTCGCCCTCGGCACCAGGGTCGGCCCAGTCGGGGTCGGCGCCGCCCTCGACGATCAGGACCGGGCATTTGACGTTGGGCAGCTGCGCACCGGCGTCGGCCGGGCTGGACTTGCACATGGACTGGAGGGCCTTCATCCGGCCCGGCTCGTTCAACTTCGCCTCGATGCGGGCCAGCTCATCGTCCCAATCGGCGGGCTTGACCGGCAGCGCCAGGTCGAGATACTTCGTCCAGTTCTTGAGTTTTCCTCGCATGACGACCTGCGCCAGCTGGATGTAGCCGGCTCGGAAGCGCTTCACCCGCACCAGTCCGCCGAGGTCGAACGGCTGCGCGCGGGTGAACGGCGCCAGCTCGATGACCCCGGCGACCAGGTCGGGCGCGGTGGCGGCCGCGATGGTCGCGGCCCCTCCGCTGATCGACTGGCCGATGATCACCGCCGGGCCGCCGAGAAGACGGACGACAGCCACCAGATCGCCGGCGATGTCGGTGCGGCTGTAGCCGTCCCAGCCCAGGCTCGAGTCGCCACAACCGCGGATGTCGACATTGGCGACCCGGTACCCCTGGGCGGCCAGGGCAGGGGCGAGGAAACGGTAGGAGTGGCGACTGTCGCCGATGCCGTGCGCCAGGACGACGAGGGGGCCCTGCCCGGTCACGTCGTAGGCGATGGTGTTGCCGGCGATGCTCAGGTGCTCGGTCACAGTGCACTCCACGTGTAGTTAATTAGAATAGCTTTAAACTAGCGTCATTAGTTTTGAGCGTCAAGGACCGCCGCCGTGTAGATCTGGCGTTGACGAGGTGCCTGAGACCGACGCCGTTCAGCACAGCGGGTCCCCGATAGCCCTGCCTCGGGCTATCGGGGACCCGCCATCGGTGACGGGATCAGTGGCTCAGGTGGGCGACCAGGAGGTTGGGGTCCTTCGCCGTCAGGTAGGCGGCGCTGGGCACGTACACCGTGTTGCCGCGCAGCGCGATGGACGTCGGGCCCTGGAGGCCGTCGGCAGCGGACAAGATCACCTTGTGGGTACCGTCGTTCCCGACAAGAGCAACCTCGTTGGCAGTGTCGAGCGCGGCGATGATCTGGTCGCCCCGGCCGGTGAAAGCGAAGTCGTCGATCCCCATGAGACCCGTGGCGGCGACTCGGACCCCACCTGCGTCTCCGTTGCCGCGAATGGAGATGCGCACGATGGTGCCCTTGTCGAGGTTCGTGGCCCACACGGCCCCGTTGTGCAGCTTCAGCCCATTGACACCTAGGAATCCTGCCGGAGCCAGTGCGGGATCCGAGGACCAGACAGTGGCCGCGCTGCCGGTGGCGGTGTCACCAGTGGTGGGCACGCGCCAGATGACACCACCCTGCGAGTCGGCGACGTAGAGAGAGCGGGCGGACCGGTCCAGGGCCAGACCATTGGGCAGGCTGGTGGCCGGAAGCGCAGCGATGCGCCGCGGCACACCACCTGGGCGCAGACGCCACACACCGGTGAGATCGGCGGTACCCGTCGCATAGAGGAAGTACAAGGTCCCGTCCGAGGCACGGTCGATGCCCACCGTCAACGGAAACCCCAGCGCAGGGGTATTGACCCCGCCGTCAGCGGGCGCGGGCAGCGTTGCCAGGATCCGAACGGCGCCGCTCGGCGAGATCTCGGCGACTTGCCGGGCCTTGGCGAAGGTGACGTACATAATCCCGTCGGGGGCCAAGACAGCAGCTTCCGGCGTCTGTCCCGCTCCCAGGTCGAAATGCTGGGCGATCCGCGAATCGCACAGCGGAGCTGAGACCGCCAGTGCGGATGATGCGCTGATCGTCATGATCGTGCTCGCGGACAGCACCGCAGCCACGAGTGCGGATTGGAGGATTTTCATGGAGATGATTTCCTTTGCCTGTTTTCGGGCATGCGGCAGCGCCGTGCCCAGATGGTTGACAGCTGCTAAGGAATGGTGCCGACGTTCGATGGCGAGTCGGTCAGCTGGTACTGACGCGATCTCCTGCCTGAGCAGGGGTGACGGAGGAGGTGGCCCCGGCCAGCAAAGCCAATGCGGCCTGCGAGGACGAGCGCGCCTGCGTGGTGGCGACCACGATGTTCGGGCCTGGCCCGTTGTTGAGGGTCTGCTGGACGACGGTGAGCGCCCCTACCAGTGGATGATTCATCTCGTAAGCGGCGGTGGCACACGGCTTGACGCGGTGATCGGCCCACATCGACGCAAAGATGGAACTCTTCGCACTCAGTTCTCCCAGCAGTTCGTGCAGCGCAATGTCGTCCGGGTGCTGCACCACCATCAGCCGCAGGTTCCCGACCACCGCTCTGGCCTTGCTGGGCCAGTCCGCATACAGCTCACGGGTGTGGGGATCGAGAAAAACGAGTTTCGCCATGTTGGGACGTTGTGACGGCGAACGCGCTGACTGGAAGTCGAGGTGTCCGGCGAACAACGCGTGGCCCAGGCGGTTCCACTCCAGAACATCACTACCGCGGCCGAGGACGACCGCGGGCACCGCCACCAGTGCATCGAGCAGTTGCTCGGTCGCCTCGCTGATCCGCTCGGGTGCGAGCCGCCGCCGACTGGCACGTTTGACCGGCCGGGCCAGCGCGTGCAAGTGCAGGCGCTCGGTGTCGTCGAGTTGCAATGCGCCGGCAATCGCGTCGAGCACCTCGGGCGAGGCGCTGAGCGAATGCCCCTGTTCAAGGCGGGTGTAGTAGGAAACGCTCACGCCCGCGAGCAACGCCAGTTCTTCGCGTCGGAGGCCCGGCACACGCCGCCGCTCGCCATAGGTGGGCATGTCGACGTCATCGGGACGCAGCTGCGAACGCCGCGCCTTCAGGAAGTCTCCGAGCCGTGCTTCTCCTCGCATGGACTCGAGTATCGAACGGACGGAAGCCGAGTGCCTCTCCCGGTCAGGGATAGGCACCGCCGGGAGTGGCGTCGGTCCGGTGGGGCACGTCGTCGCATACGGCCGTCCGCTGTTCGCGCCCGGCACGTTCCACCAGCGACCCTCCGCCGGCTGCTCCACCTGACACGGACGACGTGATCACGCCCTGCTCGTCTTGACTTCCCAGACGGGGGCTGAGGGTCTCCGAGATCACGGGCGTCACGGTCGAGGATCTCCATTTGGGTGTCCCGCCCCGGGTTTGATGGAGACATCGAACACCCGGAGGATTCACAGTCATGGCGGCACCACGGAAGTACCCCGACGAGTTGCGGGAGCGGGCCACGCGTCTGGTGGTCGAGGCCAGGCGGGACCCCGCGTCGGCGGCTGGTGCGATCAAACGGATCGCGGAGCAGCTCGGTGTGCACCCGGAGGCGTTGGCCGCCGAGACGCCGAAGTCGGTGACGGCGGTGATGGCCAAGGCGAAGCGCGAGGGCCGGGTATTCATCGACTGGAGCCAGAACAACCCGGCCAAAACCACAATCGCACCGTATTCCTTGCGGGGGCGGGAAGATCCGACCGTGTCGGCGCCGGTCACCTGGGACGAGGTACGAGCGTGCAGGCAAGCTGAGGATCTGGTGTTCACCGCGGAGGGCGTGGTGGCTCGGGTCGAGAAGATTGGCGACCTGTTCGAGCTCCTGTCCGGCACTCGGGTCGCGCTGCCGCGACCGTAGGCTCCGCCCCGTGTAGGGGCGACCCCTGCGCGGGTCGTTCCGAGATAGTCCGTTTCGCTGTAGGGCTCGGTTTTCACGCGTTGGCCGAAGTCGGGTGCGTTGATCATCGCCCCGCCACTGAGGTAGAGCCCGACTTACGTGGGTGATCCTGTCAAGGGTCGGATCTGTTCGTGAGCTTCAGGTCCCCTGAACGCGGTCCGACGCGCGTCACGCTGCTGTGAGCGGAACCGATGTCGAACCAAGGGCTCCAGCGAGCACGATGGCGACATGGACCTGGGTTTTCGTGGCGACGTAGTCGACTTCTATCACCGGTTCCGACGTGGTTATCCACCAGAGGTGATCGACTCGCTGACAGACGCGTTCCGATTGACCACCGACGACATCGTGGTGGATCTCGGGTGCGGAACCGGGCAGCTGACGCTGCCGATCGCCCAGCGGGTGCGATCCGTCGTGGCCATAGACACTGAACCGGACATGCTCGTCCGCGCCCGGCTCGCCGCACGTGAGCAGGAGGTGACCAACGTGAGCTGGATGCTCGGTGCCGACACCGACATGCCCACGCTGGGCGCCGTGATCGGTCACCGCAACCTCAGTGCGGTGACCATCGGCCAAGCCCTGCACTGGATGAACCCCGAGAAGCTGTTCCGGGCCATGGTTCCCTTCTTCCGCTCTGGCGGCGGCGTGTCAGTGGTAACCAATGGAACACCGCTGTGGCTGCAGGACACGGCATGGTCACAGGCACTGCGTGGCTATCTGGAACGCTGGCTAGGCAGCGAACTTACCCGCACCTGCGGCACCGACGACCCCAGCCAACTGCCATACCGCGACGGGTTGACCACCGCAGGCTACGACGTTGCTGCCACCACCGTTGACTACACCGACGAGCTCAGCGCCGAACAGATCGTCGGTGGTGTCTATTCGGCGTTGCCCGTTGACCGCCTTCCCACACCGGAACAACGGCAACACTTTGCCGACCGGCTGCGCGACGTGCTCCAACCGCACCGGCCATTCACCGAAGAGGTACGGGTGAGGATCCTGGTCGGCCGGGTTCGATAAGGCAACCGACTTCCTGGTACCGGTGTACGTCTCTCCCGTCTCGGCGTTGGTTTGCCAGAGTCGGGGTGGGGCGAACTAGTGGCAAGGGCGGTCCGGAATTACCTCGCCCCGGCCGAACAGCAACAGCTCGCGAAACGCGATGTGGATAAGTCGGGGGCCGCGGCCTTGCAGCAAACCTCGTTGCCGGCCTCCGCCGCAACCATCTTCACGACCTCAACGGCCTCGCCGTCGTGTCGGAACCGGGTTCCGATCCCACCCGGACCGCACCGGTAGTCCTGCTCGGTGGCAGACCAGAAGATGCCCGAGTAGTGCTTCTAGCCCTTGACCAGCGGGAGGCGCGCCACGACGCGGCACCGGCGGCGACGTCGGCATCGAGCTGATCACAGCAACACTCCACTGGTGAACGTGCACCATGTGGGCCTAGGCCCACTAGCACCGAGCCCGGTGGCGGCACCTCCACCAGCCCCGGCCTCACGGCGCGGCCAGCCGTTCGCTCCGACGCCACGATCTAACATCGAAGCGGACCCCAACGCGGCCGAGCCACCGACGGCGACTCCACCGGTCGGTCCAGTCCCACTTCCACTGCACAGGTGCAGCTCAGGCGCAATTCTGAATGAGAAAGTGCGGCGCGATTTGAGACCCCTACAGGCATGAGTAGGGTCTCATGGCGCATGACATGTCGATCTTGTGTGACCTGGGATTTCTTGGTTGTCTCACGACGGTGTCACCCATGATCAGTCTCCAATCCGTGCCATTTCCTCGCCCGACACCGGCCAGGTCCACAGTCGTCCAACCCATGCGGCGTAACGAGGATCGCTATGTCTTTCTGCGCAGGTTGTATCGGGACCGGTGAGCCAAGCAGCGCCAGCAAGGCCGGGTGACACCATAGCGAGCAAGGGCCTTGTCGGAATCGCAGGCGAACTCGCCGGTTTTGAGCGGCCCAACTGGCCCTAAACAATGATCAATCCCAGTTTTGACAGTTCTACGGCCAGCCGTTCGCACTTAGGATGCACATGGCTCGGGAACGTGCATGTTAGGAAAGAAGCTATCCCACTGCGGCCATTCCTTGAGTGGAGCACTCTTGACCTCGCTGCAAATCTTCGAGCTCACCAAGTCGAGATTGGTGGACCATATCTTGACCCCTTCGATTCCAATTCCAGCCAGCCTGTCACCGGTAAGAAAAATCGTCCGATAGGCACCATCTAGTGGAATTTCTGCAAGCTCTTGAGGTTGTTGGGAATCGAACACGTTCCATAAGCTTGAACTCCTGTTGTACTGAACCGCCGCAAGCTCGCGTCCATTCGGGCTAAATATAGGCCTAGCAAAAGGGGCGACAAAGTCGACAGGCAGGGTCGCAAGGTCGGTTAGTCGTCCACCAGTTGCCACCTGCGCTATCTTCAACCTCACTGCGGTACTGCAGCAAGATTCAGTCGTGATCGCCAGTTTGCGCCCGTCCGGACTTGCCGCCATCTCCGTCACTGCGTCGGAGACCCTGCTTTCGTTCAAGAGAGTTACCTTACCCTCGCGAACATTCCCCACGTCCCAGATCTTAATCCCTGTGAGGTAGAATGTCGGATTCCATGCCGCAAGAATGCTGCCATTTGCAGCGATACTCACCGGCCCATCGGATGATTCCAGGCGAACTTCGACACCCTTGTTGTCCAAATGGTTCAATTCCCAAAACTGCACGAAATGATCCGACGGGACTGTGGTGACTTCTGTAGACATGCACATCGTCGGTGCGCAGCTAGCGACTGTCAAATATTGGCCGTCGGTTGTGAATTCCACTTCTCTGGGTTGAGGATACGTGACCGCCCGCAGGCGTGAAGGGGCGGCCAGGTTGGCGATGTTCCACAGTGTGACGGTGCCGTCGTCGCGGGAGGCTGCCAAAGTCCGGCCGTCGCGGGCGATCGCGATCGAGTTGACGGCACCGTCATATAGCGCGTCAGGAGGAATATATGGGCCAGGAATCGTTGCCGAAACGAGCTTGGCCACGTTGGGATCGCCGGACCAGCGAGAAATTATGATTGCCCCACTGTCAGAACCGACGGCGTATGTTAATCCATCTGTGCTCAACGCGATAACGCCACGTCTTCCGCCGAGAGTTGAGTCTCCCACGTTTGGCCTAAATGTGACGGTGTTCGCGTCTGAGGCCAACACTCGGCCCAGGTTCTGCGGTGTGGGATCGCGACGGTAGAGCGCCAGCGCAAGTTCATCGCTTAGGCCACCGAAATATCTGCCGTGGATTGTAGGAATTTCGTTGATGACGTTCTGGATGGTTTCCGCGTCGCGCTGCCGCGCAATGGTCTCTTGTTGGGCGACAGAGTACGTGGTGATTCCCGTCGCCAGGACCAGCAATACCGCGAGCGCCGCCACGAGTTGACGCAGCCGGCGCGTGCGGCGGCGTGCGAGTTGCGCTTCTTGTCGTGTGATGTCCACGCTCGCCGTAACGAAGGCCTGTTCACGGCCGGAGAGCCCTGGCGTTGTCGAGCCGATCCACTCCCGAGCGCGGACCAAACGCGCGCCTCGATAAAGCGCTTCTGGGTCGTGCTCCATTGCCTCCCAGACGGTGGTGGCCTCGGTGAGTTGGCGGTGGATATGCAGGCCCTCGCGGTCCTCGGCCAGCCAATCGCGCAGCCGTGGCCAGTGGCCGATGAGGGCCTCGTGGGCGATCTCGACGCTGTGATGGTCGAGAACGATCAGACGGCCACAGGCGAGGGCGGCCAGGACGACGCGCACCTCGTCGGTATCGTCTAACTCCACGCGGTTGATACGGCGTTTAGTGTCCTCGGTGCCCTCACCCAAAGCAGTGAGCCGCAACAAGATCTGCCGGGCGGTTGTCTGCTGGTCTTGCGTGAATGCCGTGTAGGCGGCCTCAGCGGTACGGGCAAGGGCGTGGCGGATGCCGCCGACTTCCTCGTATCCGGCGGCGGTCAGGGCCATGCCCTGCCGGCGATGCCAGGTCTCCAGCAGCGCGTGCGACACCAACGGCAGCACCCCAGGCCGGTTGGCCGTCTCAGCGACCAACCGCGTGACCAGCGCGGTGTCCACGGTCAAATTCGCCGCCGCGGCGGGCTTGACGATCGCCTCGCGCAGCTCGTCCGAGGTCATGGGGCCAACCAGCACCTGTCCATCGCTCAACGCGTCGTGCAGTTCGGGATAGCCGGCACAGTGCGTGAAGAAGTCCGACCGCACGCCCAACACCACGCGTGTCTGGCTGCTCGCGGTGGTCGCCGCATGCACGAGTGCCGTGATGAAATCTTGGCGTTCGGCGGCGTCACCGCAGAGCGTGAACAGCTCCTCGAACTGATCGACCACCAGCAGCAGATCCGTTCTTCCTGGGTTGGCGGCGAGGGTCTGGCGGATCCGCAGGTGCAAGGCCGTGGGATCGGCGGCGAGTTCCTGACGTAGCAGTGGGGCCGATTCTCCCGTGAGCACGGCCAGCTGCACCGCGCATTCCTCCATCGGGTGCATGCCGGGCGTGAACACGACACTGGGCATCCTGGCGGTGCTGACCAGCCCGGCGCGTAGCAAGGAGGATTTCCCGGAACCGGACGCGCCCAGAACACCGACGAGGCGATGCTGCCGCACCTGGTCACGAAGGCTTTCCACCAAGATCTCGCGACCGAAGAACCGGTCCGCGTCGGCAGCCTGGAATGCGGCTAGCCCGAGATAGGGCGCGCGGAGCTCTGCTGGGTCTGTGCTCGCCGTCGCGGCTGGGCGGGCGAGTCTGGCCGAGGTGTCCCGCCAGCGTTGTTCCCATTCGACGGGATCACCGCCGCAAGCGCGCACATAGGACAAGGTGACCGCCAGGCTTGGCAGCATCCGCCCGCCGGCGGCCTCGGACAGCGTGGTGACGGAGTAGTGCGCTTGGCGGGCCAACGTCCGGTAGGGCGGACTACCGGCCGTCTCGCGGAGTTTCCGCAGGTCACTGGCGAACGAGGTCAGTGGGCCGTCGTTGAGCTCCAGTGGACGTTCAGGTCGTGGCATCGGTACCCCCAGGTCCGTCTTCATTGTCCGGATCCTGGTTGTCCGACGTCGACGATCGGCACGGGACAACCCGAATGCCGTAGACCTGAGGCAGTCGCTACGTAAGGCCTGGCGATGACGCTGCACACGCAAGACAGTTGCAACCTACCAACGATGAACATCTTCGACGAAGTAACCAACGTCGAATGATCAACGGCAGGACGATATTGACAGTCAAGGGAGATTTTGATGCGTTATAAGGTATTGGCCGCTCTGCTGTCCTCCCTCGCCCTGGTTGGCGCGTTGGCCGGCGTGTCGTTTGCGGCGGGACCGAACACCAGCGGCGCTGCAGGGACATCCGCTAACACGCAGCCCGCGGTGAACCCGGCGTACCGGGCGATTGTCCTTGACAAGTCGGCGACGAGCTCGGGGAACGCCGCCACCTCAAACTCGGCGGCGGCGGCGCCGACGTGCTGGACCGCATTCGCGCCGCCGGCCCCACAAGGCATCGAGATGTATCAGTACTACCGCAACTGCAACGGGTACACGCTGTCGGTTTTTCCTGGATATCAAGACTCATCCGGCATCCACGCGCTCGGCAGCTGCGTGAGCGTGACCAACGGCGCACACAAATTCTGGTACTATGCGAGCACGATCATGAACGTGAGTTACGGAACGTATGTCTGTTAGCCTGTCGCGGCCAGGTATGCTGTGAGCTACTCCAACCCACCAGGCAACACAGCGCAGTGCGCGATCGTACTTCGTGACGTGACCACCGTCGCGCATCAAGCGACCCGCGTCAAACCGGCGGACATGGTTGACACCCGGATCTGACTCCCAGGAAGACCCGGGCGAGTTGCGCCGAAGTTGGACCGTCAGGCGCGTCCTGGCCTGGCGGTCCTGCGTCAGGTCTCACTTCCGTTGCACAAGCGCAGGTGAGGTGCAATTCTGAATGAGAAAGTGCAATGGGACTTGAGACCCAACAACGGCAGTGCAGGGACTCGCCGCTCGTCGTATATCAATCTTGCGTGACCTGCGCGTTCTCCGGTGTCTCACGGTGACGTCACCATGGTCAATCTCAAACTTTCGATATTTTCTCGGCTGGGGTGAGCCCGACACCTGCGGCACCCAGACTGCGTGGGTCGGTCTCACCGCCTGTTCGAACGCCCTCATCGCCGCATGACAGGATGACCGAGTTGGATCTCGTGGCACCCGCCGGTGCCGCAACGAGGGAATGGCGATGGGCGTGCCGCGGTTCTCTTCGCGTGTAGATGAAGATCTGCATTCCGCGGGCTGGCACGCCGGAAGGTCGGTGGACGTAGCTCACTGGTGGCAGCGTCGCCGCCCAGACCTCTCAGTACGTCTGATCGAAACGAAAGGCAGGACTGTCGTGCGTTGGTTGAAAACCGCTATCG
The DNA here is from genome assembly GCF_040682195.1 of Kutzneria sp. NPDC051319. Classification (NCBI taxonomy): domain Bacteria; kingdom Bacillati; phylum Actinomycetota; class Actinomycetes; order Pseudonocardiales; family Pseudonocardiaceae; genus Kutzneria; species Kutzneria sp. NPDC051319. The sequence continues at coordinate 175,326 of NZ_JBFBAM010000002.1, read as the reverse complement.
CGGTACTCGACGTCGCCACCGCAACAACCACCATGATAACGGTCGTACATAGGAGTCACCGATGAGGAGGCCCGGCTTGAACGTCCGCTCCCTGACCATGACAGTGATGCTCACCCTGACCGCCGCCCTCGTCACGGCCACACCAGCGCAGGCGGACACATCCGTTACGTTCACCCCACAGACCATCCTGGCACCCAAGGGTGCCGGAACTGACGTCAACGTCACGCCCGTGGGCGCCATCTCGCTGAGCATGAGCGCCGCGCAGACCGCATATGTGGTCTCGAAGATGCGGGTCAACAGCGCCACCATCCGCAGCCTCTTCGACAACGAGGTGGTCTGCCAGGGGCCAGGTGGCTGGAGCAAGAACATGGTAATCGGGCAGAACGTGTACGACGTGACCATGGACCCTACGTGGCAGGACGTGACGCTCTACACCCGCCTGCTCGTCCACCCCGGCGTCGCCGGCATCGTCATCTGTACCGCGAACGTGCGGGGCAACTCGCTCTCCCCCGACGCCGACGCCACCTACCGGTTGGTCAGCGGGTACATCACCTTTGCCGACACGTCGGTCATCAACGACACCAACGGACAACCGGTGCAGTCCAGCGTGAGTGCGGGGGTGCACGGCATCGACGCCGGCGTGCCGGCACGGTTGCCCGCGCTCGATTACTTCGACCTTCCCTTGACCGTGCAGGGCCTCAACGTGGTCGGCGATGTCAACCTGATGATCTGCCTGCCACACACGCCATGTAACGAGAAGGGTTCAGGGGAGGTGAAGTTCACGCTTTTCATCAACCAGTGGAAGTCGGACGGCACACTCTGTAAGACAGACAGTAGCGTCGTAGTCACCCATGATGTGCCATACCGGGTACACCACAGTTATGCGCCACTCAACAAAGCGGATTTCACCGTAAGCAAAGAACCGGGCTGCGTTCCCCGGTTCAACGCGTACGTCAAAGCCGAATGGCTGGGCGGCGAGACCGCCGGTATCCAGGGAACTGCTCCCGGGCTCACCGACTCACGCGGATCGACAACCAAACATGACTCCGATATGAGCCACATTTACGCCCTGCCGTATTGATCGGTAGCTCCCGTCCGTAGTGTTCGGCCGAGAGGCGGTTCGTCACGGCCGGCTCTGCACGTCCCGACTTCCGTACGCACGAGTGTGGTCAAATTCGACCTGCGGCGTGGTGACCAGGCTCGTCATTGGTCACCACGCCGCAGGTTCAGGTCAACCGCTGGTTCATTGTCCGGGGACCACACTTGAAGCCGCACTCGGGTTCGCACGTCCCGGGCGATCCTTGAAATGTCGAACGCGCGCCGGACATCGGCCGCGACCGCCGAGCACAGCGTCTGAAGATCGACTGCAGGCTAGAACGACATGACCTCCGGTTCCTGACCTTGCAGGCGAGCGCGGACCGACACCGAAGGGTCGTTCGATGTAGCCGCCATGATGCTCCCCACCGGAGGTGAGCCGCCGAATCCCTTCAGACTTACACCGTGCGGCGGCCGAGCGTCGGGATGGTTCCCAGCGCGTCGCCGACTCCCACTCGAACGGACCATCAGCCTGGCAAAGGTTGATCAATCCGACTTCGATGGCAGTTGTGCCAACTCGCCGCCAAGATCATTGGGATTGCGCCACCAAAAATGGGACCCTACAACATTGTAGGGTCCCAAAGCGCGCAGCATGTCGATCTTGTTCGAACTTGGCTTTCTCGGCTGTCTCACCGCAGTGTCAACATGATCAGTCTCGAATTCGTGACATTTCCTCGCCTGACACCGACCAGGTCGGCGGTCGTCGAGTCCATCGCTGGCGCCACCGTGGTGGATCGCTCAACCAACGGCGGAGTTCGGCGTACACACGGGGATGGCGTAACAGGGCCGAGTGGCTGATGCCGCCGAAGGTGTGCCGGTCGGCCTGCTGGGTGTGATCGGTCGCGCTGGCCGGCGTGACGAGCAGATCGCCGAACAGTCGACCGCGCCAACTGCCGGGATCCAGGGCGAGGGTGGCGGCGACGAACAGCTGACGTCCGGACGGCGCCGGGTGCGAGTCGGCGGGGAGGCCGTGGCGCAGGTCCTTGATGCCGGTGCTGCGCAGGGTGAACAGCGCCGCGAGTGGCGCGGACTCGGAGAACCGGCCCAGTGCGCGTCCGACAAGCTCGGCGGCGCGTTCGACGTCGGATCCCTGGTGCGGCGTGCCGAGGCAGACGACCTCGCCGAGGGCCGGCAGCCAGGCCAACCGTCCGGCGACTGCGTGGCGGACGGCGCTGCGGGCGACCAGGCCGCCCATCGAGTGACCGATCAGGGAGAGTCGTTCGACCGGGACCGGCCAGTCGGCGGTGACGTCGGCGAGCAGTGCCGCGAGTTCCTGTCCGTTCTCGGTGACCGACCGGCCGCTGTTGTAGCGCACGTACAGCACGGACGCGCCGAGGTCGTCGGTGAGGCGCCGGCCGAAGTCGGTCCGGTCGGCGGCGTCGCCGTGCTGCCACCACTCCTCGTTCTCCACCAGGCCATGGATCATCACGATGATGTGTCGTGACGGGTGGGGATAGCGATCGGCGAGGGCGGTCGTCGACAGGTCCACGCCCTGGTGGCGCAGCCGCATCGGCGTGGCCAGTGCGGCGTATCGACCGGTGAGGCTGTCGCCGACGGCTCCGTTGAGCGCGGCGGCGGCGCGCCGGCCGACGACGGTGGCCTGCAGTGGCTGGTAGTGCCGGCCGACTCCGGTGGCAGTGAGCGCCAGGTCGGCCACTGCGCCGGCGATAGTGACACCGGCGTTGACGCAGCCGTAGACGAAGCCCGAGATGGCCGGCAACACGGGCGGGGCGATAGCTCGATGAGTGCGGGAGACCAGGCCCACGACGCCGCTGGCCGCGTCGAACAGCAGCCGCACGGCCGTCGTCAGCTCATCGATCGGCTCGTCGTCGGCGGCGATGGGCCCTCACCTCCGGCACCGGGGAATCCCACAGTACCGGCCGACGCCCTCGCCGCCCAGACGCACTGAGGCGATCGACAATTCAAGCCTGGGCCAGGTGCTGGCCGCGCGGCCGCAGGTCCGTGGGACTGGGGAATGATCCGCTCCACCGGTTCGCCAAGCAGGTCCCACACCTGGTACCAACCGAGCACCTGTTGCACCGCGCCCTGCTGCTTCTTCAACGCGTTCGTGTACTCCGTGCCCCATCCGGCCGCCGCCATTGGCCACACCGAACCCGTCAGCGCTGTCGAGACGGCGCACGACACCCGCGCGCATCACGCTGACCTCGGCCGGATGGTTGATGGCACTTTCAACACGGTCGCCGAACCGTCGCGACGGCGTCCGATGGCTATCCCGGAGTTGGCACATCACCTCGGGTCAGGCCCGGGTCAGGGCGAACGACGAGAGTCCGGCTGCGTTCTCCACCGAGTACCGGTTGGCGGCGGTGCTCCAGCCCGGTGTGGTCAGCGCCGTGGAGCCCGCGATGCCAGTGTGTACCGCGCCGTCGATGGTGGCCTCTCCGGCACCGCCGGCGAACAGCACCCGCGCCTGGACCTGACTGGGCAGCCGGACCTCGAAGCTGGACGCGCCACCAGTCATCCGCACCGGCACGGTGCCCTGCGGCGGTGGCAGCACGGCGGTGATCCGGCCGGCTCCGGCGCCCAGGTCGAGTTCGGAGAGCCGGCCGCCGGACAGATCGACGTTCTCCTCGGTGGCTCCGCCGTCCAGCGCGATCCGCCACGACACGGCGGAATTCAGGTCGATGACCACGTTCCCCGGCCCGCCCGGCCGCACCGACACGCGCATCACGTCGCCCTGCATCTCGACCTGGGCCGGGTCCTGAGCCCGGTACAGCGCGGCACCCAGGTTCACCGAATGCACGAGCACCGAGCTCGCGCCGCCTACCACGTCCAGTTCCGCGGCGTGCCTACCTTCCACACCGACGGGTTGCGCTCCGATCGGACGAAGCGCCGCCTGACTGGAGCAACCCGCGAGCAGCAGGCACACCGGAATGAGCAGAATTTTCCGCACCTGCGGTGATTGCCCACCGGCCGTCGTCGGCAAACCAGGCTCCGCCAGATCGCGCTCGGTGGCGAGGCTGCCGGGCTCGCAACAGGATGGTGTTGTTCATGGTGTGCTCGGTCATCTGCCGCGGATGGCGTCTTCGGTGGGAACAGGGGCGGGTCATGGACGCTCCAGGGTGGCTCCCCGGGCAGTACAGCTAGTCGGTGCGCACCGGGTCGCCGTTCGCGGACTCGGCCAACTCGTCGAGCGCCCGCCAGAGCGAAGCCGCCTCCCGGGGGCGGCAGATCGCGAGGTCCGGCAGGACGGGATCGCGCTGGTTGTACCGCAGTGGAAGGTTGTGGACGCGACGGACACTCAGGCCGCAGGCCGCGGCGACCGCCACTGGCGCGGCGGAGTCCCACTCGAACTGGCCGCCCGCGTGCACGTACGCCGTCGCCACTCCGGTCAGCACGGCCGCGGTCTTCGCCCCGGCTGACCCCATCGGCAGGACTGCGGCTGGCCATCGCGCCAGGAGCGCGGGCAGGAGCGCCGGCGGGCGCGAACGGCTGACAACGACGGTGCGGGCAGGATCCGTGCCGATCCTCGGCAGCCGCCAGGTCGACAACACGGTGCCCAAGGCCGGCAGCGCGACGGCGCCGGCGATCAAGGCGCCCGCACCCCACAACGCCACGTGCACCGCCCAGTCCCGGCGTCCAGGTTCGGTGAACTCCCTGGTGCCGTCGAGCGGATCGATGATCCAGACCCGGTCGGCGTCCAGCCTCGCGGGATCGTCGGCCGCCTCCTCGGACAGCACCTTGTCGGCGGGTCGCGCGTGGGCAAGGCGTTCCAGCAGCAACGAATTGGCCTCGCGGTCCCCGCGTGCGCCGACGCCGGGCTCGCCGGAGCGGATGGCGACGAGGTGCCTGCCGGCGGCGGCCGCCAGCCGATGCGCGAGCACATGGTCGCCACGCTCCGGCGATGCGCGGTAGACCTCACTGGCGGGCACGCGGCAACACCACCATCGTGATCACCGCACCGAGCGCCATCACGGCGGCTCCGACCATCTCGGTCGCCGGATAGCCCGCGCCGAGGCCGAGCATCGTCATCAGCACGGCCACGGAGATCGCGCCGCCGACGTGGCTCATCGACTCGAACATGGCCGAGGCGGTGCCACGATCGGCCTCGGCCGCGTCACCGACGCATTCCCTGGTCAGGCGGACGTAAACGGGCCCGGAGGCCACCCCCCACAGCGCCAGCCACGGCACCAGGCCCAGAATGCCGCCGCGATCGCTGAGCACGGCGATGACGGCGAGCAAGGCCGCAGCCGAGGCGAGCGCGACGGCGACCACCGAGCGCGAGGTGAACCGCGACAGGACGCGGCCCGTGAGCGAGGAACTCACGGCGGCGCCGGCGAGCACCGGCGTCAGCACGAGCCCGGCCGACACCGCGGACATGTGCCGCGCGTCCTGCACGTACAGGCTGACGATCACGATGACGGTGCTGTAACCGGTGCAGTAGGCGCCGAAGGCGAGACAGCCACCGACCATCTGGCGCGATCGCAGCAGCCGGCCCGGCACCAACGGATCGGCGGTACGGCGTTCGACGATCACGAATGCGGCGAGCACCACCACACCTACCGCGACGAACGGGGCCGACCGGGACAGGCCCAGGATCAGCGCCGCCAAACCGGCGGCCACCAGGAGCCCACCCCACGCGTCGAGCGGCCGGCGGTCGCCGCGGCCGCCCACATACGTGGGCAGCAGCCACCCGACGAGGCCCGCCGCGGCAACCGCGACCGGCACCGTCACGAGGAACACCCACCGCCAGCCCAGGTGCACGGTGACGAGACCGCCCAACACGGCCCCGGCCAGGCCCGCCGACCACGCCGCGAACGCCAGCACCGAGAAGACCCGCGTCCGCCACGGCTCTCGGGTGAACGTCGAGGCAGCGGCCGCGAGCGCCGCCGGCAGTGCGAACGCCGCGGCGGCGCCTTGCAGGCCTCGGCCGACGAGCAGGACCGCCATGTCGGGGGCGCATCCCGCGAGCAGGCCGGAGCCGGCGCACACCGCGAGCCCGGCCAGCAGCGCCCGGCGGTGCCCGAACAGGTCGCTGACCCGCCCGCCCAACAGGAGCAGCGACCCGACGCTCAACGAGTACAGGCTGACCACCCACTGCAGCACGTCCGGCCCCAGCCTGAACTCGGCGCCGATCGAGGGCAGCGCCGTGGCCACCGACTGGCTGTCGAACAGCACGAGGAACGACGCGCTGGCCAGCACCAGCGCCACCGGCCAGGGGCGGACGGCGGTTCGCGTGGTGGTCGTCGGCATACCGGCTCCTAGAGTTCGTAGCCGCACTGCGCGGCGAGCCGGCGCAGGTCCTCGCCGCCGAAGAACGCCGCCAACTCGTCGGTCATCCACTCTCGCCAGCCCTCGACGCGACCGGACCGGATGACCCGCGGCCGGTCGTCGGCCACCCGGTCCTCGTGCCGGCGCATCCGTTCGAAGGAACTCGCCTCGACCGCCCGCCCCACGTCGTCGATTGTCACGTCCACGCCGAGCGGGCGCAGTGCGTCCACGACGACCGGGACCGGACGGGTCTTCAGGTCCTCGAACCGCAGGACCGGGCCGGTGGACCGGAGCTGCCAGGCCCGGTAGTAGGCGACCCAGTCGTCCACCGGGCTGGGGCTGAAGTCGCCGAGCCCGCGCAGCCACTCGACGAAGGTGCCGGGCACTCGATCCCACTGCTCCTCGGCGAATCCGGCCCGCCACTGGTAGCTGGCGTAGATGGCGTCCCTGGGGTCGCGCACCAGCAGCCACACCGCCGCGTAGGTCGCGTCGGCGAACACCGCGGGCGGGTGATGGGTTTTGACGAACCGGGGCCACAGCCGAACCGCGCCCGCCGCGTCGCGATCCTTGTCGTGCTGCGAGGCCAGGTGGCTGCGGTAACCGGCGTGCGCGGGCGCGACAGTGGCGCGGCCGTCGGCGTGCAACTCCTCCGTGTAGGCGTCGACATAGTTCAAGCCGAGCTCGAACAGGATGTTGCCGATCAGCGACTGGCCGGAACCGCCATGGCTGGCCACGACCACGTCCCGGTCGCCGAGCATGGTGATGTTGCGGCGGTAGAGCGCGCTGACCCGCGCGAGGGCCATGGAGGCGTCCGGCAGCAGCGCGGTCACACCGGCTCGCCTCCCCGGACGGCGGCCAGCCAGCCCACCGTGACGTACGGGATCTCCAGCTCGTCGACGCCCATGTCGAGGACGAGCCGGTCGATGTCGGCGAGGATGGCCTCGAACTGGTCGCCGGCCTGTCGCTCCAGGATGCCGTGTGACCGCCACGCCGCCAGCCAGTCGTCGACCGCCACGCGGTGCAGCACCGGCTCCCGCAACACCTCGGGACGCTCGAACAGGCCGCTGGCCTCGATTACCGGGGCTTGGTCCTCCCGGCGCACGCCGTAGCCGTAGTCCGGGATCCTCGCCTTGATCAGCTCTTCGACCCGCTGCTGCAACGGGTCGGTGAGGTCGCGGTGGTTCCACACGCAGGCGAACCAGCCCCGCCGGCGCAGGATGCGGGCGGTCTCCCGCAGCGCGGCCGGTCGGTCGGTGGTGGCGAAGGACGAGCCGAAGGTGACCAGGTCGTAGCGGTCGGCCGGCAGGCCGGTGTCCTCGCCGATGCCGACGTGCCAGGTGACGTCGGTGTCGGCGGTGCGGCGGATGCCGATCTCGCGCATGGCCTCGTTCGGCTCGACGGCGTCGATGACGCATCCCCGGGCGACCAGGTCGACGGTCAGGTGGGCGTTGCCGGCGCCGATGTCGGCGACCCGGGGATGTGGCTTGCCCGCGAGCGTGACGATGCGGTCGACCGCGCGCGGCGCGTAGGGCGGGCGCTGGGTATAGGTCGCCGCGAGCTTGGTGTAGTCCCATTCCACTTTGGAGCTTCCGGTGGTCATCGTGGGTCGTTTCCCTTCCTGGGTCGGGGAGTGTAGGTCAGCCAGCCGCGCACCACGTCGGTGAACGCCTCGGGTTCATCGGTGTAGACCGTGTGCCCGCTGTGCTCGAACATTCGCAACTGCGCGCCCGGAATGCCGTCGGTGATCTCCTCGGAGAACTCCGGCGCGCAGATCCAGTCGTGCCGGCCGCCGATCACCAGGGTCGGCGACGTGATCTTGCCCAGCTGGTCGGTGACGTCGTAGTCCCGCAGGAAACCCGAGTACCCCTCGTTGATGGCGTCGATCGAGTAGATGCAGCGACGTTCCCGCTCCTTGGCCAGGTCGAAGGTGAGCGAGTAGATCGGCCCGAGCACCTCGAAGTACTCGCGCAGCTGCTCCTCGCTCTCGAACTCGCCGTCCCACAGCCGCCGGGCGACCGCCTGTTGCTCGGGGGTGCCCCGTTCGGCGAGGATCTCCTTGGCCCGGTCGATGAAGCGGTGGCTCGCCGCGGTGACGACCAGCAACAGGTGGGACAGGTTGTGGTTGTAGCGGGCCGCGTAGCTCAGCGCGACCATGCCGCCGTAGGACACGCCGATCAGGCCGAACGTCTCCAGCCCGAGGTACTGGCGGAACGCCTCCAGGTCCTCGACGTTGTTCTCCAGGGTGTACGTCTCCCGCGGGCCGCGGGCCGACCGACCGCTGCCGCGGTGGTCCAGATAGATGATCTGCGCCTTGTCGGCCAACGCGGAGAACGCCGGCTTGAAGCCGCTGTGGTCGCCGCCGGGGCCGCCGTGCAGGGCCACCAGCACCGGCTTCCGCCGCATGTCGAGGCCGGCGGGTTCGAGTTCCGCTCCCTCGACGTCGAAGTACAGCTCCGTGCCTCGTACTTTTGCGCGCATACGGTGTCTCCTCTCCACTTCGTGACGAACGAAACGTGTCTTCACCTGGAGGTGGCGGCCCGAGCCAGTAACGGCGCCACCACGGGATGCAGTTCTTCGGCCACCACGGCGTTGCCTTTCGGGCTGCAATGCGGTCCGAGGCGGCCGTACGTGAACAGGCCGTGCCGATCCGGATCCGCTCGGAACCGTCCGGACACGTCGACCACCGGCAGCGTCGCGCGCAGCCGCCGGACCGTCGCCTCGTGCGCCCCGCCGCGGTCCCGCCTGCGCAGGTCCGCCGGCTGGGGAATCACCAGCAGGACGGGGTGTTTGCCAGCCGAACGGCACACCGCGGCGAACCTCTGCGCCAACGCGACCAACAGGTCGGTGGCCTTCTGGTCGGCGTACAGGCGCGCCGTCCAGCGGGCGTTGTCCCGCAGCACGACGTCGAAGGCCCGTCGTCGGTCGCCCCGCAGCACGTGCGTCAGCAACGGCACGTGCCGTCGAGCCCGGCGCACAATCGTGACCGTGTACGGGAAGAACAGCGTGTCCCGGCGGAACTTCGCCTCGTAGAACGGATCCAGGCGCCTGATCGCGGAAAGGTCGTCGGTGTAGGTGCGGTAGTCCGCGGCGGACCTGACCGCGCTGGGGTGCAGGCGGAGCCCGGCCGGCCCGAGGGTGAACCGGGGCTTGAACGCCAGCACGTTGCCGTATTCGAAATAGTGCTTCCAGTAGGAGTGCACCCGCGCGATCGTCTCCGGCACCACGCCCATCACCACGACCGAGGACTCGAGCGTGGGCAGCTCCCGCTCGAGCCGGAGCAGAGCCTGGTCCAGCCCGTAGTTGCCGACGCCGTAGTTGGCGACGTTGACGCCCAGCCGCAGCCCGAGCAGGTGTGGCCAGGTGTGGTGGTCGTCGACCAGCCGACAGAAGACGAAGGAGTCGCCGAAGCACGCCACGCGGGCCGGCTGATCCTCGAACCCGGGGTTGTGGCGCCGGCCGAGTTCGTCCACGCGGTACGTCGTGGTGCCAGCGTCGGTCTCCTCGCTGCCCCGCTCGTGCGGGCGGCGGCACCAGCCGAGCTCGGCGTCGAACGACCGCTCCAGGTGCCGTTCGACGACGTCGACGGGGATGTCGGGGGTGGCGTCGCGCGGGGTGATCAGCCACGGGAAGTCCCGGCGGCAACGTCGGACGAGCACGGCGAGCGCCGCCTCGGAGGCCGCCAAGGCCAGTGCGGCGGTCACCGCAGCCGCCCGCATCACGACCCCGCCTTCGGCAGCGCGGCGAGGATTTCCTCGACGAGCTGGTCGGGACTGCCGTGGCGACCCGAGCTGTCCAGCACGAGATCCGCCTCCGCCGGCCGGGGGAACGGGATGTTCACACCGACGACGTCGTGGGTGTCGCCGCGCAGCGCCGCCCGGTAGAGCCCCTTGGTGTCCCGTGCCATCGCCACCTCCAGCGGCAGGTCCAGGAACACCTCGAAGTACGACGACAGGTTCTCGCGGTTCCAGGCCCGCCACTGCGGGAAGATGGACAGCACCGCCGCGACCACGTGCACGCCCTGCCGGTCCAGCATTCGACACAGCCGGCTCAGCCGGGCGGCGTTGACCTCCCGCCCCTCGATGTCGTGGGTGAGCGTGCCGCCCCAGACCTCCCGCACCAGGTCGCCGTCGAGGTACACCAGGTTGGGGTGGTCGGCTCGCAGCCGGGCGGCGAGGCGCGTGCCCACGGTCGTCTTGCCGGCCCCGGACAGGCCGATCAGCCAGATGATCACCGCCGCACCTCCCGACCGCAGGCGAAGACCAGTCGACCCTCGGCGACGAGGTCCGCGCAGACCCCCAGGTCGGTGGCGCTGTCCACTTCGCCCCAGGGCTCCGGGCAGGCCACCGCGTCGACGCGACACCCGTCGTCGACGAGGGCCTGCAGCAATGCCGTCATGTCCATCGCGTCGATCTGGCGGTCGGTGTGCCGGGCCAACAGGCCGACGACCCGGGCCCATCCCGCCGGCGTGAACCGCAGGAGCCCCATGTACTGCCCCTCGATCTGCTGCACCGCACGCGGCCGTGCGCCGATCGCGGCGAGCGAGCCGTCGGGCCGCAGCCGAAAGGTCTCGGCGTCGGTCAAGGGGTCCTCGAATCGCCGACTCCACAGCGCTTGCCAGTTCGGGTCGTAGGTGATGGCCAGATCGCCCGTCGCCGCGGCGAGCCGGCGGACCACATCGGCGCTGTACACGATGTCGCCGTAGGAGACGACGCAGGTGTCAGCGGCCAACCAGTCGGACGCGGCGAGCAACGACCGAACCATGTTGGTGGCCGCCCACCGCCTCGCCGGAAATACGCGGAGCCCGATGTCGCCGAACTGCTCCGAGCGGTAGCCGGCCACGACCGCCAGCGGCGACACCCCGGCCGCGGTCAGTGCCGCGCGCTGCCACTCCAGCAGCGGCCGCCCCGCCAACCGGACCATGCACTTGGGACGGTCGTCGGTGAGCTCGCCCAGCCGGCTGCCGCGGCCGGCGGCCAGGATCACGCCCTTCATGCTCGACCTCCGAACTGCTCGCTGATCAGCGTCCGGTCCGGCCCGGCCAGCTCGCCGGGCAGCCGTTCGGGATGCCACATCACCCCGACGGTCGGATGCGCCTTGTGCCGCACCGCCTTCACCACGGAATCCGGGGTGCGCGCCCAGACCTCCAGCGGCGCGTTCGCATATGTCGCCGCCCACTGGTGATAGCTGTTGACCACACGGTGCCGGCCGTCCACGACGACGATCTGCCGCGGGGCGACATGGCCGGCCACCCGCTGCAACCGCACGCCGAACCGGTGCAGCAGCAATTGCATGCCGCGGCACACCGCGACCACCGGCAGGCCCGTGACGAGCGCGTGGTCGAGCACGGCGTTCTCGGTCCGGTCCCGTTCGGGCGCGTCACCGCCGTACGCGCCGAGGTCGTTCCCGCCGGTCAACAGCAGCCCGCGCACCGGCAGGCCCTGGACCAGGTCGAGGGCCGCGTCCTCCCGGTTCGGCAGCGGCACCGCAACCAGGCCGCACGACGCCAGGAAGGACCACCACCGCTGGTCCACGGCGTCATAGCGGGTGCGATGAGCCGGGTCGACGACCACCCGCGACGTGACGGCCACCGGGTTCACCGCACGACCTCCACCCGTCGGCTCAGGCAGTCGATGCTCAGGTACTCGGCCGCGGACCACTGTTCGTAGAGGACTTCGCCCGCGCCGATGACGGCGGGCACGCCGAACTGGTGCGCCCGGATAGCCATGTGGGAATTGGCGCCGCCGTAGCGGGTGACGAAGCCCGCGATGCCCTCCGTGAAGATCCAGTCGTAGCCGGGGTCCCCGCTCGGCAGCAACAGGATGGCGCCGCGCAGGTCGGCGTGCTGGCGGCCCAGCACCACGACCGGCCCGGACACGCTGCGCTGGGTCACGTAGTTGGGCTGCGTGCTCGGCAGCGAGAACGACGTGACGTCCTCCGGTCCGGTGATCAGCGGCGGCAGCGCCAGGCGTCGGGTCAGTTCGTATTGGCGGCGACCGGTCTCGGCGCACGCGCGCAGCTCCTGCTCCTGGCTCACGGCCCCGCGGTAGAGCTGATCGACGCAGTCCACGCTGATGTAGGACAGGTCGTCGGTGTCCATGCCGACCTCGCGGCCCAGCCGGGTCAGCAGCGTGAGCGCCTCGCTGAGGTGCCGGGTGAACTCGAACTTGGAGTTCTCCCGGGCCTCGATGCTGGAGACGATGAAGGCGAGCAGGCCGTAGGCGTCCTGGTCCAGCCGGTGCTGGCGCAGCAGCGCGTCGAGCTGGTGCATCGTGGAGGCCGGCAAACGGAACGGCTCCACCTCGGCGGCCGGCTCGGCGCTGGCGCTCGACCGGGAGAAGTACCGGTCGGGCTCCTCGTCGTAGCGCGGCGAGCGGATGTCGTAGGTGCCGGGGCGGAGGAAACCGTAGCGCCGCAGGAATTCCGCCCGAGACAGCGTCCCGCGGTCGCGCAGCATGCGGTTGCTGACAGTGTCCAGCGAGGCCATGAGCCGCGCGACGTCGGCGTCGGTGAGGACGCCCACGGCGACCAGCGACTGCAGCAGCTCGGTCGCGACGAAGCCGAGCCGGGCGAAGCCGGCGAACGCCAGGGTGCCGAACCGGCGGCAGTCCTCAAGCAGCCAGTAGATCTGGGTGGGCAGGTCCAGCGCGGAGTCGCGGACCTCGGCGAGCTTGGCGCTCAGCGCCGCGATGCTGGCGACGTCGGACCGGCGGGCGGGATGCTCGGCGTCCATCAGGTCGTTCGTCAGCGACCGCAGCGCCGTGACCAGGTCGTCGCGTTCCCCACCGCTGAACAGCGCACCGGTCTGGTCGAGGATCCGCTGGCGGACGGTGAAGGTGTAGCAGGAGAAGATGACGTCGAACTCGACCTTGTCGTGGAGTTCGGGCTGCTCGACGATGCGGTCGATGTAGTGGTCGACGAGCCGCTCGGCCAGCTCGTCGGGAACGGCGGCGGGGATGAGGGAGTTGCAGCTCTCCCGGACGTCGACGTACGGCAGGCCGTGGAAGTCCAGCAGCAGCGGGAAGCCGCGGACGTCGCGGTAGCCGTACCGGGCGCGCTGCTCGGCCCACAGCGTGTCGGTGATCAGCCTGCGGTACAACGACAAGGCCAGCGGGCGCGGCTTGGTGCCCACGATCTCGGCCGGGTTCCAGTCCGGCATGACGCCGAACACCGTCCGCCGACCGCGCAGGTGCGGATGCCGCCGGCCCGCCGTGCGGATCTTGTCCGCGATCGTGGCCAACGCGCGGTCGTGCTCCTGGTTGTCCGTGCGCACGGTGGTCACCATGGGGCGGACCTGAAGCAGGTAGAGCCGGTCGTCGCGATCGAAGGCGAACTCGATGTCGAGGCCCTCGGTGTCCAGCAGGTCGGCCAGTTCCGCGGACAGCGCCGCGAGCCGGCGCATCCGGTCGTGTCGACGGGGAATCGGCGCGCGCCGCCACGCGCAGAACATCCGCAGCTCACCCGGGCCACCGCCGGTCACCGCCGCCGGGTTTCCCTCGTCCTCGTAGTTCACGACCAGGTACGGCGCCCCCGTGTTCGGGTCGCAGGTGAAGACGACGCCGGTCATCGAGGCCCGGCGGAGCAGGGGCTGGATCAGGACGAGATCGTCGTCCCCGTCCGGGTAGGACGCGATCACGTCGCCGATCGCCGCCGCGAGCGCGTCCCGGCCGCGGACGTCGGCCACCGACAGGTAGTGGCCTGGCAGCATCGTGCGGGGGTCGTCTTCCCGGGCGGTGCTGCTGCGCACGATCAGCGGCTCGCGGGCCCACGACTCCTCCTCGACCGCGTCGAGGATGCGATTTCGATCTGCTTTCCACGCGGCGACCGAGAAATACACGAGGGGGAGGACGTGGGCATTGTGAATGAGCGGTGCGAGTCGTTCCAGTGTCTCCGCCTTCGAGCCGAACCGCACCGCGGCGCGCGTCCCCACGCTTACTTTCGGCGGAGAGGTTAAATTGAAGGTCATGACTTTCCTTCTATTTCGGGCGCGGGCACGCCCGGCCGCGACCGGGCACGACGAGTGAGGCGAGCGGCAGGGCGAGAGAGGCCAAGTCGCGCTCGCGTTCCCAACCTGGTGATATGCCGCCGGCTACTGAGTAGGCACCGTTTCATCCCCCCATTCGGACGAGACAACCACATCCAGTTCAGAGGCTAGCCGTGTTCACCTGCCGTTAAACTTGATACGGCGAATAAGCGCCGCAAGATCATAGAATGCGCGGATGAGCTGGGTGAATCGCGGTTCGATTGCGCCGGAGTCGATCAGCGGGTCCCGGCGACCACGCGGGCCCTCGACGCCGGCGGCCGGGATGAGCATGTGGGGACGGCTCTGACGCGACCGGCGGCGGAGCTGACCGAGGTGGTCGCCGCCGTTCCCGAACCCCTCAACGGCATGTGCCTGCGGAATGGCCCAACTCGCCGGCGGGGCCGTCCCCGCACTACTTCGCCGGCGACGGCATGGTCCACGCGGTCACTCTGGACGGTGGACGGGCCCGCTGTACGAGCAGCCGGGCAGTCACACTTCGCCCCGGCCTTCAATGGTTTCCATGCGAGATCATGCCGGAACTGGAGACGGTGGGAGCGTTCACGTTCGGCGGCGCGCTTCAGACTCCGAAGGCAGCACATCTCAAGGCGCGTGTGCGAGAACCGGGGAGTTGGCGTTCTTCGGCACCCGACTGCGCCCGCCGTATCTCACCTACTATCGCGCCTTGCCGACCGGAGAGCCGCCCCAAGCGCAGTCTGGACGGCGCATTACTGCCCCAGATACGTCGCCCATCGAGAATTCGACACCCTGCGACGGCCTCGAAGTCGCGCGGATGATCAGCTCGCGGCCCGGGCCGTCGCCGGCAATCCTTCACCAGGTGTATTACCAGCTAATCGGACTCACCAAACCGGCGCCTCTGCCGGCTGATCATGAGCGCAGCCCTTGGTTGATCATTCGTCTTGCGACAGAACGACAATCGACACCAGGGGTTGCGGTGATCAGTGCGCAGGATCCCGACCGCGCGGCTGCGGTCGAGGAGCTGGCCAGGTTCCGGCAGGAACTCCATGACTGCCTGACCGCGCGGGCGGACGCGTTGTTCGAGCTGCCAGAAGCGGTGTTGTTTCTCCCCCCGCCAGCACCCGAGGCCGACCTCGAACGCGAGCCGGGGTTCGATCTCGCCATCGAGGCCCGTCTCGGAGAGCTGCTCGAGGTACCAGTTCCACAAGCCACCGATTGGGGAGCGGAAACCCCGCTGACGTCAGCCGGGGATCTCGGTCGGGCGTCCACCGGCGCCGTTGTCGAACACGGCGGTGGTGGCGAGCTTGCCGTTGAGGTACAGGGTGACGGGGCTGCCGTCCTCCTTCAGCACCGGCAGGGCCACCACCACGCCGTCGGTCATCGCCTGCTGAACGGCCCGGTTCACCTCGGCGGCCTGGGCGTCCTCGACGCCCCACGACCGTCCGTCCACAGTCAACTGCTTGTCGCTCATGCCACTGTCCCTTTCCGACGACGTGAAAGTCCGTTCGTAGTTCCCTGACGGACCGCGACGCCTCACCCCTCGTCGATCAGGAGCCGGAAGGCGACGCCAGCGGCCTTGACCGCCGTCGAACGGCCGATGCCGAAGTCCTCGGAGTCCAGCAGCACGGACCGGAACAGGCCGACGGTGTCCTGGCAGACGCGGGCGAGTTCCCGGCCCGCGCGGTCGATGGGCGCCGCGTCCGTGTGACCGGCGAGGAGGTCGGCGAGCGGAGGTTCGCCGCCGTCCCGCGAGAGCCACACGGCGATGTCCAGCCGGTCCCGCACCTCACCGGCGAACACAACCAGGTCGGTGCCGGGCGACGACAGACGTTCGGTGCGCGCGCGACCGACCTCGCCGCCGGTGACCGCGATCGTGTCCAGCCTGAAGCCACCGCCGCGCCGATCGTGCCGCAGTGCCAGGTCGCACAGCCGAACCTGGACCTTCGCCGGTTCGGACGACCGTGGCCGCAACAGAATCACACTGGCCGCGGGGCGATCGTCCACATGGAATCGTGCCGTCGAGGCGGGCGGCGGCGCGGTGGGAACCAGCTCGAACTCCAGTTGCTGCACGGAGAACCGAGACGGCCGCGTGATCGCGAGCGGCACCGTCTCCCGCCGGCCGGCCGCGGCGAGGTCGACCAGTCGGCGCTCCAGCGGGGACATCAGTCCCCTGGTGCTTCGAACGCCGTCCTGCTCCAACACCGTCACGTCGACCGGCTCCTCGCTGAGCAACACCACAATGGTCTCGGTACGCGGCCGTTCGCCGACCACGGCGGCCGGCCAGCCGACCTCCATTCCCAGCAGTGTCCCGGTGTACTTGTCGAAGCCGAAGACATGGTTCGCCCCAGCCTCGATCAGGACGCCGCTCGGCGACGACGGATCGAGCACCGTGGTCCGCGCGGACACCCCGATGTCCAGCAGGGAAACGTACACGCCGTCCGGCCCGGCGTTGCCGACATCGACACAGATCTTGTCGCCCGGGTACAGGACCGCGCCCGAACGCGGCAACGGCTGCCGCTGCCCGTCGACGACCCGAGCGAAGTCGATCGTGACGGGCGTCGTCAACCCCAGTCCGGGCAACTCGGAGAAGCGGCGGAGCTGATGCGCCTGGGCCATGCGCCTGAGATCGGCCACGATGCTGGGCCCCTCGGTCGCGGCGGGACGTGGCCGGCCCATCGGCCCGATGTCGTCCTCGATCGTGACACCGCCCTCGGCGTCGGCCACGACCTTGACCGGTGCGCCGTCGACGATCGTGAGCTGGGGTATGTCGTTGAGGGCCCGCACGATTCCCGTGAACCGCCCGTCGTTCACGTCGATATGGACGGGTAGCGGCGGCAGGGCTGTGCGCGTCAGGCACGCCCGAGCGCCGAGCGGCAGCGCGGTCGTCCCTGAGCGGCTCGTCCACCGGCCCCAGGCCGACTCCGTGCCGACCTTGTCCACGAGCACCGTGCCCAACGCGGCGGTATCGGCCGGGCCGACCGAATCCAGCGGCACGACAAGCAGTTCGTCGTCGACACGGACCCCGAACAGACGCGCCCCGCCGATCCGGACCCGATCGCCCTCGTCCGGGAACACCGGCAGCGTGCCCGCGGCATCGCTCTCGACGGTGGCGAAGACCAGTCGGCGCGCGGGTCCCTCGGCATCGGGACGCTGGCCGGGCTGGGCGTCGACGACCAACTGCCGAACCCGGTCGATCACCGTCGCCCACGACAGTTCCAGGCCGCTCCGGTGGAGTTCGGCCAGGGTCCGTGTCAGCGCGTCGGTGAGCACACCCATCCGCACGCCGTCCGTGTTGTCCGCCTCGTAGGCCACCTGTTCCGGCGCGCAGGCGACGATCCGCACCGCGTCCGGATTGCTCGGCGCCTGCCACAGATCCAGCCGCAACCCGGTGCGTGCCAGCATCTCGACGTGCTCGCGGACGACCTCGTGGGCGACCGGCCTCGACGTCGACCGCACCAACACGCCGGGATCCCGGGACATGTGCCCGGCGTGGCAGCAGTCGAGCACCACGACCACGTTGCGGGTCCGCAGGGTCAGCCGGGCCAGCAGCACCGAGAGCTCGGCGTCGATGACGGCGCGGAAATCCCCGTCCGAGCTCAGTTCGTAGTCGGTCGGGACGAGGAACTGGATGTCCCGTTCGGCCGGCCGGTCGTCGGGCCTGAGCGCGTAGCCACCGTGTCCGCTGTAGTACAGGACGATCGCGTCGTCGGCGTCCGCCCCCGCGATCAGGCGCTCGTACGCGTCGAGAATGCCCGCCCGGCTGGCGTTCTCGCTCTCACACCGCACGGTGGCGAACCCCCAGAGGCCGAGCGCGGCCTCCATGGCGGTCACGTCGTTGCCGACACCGCCGAGCTCCCCGGTCCGCGAGCCGATGAGCAATGCCTTGCGCGCCATAGCCCCCTCCATCGCCAGAGCAGTTCCATTCGAGGCTAGGCCGGGGAATGTGAGGCTGTCACGGGGTTCTCCTTACGTACATGGACGTATTGCCGACACCTCGGGAGGCTGCTATTCCCGTTCCGGCAGGCCCATCTCACGGGCCTTGGCCGCCGCCTGCACGGCGCTGGTGACGCCGAGCTTGCGGTAAGCGTTGTGCAGGTGCACGTTCACCGTGGATTTCGCGATCACGAGCTCACGGGCGATGTCCTCCGCCCTCAGGCCCCCTGCGAGCCCACCCAGCACGTTCCATTGCGCCGGTGTCAGGCCGTAGGGAGCTTCTCCTTGGGCGGCGACGCGACTTGCGCGGCAGACGAAGCCGTCCCGTCTCCCGAACGAGCAGAGCGCGCAGCGGCTCGGCGCCGAGCTCGACCACGATCGACTCGGCTGCGCCGGCCAGGGGCGCGGCACGGGCGCGATCTCCATCCCGCGCTGTCGCCAAAGCTTGACGCACCAACGCATATGCCCGCGGGTGAGGCCGCTGCAGCGACTGCCAGGCCTTCTCGATCTCGCCCCAGGCCGCCGCGGTGTCGGTGCCGAGAGACCTCGCTTGCTCGCTCTCGCACAGCATGACGAGCACGTCCGTGATCTCGTCCTCGCCGGCTTCAACGGACCGCACAGGCGCCGCGAGGGCAACCGCCGCCGCGAACCAGTCGACGCCGTCCCGCGCATCGCTGGTGATCTGGTCCGCGACGATCCGCAGGCCGAGCGCGCACAACTGTGCCATCTCCTGACGGTCTTCGCCCCGCGTCACGGCTTCGATGCCCGACCGAACCCTGGCCAACGCGTCGGCGGCGTCGCCCCGCGCGACGGCGAGCTCGGCGAGGCAGCGGTACAGCGGCCCGACGAAACGCGGCTGGTTCTCGGGATAGTCGCGCAGGCCGTCGAGCAGCGTGGCCGCGTCGTCGTGCCGGCCGCGGGCGACGTCCAGCTCGGCCTTGGTGAGGCGCTGGAAGACTTCGTCCGACGACGGCCGCCGGCCGGAAAGGTCCTCCAGCAACGCGTCCGCCTCGTCCCACCGGCCGACGGCAAACAGCAGCGCGGCGGCATTGTTGGCCAGCAGGGCGGCATTGCGGTTGTCGGCGAGGCCGAGCTCGTCGGCCTTGCCCAGTCCTTCAAGGAAGACGTCGACGGCCTCGGTCAGGCGGTTCGCCCGTTCCAGGCCCACGCCCAGCGCCGCGTAGGTGCGCAGCATGTCCTCCAGATGATCCGCCTCCCGCGCGATCGCGAGCGCGGCGCGCAGTCCCTCGACACCGGCGTCATAGTCGCCGAGGTGGACCAGCGCCAGCCCTTCGCTGTTGCGGGCCCGCGCGAGCTCCGGCAGGGCGCCTGCCTGCTCCGCCTGCTCGATCGCCGTCCTCGCCAGGGGCAGGGCGTCGCTGTACCGGCCGCTCTTGATCTCCGCCGTGGCCAGCGCGGCGTAGACCCGCGAGCCGACCGCTCCCGGCGGGCCGTCGCCGAGCATCCGCCGCGCCCGGCGGTACGACTCCACGGAGTCCACCATCGCGCCGGCCTCCCACTGATAGCTGCCAAGGCGTTCGTACAGCTCGCCGATCACCGCCGGCTCCGCTGCGCCAACCGCGTCAATGGCCTCCT
Source organism: Kutzneria sp. NPDC051319 (assembly GCF_040682195.1). Lineage (NCBI taxonomy): Bacteria > Bacillati > Actinomycetota > Actinomycetes > Pseudonocardiales > Pseudonocardiaceae > Kutzneria > Kutzneria sp. NPDC051319. Next base: position 155,477 of record NZ_JBFBAM010000002.1, on the reverse strand, counting down.
CCGACCACGCCAACGCCTGCCGGACGTGTCCGGCCCACCGCGCGGCGTCCGCCGCCATCCGCAGCAAGTCCACCCGACGCGCCCCCGAGATCGTCTCGGCGTCGGGCAACTGGTCCCACAGGTCCAGCGTCCGCCGGAACTGCGCGAGCGCCTCCCGGAACGCCCTCATCCGCACCGCGAGCTCACCCGCGGCGATCGAAGTGCGCAGCGCCTCGGGAAACCGCTCGGCGGCGTACCAGTGGTACGCCAATTCCGGCAACAGCCGGCGATTCGCGGCCACGCCCTCCTCCAGCACCGCGGCCAACGCGGCGTGCAGGTTCCGGCGGGCGCGCTTCGGCACAGTGCGGTAGGCGGTCTCGCGGAGCAGCGCGTGGTGGAACGTGTAGGTCTCCTCATCGGGGTCCTCGACGAGAATTCGCTTCGCCAGGCACTCCCCCAACGCGGCGTCCATCGCGGGCTCGTCAAGACCGACCACCCGCGACAACAACGCGTCGCTGACCCGCCGCCCCACGACGGCGGCGATCCGCACCACCTTGTCCGCGTCGGCGCTCAGCTCCGCGAGCCGCGTCGACATCAGGTCGTCAATCGACCGTGGCACCGGCGGCGTCTGGCCGGTGTGGTTGTCCGCGAGCACCAACTGCTCGGTGAAGTACGGATTTCCCTCCGACAGGTCGAAGTAGCGATCCACCTCGGCCATACTGACGTCGCTGTCGGTCAGCGCGCACAGGAAGGACCGCAGCTCCTGCCGGTTGAAGGGCCGCAGGGTGAATCGGTGCACGCGCCGGACGAACTGCGGATCCGCCAGTCTCAGGCGCAGCGGGTGCCGCAGCTCCAGCCCGGAACGATAGCTGCACAGCAACATCACCCGCTGATCCACCGTCTGCTGCACGAGGTGGGCGATGAGATCCAGCGTCGAGTCGTCCGCCCAGTGCACGTCCTCGAAGACCAGCACGAACGGCTGCTGTTCGCCGATGTGGCTCAGGAGTCTCGACACCGCGCCGAAAACCCGCAGCTGGCTACCCTCGGCCATGGCCGGCTGCGCGCCGACGGTGAAGTCCGCGATGAGCCCGGCGAGCTCCGTCCACGCGGGACCGGCCAGCTGACGGGCGCCGGCCGATCCCTTCTCCCGGACCAGTTGGCGCAGCGCCTCGACCAACGGCCCGTAGGGAATCGCCCCGCCGATCAGCTCGATGCAGCTGCCCATCAGCACGAATGCGCCGCTGTCCCTGGCGATCCGCGCGAACTCGCGCACCACTGCCGTCTTGCCGAGCCCTGCGTCGCCGTCGAGCATGACGGCGGCCGGCGTGCGGTCCGCGGTCCGGGCGAGAAGATCCGTGAGGGCTCGGATCTGTTCCCCACGACCGATAATGGCCATGCCCCCATCATCGACCCGAGCCCGCCCGATGTTAGGGGACAGCGACGCGAATCCCTCATTCGGACCTGTGTCCGGCGCGGACAGCGGGCAGCCAAGGGATTTCCGCCGGCGCGGCGTCGACGGCGCGGGCCAGCTCGGCCATCGACCACGCCGCTCGACAGAGGCACCGAAGCAGGTGCAAACCTTCTCGTGTCAAGGGGTCCCCGTCCGTCAGGTGCAGCGCGAGCACGGCGTCGATCCGGCCGGCGAACCCCGCGGCGACGTCACCCTCCAGGCCGCCGAGCGGCCGCTCCGGGTCGAGGAACGCACCCAGGGTGGACATGATCGTGGACGCGGCCGCGTGATCGGGCGGCACTGTGCGCGCCGCCGTCAGCAACATGTCCAGTGCCTCGCGCAGGTCGACCGGGTCGTCGGCGAGGGTGCCTCGCAGACGCAGCGCGACCGCGAGCAGAAAGCCGTCGACGGCGGCGTTGGCCGGCTCCGATCCGTCGAGTTCGACCAACTGGCTCGCCATGGCCACCAGATCGTCGACCACATCGGCCGGGAGTTCGTCTTCGCCGAGGGCCAGCAGCGCCGCCGCGTTCTCCCAGACCGGCACGCCGGGCAGGGTGGGCGGCACTGCCGCGTGCAGGTCCGCACGGAGGCCGGCGGCGGTGGGCTGCTCCGCAGCGATCTCGATCCGGCGTTGCGGAACCACTTCCGGCTCAATGACCATGTCGGTCTGCACGACCACGGAGACCGGACGATCCTTCTGGACGGCCCGCGCGATCCCACCCGGATCACTGAAGTCGAACAGGTCGCCGAGCCAGTTCATGCCGTACCCCGGCCTCATCTGGGTGCTCAGTTTCTCCTGCAGCGCCTGGATCCTGCCTATCCCCGCCATCATGTTCGACAGGTTCACCCGGCTCGCGCCGGTGCCCAGCATCGTCTTCAGGGCCTCACTCAACTCCAACGCCACGGCGGCGGCCTGGGCGATGTCGTCGTTCATGGACGGTCCGGTCGTCACCTCGCGCAGCAGCACCACACCACGCTCGATATCGCTGTCGTCGATGGCCGCCGCCCCGCCGTGCACGAATCGCGACGCGAGGACCGCCGGATCCTGCAGTGCCATCAACGCCTTCATCACGTACAGAAAGCCCAACATCACCTTGCCTATGGGCACCGCCATCTTGGGCAGGATCGGTGAGGCCAGCCCTTCCTCGAATCGGGTGACCGCAATGACCCGATCGCGCTCCTCGCAGAGCAGGGTGAACCGCCAGTTCACCAATAGCCCAGCCAGGAACGAGAGATAGCTGCGCGATGCGTCGTCCTCGGGGAGCCACTGGTGCGCTTCCGTGATCGCGTCGATCGCACCGCCGAGGTCGGACAACCCGGTGGGCGCGGCCGGCCCGTCGCGCATGAACTTCTGGGCCAACGCCGATCCTAACCTGCTGAGCGGCGCCGCCCGCGCCGGTCCTTCCAGGTCGGCCAGCTCGGCCCGGGCCTGCGCGATTACTTCGTCGAACGTGGACACTTGCCTTCCTTTCACACCCCGGTCGGACTCACTGTCCATAATGGACGAATCCGGCCCACGACAACACCTGGGCGTTGCGCTCGTCCGCCGACTGGGCCCTGAGTTCCTCGGGCATGCACTCGGGGTGCAGCCGATTCGGGTCGAGCATCCACATCTGGGCCTCGCGCAGGGCCTCGCGCGGCCGCATTCCCCGTTCCCGCAGGAAGTAGTGGAACAGGAACATCAGCGAGGACGTCGCCGAGTCGGGAACGGCCCACTGTGTCGACAGCACCGACCGCACGCCGCCGGCCAGGAACGCCGTGCCCAGGCTGTAAGCTTCGTCGTAGCCGTGGATCGAGCGGTTCGTGTGGCACGCGGCCATGACCACCAGGCCGATGCGGCGCTGCGGGGCGTCGGACATCAGCGCGATGATCTCGTCGGCGGCCAGTGCGCCGGAATCGGCGACTCCAGGTTCGTTCGGCGCGAGCAGCAGTTCGGCGCGGACGTTCTTGTCCTTGTCGTCGAACACGCCGTGGCACGCGAGGTGCAACATGGTCCCGGCGAACGAGCTCGGGTCGGTAAGCCACGCGCGCACCTGCGCGGCCGTGCCCCGACCGGAGTGGCTGGGTTTCCCGTCCAGCCGCCGGCCGACATAGCGCGCCGGCCGGTAGAACGTCCGGCGGATCGCGTGCGCCTCGGCCCGGGCCGCCGGCAGTGATGCCGCGGCCCCTTCGGTGTCGGGGTCGCCGACGACCAGTCCCGTCGATGACAGGGCCACCGGCGACTTGGCCGCGTTCTCACAGAACAGCCGGGCCGAGACGGCGTGGCTGAACGACGCGAGCTGCACCGCGTACGTGCCGTCACCGCGCCGGGCGGCCTGCCACGGGACCCGCGCGAGGTCGCCCATCGGAACGAGGACGATGCGCGGCACCTTGCCCTCCGCGCCCGCCTCGTTGCGGGCGAAGTAGCTCTCCATCAGGGGGCCGATCGCTGCCCGCCAGGCCCAGTCGCACAGGCTGTTCACCCGGTCGGCGAACGCGGACCCCGAGACCGGCGCGGTCTCACGGGTCGGCGCGGATGATGTCGAGCGGATCTCGCTGGACCGGCCGGACAGGGCCGTCAGGTAGCCGTCGACCTCCTTGCTGTCGACGGTGAGCGCCGGCAGGGCCATGAAGGCGGGGTTGCAGCTGGCCGGCGCGATGACGGCCATACCGGGTCGCAGTTCGCCCGCGGGGACGAGATACACCAGCGCGTCCGCGTCGACCTCGCGGAGCGCGGCCCGGATCTCGGCGAAGCTCGGCGGATCCAGCATCAGCCCGGCCGCCGAGCCGCTCGCGGCGAGGGCGGCGAGCGCCTCTCGACGGAGCATGGTCGACCGATTGCCCTCCGCCGTCCACCGCTCGGCGAGGTCCTGACGGCCGATGGCTGCCAGCTGTCCGGGAATGTCCCGGATTCCCATCTGTGCGAACAACAACAGCCCGCGACAGGTGTCCAGGGCCCGTACGACGTTGGCCAGGTCGGTCGCCATCGCGTACTTGCGGGCCACGTCGATCGCGCCCTCCGCGGCCTCCTCCAACGCCGTTCGGACATCCGCGGCGTCGTGCGACAGCAGAGCCTGCCAGGCGAAACCCCGTTGCGCGGCCATGCCGACCTCGCCCGACTTCGCGATCTTCCCCCGACGGCGCTGGAGGTCGGAGAGCACGTCATGGGTGAACTGCCAGTGCGGATGTCCCGGATCGCCCATGACGGCGACGGCCCGGTCGAGCGCCTTCTCCGCCTCGTCCAGTCCGCTGTTGTCGCCCGCCACCTCCGCCCGGCGCAGCAGGCACACCGCCAGCGAGGTCAGCGCGAAGGCGTATGCCTCGTCGTCCTCCCCCCGCTCGATCGCCTCACGGCACTGCTGGATCGCGGTGTCGATCTTGCCGAGGTCCGTCTCCTGGCCACCGCGCATGAGCGCGGCGGACGCGAGCAGACGCGGCACGACATCGCCGGACGGGCCGGGCGCCACCGGCACGGTCATCGGGTGCTCGGCACCGACATCGGTTCCGTATGCGGCCATGAGCTGGGTCACGCCTTGCCGCCATTCGCGGATGGCCTCGGTGAGGTTCGAGTACTGCGGTGGAAGGTGGCGGCTGCGCTCTTCCAGCTCGTCCAGCTTGTCCAGAAAGCCTGGATCGTCCAACGAGCCGGACGTGATCGCCGACATGTTCGACAGCAGTGCGACCATCTCCTCGACGCCCGGCACGTGCCTCAGCGACGCGAGCGACACCTTGAAGCGCTCGATGGCCTGGCCCCGGTCGGCGCCGTGTTCGCTGCGCATCCCGACGAGCATCTCCAGCATGCTCGTGGCCATTTCCAGGACCTGCAGCATCTCCGGCGCGTCACGGAGCTCATGCCGCAGGGCCTCCAGCTCCCGAGCCCCGGCCGCCTGCTTGGCCAGCGAGTTGGACGTGCTGGCCGCCATGGCGCCGAGAAACCGCCCCACCGTGCGCGCCTTCGGCCAGTCCCCCATGAACGGCGGGTTCTCGCCGGCCAGCGGCAGCAGGTCGGACAGGCGGCCGAGCACGGTGGGCGACAACGTTGTGCCGGTGACCGTCATGCCGTGCACCATCGTGGCCGCGAGTCCGGCGCGCTGCGGGTCGTCGGGGTCCATGGCGGTGACGTCGACGACGAACCGATCCATCTCGGCATCGTCGATGTGACCTTCCCTGGCCCGCTGGATCCCGGCGTGGCATCGCCTGACCACCTCGTCGTCCGCCATCGGTGTCCCCTCGTTCCGCCGACCCCTGCACCTGTCTCTGACGGACCGTCCGTCAGAGACCTGCTGTGCGGACTAGCAACTCACTCGCCGTGCCCGCCGGGGGCGACGATGTCGAGCACGGCGGCGGTCAGGCGGTCGATCTCCGCGCTGTCGGCGAGGCAGGCGGCGACCCGGTCGTCGACGCCGGGCGCGGTGGCGGTCGGCCGGTCGAAGACCGTCCGAACGACGTCGACGACCACCGACCGCGGGTCCTCGCCGGCGGCCACCCGCCGCTCGATGGCATCCACTGCCAGGGCGGCCAGCTCCACCAGCAGGTCATCGTCCCCGGCGGTCGGGGACGCCGGATCGTCCTCGGTGGACTCGGAGGTCAGGGCGACGACCGGCGGCTGCTTGCCGGCCAGCGGTCGCTCCACATAGGACTCGTGCCACCGGGGTCGGGTGCGCATGGCGGCGAGCATCGTCTCGATGTCGTGGGAGATGTCGCCGTGGTTGTCGGCGCCGAGCATCGCCGCGCGGCGCTGGGCCCACGCGTCGACCGGCCACGTGCCGGGCACGGCCGGAATGTCGTTGCCCACGAAGTCGAGCACCGCGACGGCCAGCGTGAGCAGCCAGGCGTCGTGGCCGAGCGCGGCGGCGAGCCAGCCCGGCACGCGGGGGCGCTGGAGCGCGCCACGCTGACCGCGCCGGCGCCGGTAGCCCTCGATGGTGGCCACCTGCATGCGCCGGCTCACCCAGCCCTCCAGGTTGTGGATCGGCACCTTGGCGTTGCGGAAGATGTCGTCGAGCACGGCGTCCATGTCGTCGTGGAACCGGTCCAGGCAGCGCGGCTCCAGCCGGCGCAGGGAGGTCGCGCACCAGGTGTGCCCTCGCTTCAGTTCTCTCTTCCGGGTGAACTGGCAGAACACGATCGGGTGAATGATCTCGTAGGCCTCGGCCCGCAGCCGCCGCCGCTCGTCGTCGCCGACCGCACGCACGTGATCCGCGAGCACCCCCTGAACTGCCAGTTCCCGTACTCCGGCCGCCTTTCCGCGACGGATGTCTCCCTCGGCCATGGTGGCGCTCCCGCGTTACTCGAAAACCCGTTCGGCGTCGTCCGACCCCACATACCCGGACCCTACGTCGCAGATCGGGACCGGAATATTAGCTGAATCAAAAATAACGATTTCTGATTACCTACGGCGGCCGAGCGCCGCCCATATCGCGCGCCTAAATTGGCCGGTAGGACCACGTAAAGCGCGCATCGACCGCGAGGGGCGCCATGCACACCAACCCGTTCGGAGCAGCCGGCGAGGTGCTCGACCGACTGCCCGCGGCCGACGTGCGGGCCGCCGTCGACCGGCTGATGGCGGTGTGCGCCGGCGACCCCGTGCTGCTGTGCGCTCTCGCGTTCACCGCGGCCGGCCTCGACACCGACACCCGCGACCGGCTGCTGCGCGACGTGGCCCGCGACCGGCCCACCGGGCCGCCGGACGGCGCCGGGCCGGTGCTCACCGACCGGCAGCGCGAGGTGTTGGGCCTGCTCGGCGCCGGTCTCACCGCCAGGGCCATCGCCCACCGGCTGGATCTGTCGCCGCGCACCGTGGGCAAACACCTCGAACGGGTCTACCGTCGTCTCGGGACTTCCGACCGACTGACCGCGGTGATCAGGGCACGCCACTGCGGCCTGCTCCCGGACGCGCCGGCCCGGCACGCCGTCCGCCGCAGCGAAGGGGACGACCGTGACGCCGAACGCTGAGCACACCTCGGACGACGAGCCGACCACCGCGGCCGGCGGCGACCGTCGCGGCCGGTTGTTCCGGCTGCTGCACGACGAGCTTTCCCGTCAGCGGGAGACCGCCAAGAACCGCGGGACGACGGCGACCGATTTCGACAATTCGGTGCGGGCCGCAATCGACGAGCTGCGTGACGATTCGGGCGATTCCTGAACCGTTTCGGCAGGCCACGGCGGGTTCGGCCGATCAAGGCCGCCAGGTCGTGTCGACGATCCGAAATCCACGATCCCGGAGCCCACGTTCGAATTCGCCGAGCGAACCCGCTCTCGGCACGCCGATGACCCGGAACCGCTCACCCTCGGCCAGCAACTGCATCGGCGGCCGTTCGGGAGTGTGGTCGACGTAGTCGGCGTAGCGGCGGCGGCCGAGCTCGGACAGCGGCAGCAGCCGCTGGTTGGCCGAGCCGCGCCAGATGAGCGACGTCGGCCGGCTCACGTCGAACCGGCCGACCACCAACACGTCGCAGTGCGCCACGGCCCGGAGCCGGGCATCGTCCAGCTCCGCCTCGGTGTATCCGGTGTAGACCATGACGTCGAAGTCCCGGTTCGCGGCCTTGCGCGCCTCGTCCACGCCGGCCAGCAGCGCGCCCAGCGGCTCCGGCTGTTGCAGCGGTTCCCCGCCGCTCACCGTCAGGCCGTCGGCCCCCTGCGCCATGGCGTCGCGGCACAGCTCGACCAGGTCCTCGACGGTGAGCGCCTCACCGCCAGCCGGATCCCATGTGTCCCTTGACATGCAGCCCTTGCATGCCAGCGGGCACCCCTGTGTCCAGATGCCCAGCCGGCGGCCCGGGCCCAATGCCGTGACGGGATAGAGCGCCCGGGCGACCCGCAGTGTCTCGCCACTCACGACTGGGCTCCCGCAGCCGGGCGGCGCAGGCCACGCCGGTGCTGCACCGCCTCTGTGAACGAGGGATCGGCGACCACGCTGATCAGGGCCGCGAAGTACGCCTCCTCGGCGGCGGCGTAACTGGCGCGCACCGCCCGCACGTGCGCCTCCATCGCCACCGCGCCGTCCTCGCGCGGCTCGGCGTGCTCAGGACTGATGCGGTCGAGCATCTCCTGCCTCAGCGCCTCGGCATCGTCCCGTCGCTGCCGCTGCCGGGCGTAGGCCTCCTGGAACGGGTGCCGGCGGGCGAGCCCGAGCATGAAGGCCATCACCCCCACCACGACCAGCAGTCCGACGAACATCAGCACGACCGTCGTCGACGTCAGGTGCAGCTGTCGCAGACTCCGGTCGTCCAGCACCGCACCGCACACGAAGGCCAGGATCGCCACCAGCACCAGCCACGCCACGGCGAGCGCGAGCGCGGCCGCGGCGAGCCGACGCTCGGTGCCGGTGGCCTGGCGGGCGCGCAGCAGCAGGGCCGCCAGGTGCGGGGCGGTGACCAGGATCGCGGCGGCGGCCACGCTGACCGCCAGGACAAGCACCTCGCTGGTGCGCCCGGCGAGCAGACCGGACATCGCGTAGTGGATCAGGAAGACCGCGACCACGAACAGGCCGGCGAGCACGAGCAGCCGCCAGCGCAGCGCCAGGGTAGTGGTTTCGCCTTCCCACACCGGGTCCTCGTCGTCCATGTCGTCGGGCTGGGCCGGCTCCGCTTCGCCGTCGAGCGGCTCGCGGCCCTCGTGCGCGCGCACCGCGAGCCGGTTCATCATCGACCTCGCCGCCGTCATGAATCCGCTCGCCTCGGCGCTCACCCGGCGCAGGTGCTCGGTCCGCGACTCCGTCATCTCGTGGCGTTCGATCACCGAGTCGACGGCAGCCTCGCAACGCCAGCGCAGGCCGACGACGTAGCTCGGGTCGAATTGCTCAGACACCTCGTCGGCCGGACCGCCGAAGGACCAGCTGTCCCGCTCGTGGCGGCGCCCGTCCGCGGCCCCGCGGGCCTCCGCCTCGGCGATGAGCACCGTCGCCGGCGTGCGCGGATCGACCAGCGACGCCGGCAGTCCGGTGGCGTCACGCGGCTGCGTGCGCGCCCGGCGGCGGAAGAGGTTCTCGTCAGGAATGCTCACACCGGGGTCCCATCAGGAGCGGGGCTGGAGGGCGTACAGCGCGACCTCGCCCTCGACGTCGGACCCGAACCGCAAGCGGTCGCCGTCTCGGAGTGGCCGGTGGGATTCGGCGGCCATCTCGTCGCCGTTCACGAACGTGCCGTTCGGCGTGGGCAGGGCCTGCACGGTGGCCCTGCCATCGTTGACGACCACAACGGCGTGGCGGCGCGACACCGTGCCACGGCTGACGAAGACGCGGCTGTGGGGGCCGAGCCGGCCGAGTTCGGTCCGGTCGTCACGGTCGAGTGCCACCTCGCCGTCGGCGAAGCGGATGTGCACGGCGGGCGCGGTCAACGACCGTCCACAGGAGGCATTGGCGCAGTTCGTGGCGCCCGTGCTCGGCGAGGATGTGCCGCACCGCCAGCAAACGTCGGTGCTCCACGGCCGACGCTCGACGGCCTCTCCGCCGCTCGACGCCGGCGTTTCCCTTGGCGCGCCGGACGGGGCCGCCAACTCAACCGTCGGACACAGGTCCTCATCGCAGAACAGCACGTCGTCGCCGACGAACTCACCGCCCAGCTGGCACTGCCGAGTCACCGGCCACCACCACGGTCGATCCTGATGTCCAACGCCGGCGCGGTGGCGCCCTCGGCGGGCCGGAATCCGGTCACCACGGCGGTATCGCCCGGGCTGACATCCTCCTCGAACAGCTTGCGGGACAACGGGTTGATCAGGTTGCTCTCCAGCATGTTGCCGATGCCGCGGCCGCCGTGCTCCAGATTCTCCGTGCAGGCCTGACTGAGCCCGGTCAGGGCCGTGCCGCCGATCTGCAGCGTGACCCCGAGCGCCGCCTTCACGGTCGCGGAGATGTTGCCCAACTGCGACGCGAAGATCTCCCCCGCCGTCGTGTCCTTGTCGATGAAGTCGAACACGACGATGTTGTCGCCCAAGCGGTTGAGCAGCTCCGGCCGGCCGATCTCGAAGTTGAAGTGGTCGCGGATGGCCGCCTTCACCCTGGCCTCCAGCTCCTCGTACGGCAGACCCGGCAGGATGAGTTGCCGCCGTTCGTTCGTCTGCGGATCCGTCTCGACAATGCCGAGATTGGACGTGAAGATCAGCACGCATTCGGAGAAGTGCGTGGTCACGCCCTGGCCGTCGGTGAGCCGGCCGTCCTCCAGGATCTGCAGGAACTTGTCCAGCACCTGCGGGTGCGCCTTCTCGATCTCGTCGAACAGCACGACCTGGAACGGCTTGCGCCGCACCGCGCCGGTCAGCTCGCCACCGGCTTCGAAGCCCACGTAACCCGGCGGGGCGCCGACCAGCCGGTCGGCGGCGTGCTGGGCGGCGAACTCGCTCATGTCGAAGCGCAGGTACGCCTTGGCGTCGCCGAAGAGCAGCTCGGCAACCTGCTTGGCCAGCTCGGTCTTGCCGACGCCGGTCGGGCCGGCGAAGAACAGCACGCCACGCGGCCGCGAGCCGGGCGTGGTCGCCTGCGCTCCGGACAACCCGAGCGCGGCCCGCTTGAGAATGTCGAGAGTCTTGACGACGGCCCTGTTCTGCCCACGGACCCGGTCGCCGATCACCTTCTCGCCCTTGGTGATCTGCGCGCGCACGCTGGCCTTGCGCCACGGATTCGTGTCCACGCCGAGGGTGTAGATCCGGACCGCGTCGGCGATCTCGTCCTGGCTCAGCCGGCGTTCCCGCGCGAGTCGGGCGATCCGCATCATCGCTTCGAGCGTCATGCCTTCGGTGCGGTTGGCCAGCTCCTCGGCCGGTTCCCTGGTCGGGGGCACCGCGCTCGCCGGCGGCGGCGCGAAGCTGCCGATCAGCCGCCGGGCCATGGCCAGCCGCTCGGCCAGGCCCGGCAGACCGATGCCGATGGTCCGCATCTGGTCCACGCCCGCGGTCAGCCAGGCCGGCAGGTCCCGCTCCCCGTCGACCAGCCAGATGATCGGGTTGTATCGCAGCGGCGCCTGCGGATCGCCCGGCTTGGAGGGCGTCGCCGTCAGCGCGAGCCGATGGCAGAACAGGAAGAACTCGAGCTCACTGTCCTGGAGCTGACCGGGCACGAGGATCATTCTCGACGCGTGCTCGACGACAACGGCGATCCTTGTCGGTGGCCCGCCGCCCCCGATGAGGTTGTCGGCCGGCGACTTTGCGGAGTCCGGCCGCGCCGCTTCCATCTCCGGCTGCTCGCGCGCGCCGACCAACTTGGCCAAGTGTCCGCGTAGCCGATCCAGTGGCGGCCGCCGCCCGACCACGCCATGCCCCAGCAAGGCTTCGACGACCTGTTTCGCCCGGCCGTCCTCCGGCGGATGGACCGACAGGCCGTCGACCGGGTCGTAACACACCAGCGCCTCGAAGCCCTGCCGCCGCAGCCCGGTCCACAGGGCCCCGCGCAACGGCAGGATCTCCAGCCGCTGGTCGCCGGTCTGCACCAGGAACTGGTCACGGATGTTGCCGTGCAACACATACTGCGATTGCACGCCCAGTGTGCCGATGATCTCGTCGACGAACCCGGGAAAGTTCGACAGGTTCTCGCTGCGCTCAGACATCGCGGCTCCTCGTCCGCCTCTTCGTGGTGCCCGACCGCACGTGGTTCGGCAGGTTGTCGGGCACCGCGGCGGGTTCGATCCGCGTCTGCACCCTCGCCGTGCCGCCGATCTTGCCGGCCGCCCGCTTGACGTCGTCGAGGATGTGCTCGCAGCGGGTCAGCTCACGGTGCCGGGCCTCGTCGTTGTCCACCCGGACCGCCCGGACCAGTTGTGTCCTGACCGTGTCGCCGTCCACCCATACGTCGGCGGTGTGCTCCTTGTTCCACTCCTCATGGCTGACCCGCATCCCGATGCACTGGTCGGCCGGGTAGGTCTCCTCGACCGTGTAGCCGAGGTCGACGAGCTGCTGCCGCGCCACGTCGCGATACATGAGCTGCTCGGCGCGCCGACTGGCCCGCGTGCGCAGCTCGCTGGTCTCGTTCCGCAGCTCATCGGTCACGTCCGCGTTGCCCCGCACCACCTCACGCAGCCGGGCAAGGGTGCCGGCCAGCGGTCCGGGCGGTTCGACGCCGGCCACGACCTCGGCCACCGGCGGGCTCTCCAGCATCTCCAGCTGGGTCGCGGCCCACCGGCGGCCGCGCACCCGCGGGTTGATCTTCACGAAGACCTTGTCGCGGAGCTCGCCCAGGTACATCGCCCGCTCCTGCGGGTTGGCCAGCGCGGCGGACGCCGTCGCGAGCACCAGGTCCCGCTCCCGAAGGGAGGCGTCGGCGTCGAGCTCGGCGACGATACGGGCGATCTCGTCCGGCGTGATCGGCGGCGATGGGGCGACGACCTTGGCGTGACGGCCGAGCAGAGCCTCGCGAATGGCCGCGCTGGATGCCGCCGACTTCGCGGTCTCGGCCTTGACGGTCAACTCCGGCAACCCCACCCGCGAGTCGAGAAGGTCCTGCGCCACAACCAGTTCGGCCTGCACGCGCCGGGCCTCGTCGAGCAGCTGGGGAAGCGTCACACAGGACCCGAGCCGGACCGGGCTCGGCATGGCCAGCTGCACGCCCGCGGCGGCGGCCTGCTCCCGCACCATGCGGATGCGACCGTTGAGGCCGACGACATCGGCGGCGGCGTACTCCCATCGAATGGCGGCCTGCGCCTGCTCGTCCAGCCGCTGCACCTCGCGTTCCAGCCTGTCCCCGTAATCGCCGACCGCGCGGACACCGCTTTCCACGGCCGCGTTCGCCGCCTTGAGCGCCAACACCGCGCCGGCGGCCGCGGCCGTGGCGACCACAACGACCGCGCCCACCGCGACCACTCCCACGGCGGGCGCGAGAAGAACAACTCCTCCGGAACTCATCCGCACCTCCTCGCCGATACCTGACGGACCGCGTCAGCCGCCGGCGACTATCTCCCGCTCATGACGCAGGTCCTCGCGATAGTGCGCGTGCCGCCGGACCGTCCACACGAGCATCGATCCGCAGAGGACGAACGGGGTGGCGGCCGGCAGATAGATCGTCAGCGCGGCCAGCAGCGCCAACGCGGCCAACACGACCGGGGTGGCCGCGCGCCGGTCGAGCAGGGTGCGGCTCGCCCGGCCGAGTGCCATGGCGCCGGCTCCGAGGAACGAGTACCGGGGATGGAACCGCCCGCCGGTTTCCCACGCCAGCAACGATTCCGCCAGCGTCGTCGTGACGAGCGCGGCCGATACCGCGAACCAGGCGTCGACGACCTGGGCGTCCGTCGCGATGCCGACCCAGTCGCTGATGCCGACGAGGACGAACAGGAGCACGGCGACCGCCGCGACACCGGTGACGGCGTAGCCGAGTGCGTACGGCCGGTTCTGCCGATGCGACCACTCCCGCTGCCGCGCGGTGCGGCGCAGCCGGGCCTCGCGGTCGAGCCGGGCCCGCTCGTCGCGGTCATGCTGGTTGGCCTGCCGCTCCGCGTAGGCGCTCAGGGCGTAGGCGAGCCACAGATGGCGGTCGGCCAGCCCGGCGAACCAGGGAATCCCCGCACGTTGTCGCAGGCCGCCGACGGCGTCCCGGGCCTCACGCTCGTGGTTGACGGTCGCTGTGACCTCATGCAGCGCCAACGCCCAGGCGAAAGGTTCGTCGTGCAGGATCCGGCGCAGCTCGGCTCGTGCGTCCCGGTCCGGAATCAAACCGGCCGCCGGGGCCTGGCACCCCACCGCGTCCTGCCACCGGCCCCAGACCTCCCGCAGCCCGTCGCCACCGGATCCCTCGGACAGGACCGGCAGCAATCTCGCACGCCACAGATCCGCGACGATGTCCGCGCTCGCCTCGACCCGCTGGACCGCGTCGTGGGCGAGCAAAGGCAGGTGGGCCACGGTGATTCGTCGATGGCGGTAGATCGGCTCGTAGCCGGCGTGCATCGCGCGCAGCTCGTACAGCAGCCGCACATCGGCCGACGTGCCTCGGTCGAGCTTCGGCGGCGGTTCGTAGTCGGCGAACTGCCCCAGCCAGGCACGAAGTTGGTCCCGTGCGTCCTTTCGTCCCTCGAACAGGGTGGCCCTCGCCGTCTCCCAACCGTCGTACATGGCCACGGCGAGTTCGCTACGGGTGTGGTACTCGGCGCCGGCGAACACGAAGGGATCCTTGGCCCCGATCTCGCCGCCGCTGGGCGGCGGCGCGGCGGCCACCGGCGGGGACTCGCCGGCGAGCCACCGGGCGACCTGCTCCGGACCCCACCGGTGTTCGGGGTCCATCGTCAGGAGACCGGAGCACAGCAGCCGGATGCGTTCGTCCGGGACGTCGTCGACCGACACCGGCCGGCCGGCCACCCGGCTCCGCAACAGCATCGGATTGTCGACGCCGGGGAACCGCGGGCCGCCGATGACCAGTTCCAGCACGGTCATCCCCAGCGACCACCAGTCGAACGCCGCCGCTATCTCGGCGCCGACCAGGAACTCCGGCGGCGTGAACGGCACGGTGCCGATGTCGTTGCTGACGTCGACGCAGGGCCAGTATTCGCTGTGCCAGCTGATGCCGAAGTCGGCCAGCGCGACGTCGAGCGGTTCCAGACCCCGCACCAAGACGTTGGCGGGCTTGAGATCGCGGTGCACGATGTTCTCACCGTGCAGCTCCCCTAGCGCCTCGGTCAGCTGCCGCACCACCGTCTCGATGGTCTGAGTGTCCACACCGGACCGATTGCGGTCACGCAGATCGAGCAGGCTGCCGCCGGCCAGGTGCTCCATGATCTCGTACTGGCGGCCCGCCTCCTCCCCGATCTCCTCCACCGCAACGATGTGTCGGCTGCGGCGATGGGGCAGGTACTCTGTCACGCCCTCGGCGAGGCGGGACGGCAGCCGGTAGAGCTTCACCACTCGCTGACCGAGGCCGTCCCGCTCCCGTACCAGATACACGTCGCCCTGGGCCGACGCCGCCAGATCGCGCACCAGCTCGAAACGCGTGGCGAGCCCGGCCGGCAGGGCCCGTCCCCGGTCCGACCCCGCATGCTCCCGCCCGGGCTCGACCTCCGTGTCGTTGGCGTCCCGCGGACGGTGGCCGACCACCGTCGCCGCATCGGCGCGCGGGTCCTCACACACGGTCGCGGGCCCACCGCCGAAAGCCGTCATACGTGTGCCCCCGTCAGCCCGAGCACGAGGTTTCTACGACCACGGACCGGTTCGCGGTCGCCTTCACCGGATCCAGCGAGCCGTTGGCAGTTCGGTCGGCGGCATGGTACTTGCCGGTGCTCCCGTCCCCCTCGGCCGTGATGCGACCGTCCGGCACGCCGAGGCGCACCAGGACGGCCTTCACGGCCTGGGCCCGTTGCTGGGACAGCGCGACCCGATCCGGCTCCGAGGTCCCGGCGCTGGAGGTGTTGCCGATCAGCTTCATCGTCACCGGCTGGCCGGACACCTTGTCCACCAACTGCTTCAGCGTGCGCTGCGCCGCGTCGGGGTCGCGGAACGTCGCCTGGTCCGCGACGAAGCCGACCGCGCTGCTGTCGTCGTACACCGTGGTGCCACAGGGATCGACCGGCGGATCGGACGGCAGGTCGACGGTGGTCACCGGCACCGTGGTGTCGAACCGATCCCGGTGCGTCTGGCCGGGAATGACGGCGGTGCAGGCGGCGTCGGCCCTGGCCGCGACGGCCTGCCAGATCGCGGCGATGTGCTCCTGCTGGGCGTGATCCAGCTCGGCCTGCGGTTCGGCCGTCTTGCCCGGTGCGACCAGCACCACGGACATCTTGCTCAGCTTGGGCAGTTGGTGCTGCGCGAAGAGACTCTCGGCGACGTCCTTCGGGTCCGCGCCGAACATCGCCTTGGCGCGGAAGGTCAGCTGCCCCGCCGTCGCGATGCCGGAGTCCACCACGACGACGGTCCCACCCTCGTCGGTGACGCCGCCGGCCTCGGTCAGCGCGCCGAGCACGTCCGCCTCGGGGGCCTTGGGCTGGAGCGTGGCGACCGCCTCGAAGAACCGCTTCTCGGCGATCTTCAGGTCGTTCTCCCGTTTGGCCGTGTTCGTGGCGGTCAGCGACGGCTGCGCGGTGGTCACCACGTTCGGCTCGCCGTCGAGCCGGATCAGCTGCACCTTCTGCCCCGCCGCCATCGCCTGCTCGATCATCGCGGGGATCGGATCGGGCAGCTGCGGCCGCTGGCTGCCCATGCGGGCCCCGACGACGAGCGTCACGGGCTTGCCCGCGGCGGCCGGGCAGCCGTCGGGCTTCGGCGTCCACGTCGACGCCGTCGGCTGCGCCGACGTGGACGAGCAGGCCGCCAGCAGACCGGCGGCGAGCAGGACCGCCGCGAGCGGCGCAAGAGTGCGTGCCATCAGGATTCCCCGCCGGAATCGGATTGTGTCGGGTCGATGCCCAGTGGCCCGTGGTCGCGCGGACGCGCGTCGAACTCGTCCTTGAGGCGGTTGCTCAGCTGGATGGTCGCCTGCGCCATGGACTGCCAGTCGGCCTCGTGTCCCCGGCGGCTCTCCTCGACGGTGCGGGCCAGCGCGTCGGCCGCGGTCGACGCCTCGGCCAGCTCCACCCGCACCTCGTTGGCCTTGTCCAGCTTCCTCCGGGCCCGGAGGTACTGTCCGACGGCCGCGCTCGGCTTGTTGTAGCCGGCGACCGCCGACACCACGCCGGTGCCGACGAACAGCGCGACGAACAGCAGGGCCGTGTAGTGCCCCTCGTCGACCGAGGGGTCGGCCGGCAGCACGTCGCCGCTGGGGCCGGTGAGCGCGCCCGCGTCGGCGGTGAAGTTCCATCGGAACAGAAACGACATCGCGCCCAGCGCCACCCAGCCGGCCAGGGCCGAGCCCGCGATGATCCTGGACCCGGGGGCTTGGCGCGATCGCACGCTCCGGTGGCCGAACTGGCCGACCATGTGCGACAGCACGACGGCGACGAGGGTGAAGCCGCCGACGATCATCCACAGGATCCACTCGTCCTGGTCGATCGCCAGTTCAATGGCCTGGTGGAAGGTCATGAGGTCGGTCACGCCGGCCCCGAGCAGGATCGCGTACGAGACCAGCGCCACCCAGAACGACCGGCCGGCGATGAGCGCCAGGTTCCCGACGATCGTGCGGCGTCGGCTCTCGAACTCGCGCATCGGCGCAGTGGTCACTAGCGGCCTCCGTCCATGCGCCTGGTCCTGGGCTCGAACAAGGGGCTGTCCGGATCGCTGATCCGGTCCCAGGCATGGGCCACCGCGGCCTTCAGGTCGCTCACCACGTCCTCCTGGTGGTCGAGGCGGATCCGGAAGCCGGTCCGGATCTCCTCGACGTGGGCGGCCAGCAGCCGCAGGTCCACGCCGACGGTGTCGTGCTTCCGCTTGGCCGCGGCCAACCAGTCGACGACGAACGTGTCCACGTACTCGTCCGTGACCCGGCCGCGCACGCGCTTGATGTGCTTGATGTTCTTGCGGGCCTCGCTCGCGTCGACCGTCGGCGACCACTGCAGGTCGCGCAGCTTCCGCTCCAGCTCACGGACCTTCGCCCGCTGGCGGTCGCGCCACCAGAGGACCCTCACGATTCGTCCACCCGGGCCAGCCGCCGCACGATCCCGCGCGGCACGAACAGGTCCGGCGCCAGGCCGGCCGGCTCGTGCACCGGTGGGGCTGTCACCCAGTCGGGCATCAGCTGGGAGGTGAAACGCAGGATAGGCGCCAGATGCGGGCCTTCCGGATGGACGTGCACGACGTTCTCCCAATAGGTCTCGACGCGAGCGGCGTAGCGGGCGCCGGCCTGGCGCGCGGCGGTCTGCGCCAGCACGAACTCGCCGCTCATCTCCGCCTTCACGGTGGCGATCTCGCTGTCCAGCTGTTGCAGCGTGGTGAATCCGGCGGCCTCGTTCATCCGAGCCGTGGCGATGCGCTGTGCACGCATGTCCTCCCGGCGGCCACGGATCACGCCGGCTTCCAGCACCGTGAGCTCGATGGGGTTGCGCGGCATCAGCTCTTCGACGGTGATCGCCGCGCCGGCCGCCACCACGGCCGCGGCCAGTCGCGTCTGCGCGCTGTTCGCGGACGCGCGGTTCTGCTCCAGTGCCGCGAGCCGGCGCAGGCGGTCGGCGATCCGCGCCACCCACGCGCGGTATTCCCCCTCCACCTCGTGGAGCTGCTGCTCCAGCAGGTGATTCGGGTGCTGCGCGGTCGCCGCGCGCCCCTTCTCGTGCAGCCCGACGACGTCGTTGAACATCGGCTGCCGGCGCCGGCCGTCACGCCGTCCCTTCCAGCGGTCGACCCGCCGCTGCGACCGTATCGAGCTGTCGGCGCCGGTCACCCCGGCACCGGCTCCCATTCGTCCTCCCGCCACATCTCCATCTGACGGACCGCACCTCGGCGCAGCGTTCATTCGATGTAGCGGTGGGTCACATCACGCCCGGTCGGGAGCACCGTGGTGAGGTCGACGGAGATGCGGGTCGGCAACACTTCGGTGCCGGTGCCGAACGTGAACGGCATCGTCGGCCTGGCCCCGACTGCGTGTTCGCGGTGGCGGCGTTTGAGCGCGCTCTCGCCGATGACGACTTCAGCATGGGTCGCGGCGAGGACCTGGATGGCGTGCGCTCCGGCACGTAGGTGAGCGCGTACACGGCGGTCGTCACCATGGCCGAACTTGTGCCAGTGACGGTATCGGACGAGGTAGAGCAGGTGAGGGTCGTTCGCACGGGCGCGGTGCGTGCGAGAATCCGGCTCGGGCGGGCACGCGGGGCACTCGGTTCGGCCTCTGTTGAGCTTGGCGACCGTTCCGCAGGCGTCGTGCCGGCCCCAGGTGCCATGTGACGCGGAGCCGAGCTGGGCGCCCATCCACGGGAGGCCGTGCACATCTCCGGCGAGGACGGTCCAGCCCGGGCGCCTGTAGCTGTCCAGGGTCGCTTCGAGCGCGGTGGCGGCCAGGAACTCCGCGACCCCCGGCAACGGCGTGGGCTCGCCGGTTCTCAAACCCAGAAATTGGCGCACCAGAGCGATCTGCCGGTTGGCTCGGAACGTGGCCAGGGCATCCCGGGCTTGCCGCATCGCGGGAAGGTCCCGCGCGCTGCGCCGATCGAGGCAGATATGACATCGAGTGCGCCAGCCCGGACGGCACGCTCGTTCGGTGCCGCAGTGCCGGCAACGGAGGAGCTGGAGGCGCAGGCCACCGGGCCGGTCTTCGAGCAGTTCCATGCCCTCGGTGGCCACCTGCGCACAGGGCCAGCAGTGGACGAACCACGCCACGTCGGGCCCCCGTCCAGTACCGCCCGCGCGGCCGGTGACTTCGTCATCGCAGTTTTGGCACCGGAGAGCCTCCCGTTCCCCCTTCATGATCGAACTTGGTATCGGATCGGCACTGGATGATCAAGAGGGAGTCGGCCGCGCGCAAGCAGCCTGTGCCACGCCGAAGGGATCAGGCGGGGTGGCTGAAGGCCGCGGTGAGCTGGGGCAGGGCGTCCCAGCCGACGACGGCGCTGGTGGCGGATTCGGAGAGGGCGCGGATGTAGGTGCCGGCGTAGCCCTCGTCGGTGAGGTATACGCCCCAGGTGGCGAACCAGTCGCGGAGGTGGCCGGTGGCGGGGTCGGCGACGGGCTCGGGCTGGGCGGGGGCGCGGCGCTGGACGAGGGTGCGGGAACGGTCGCAGGAGGTGAGGGCCTGGTGCCAGTCCTGGTCGGTGGACTCCCAGCCGGCGACGATGCCGCCGCCGCGGGCGTCGTTGTTGGGCTTGAGGATGAGGTCGGCGCGGTGGGCGCGGCAGTAGTCGACGAGGTCGACGGGGTGGCCGTCCACGTCGACCTTGGGGTCGGCCATGGAGCGGGTCCACGGGAGGATGCCGTCGACGAGGGAGAGCTCGGAAGCGGTGAGGGCGGCCCGGAGGCGGGAGTCGTGGAGCATGGGCAGGATGCCCTTGTTGCCGTGCAGGTCGGTGCAGATGGGGGTCAACTGCACGGTCCGCCCCTCCTCGTGGGCCCGGAACACGGGCTCCATGCCGGCGGCGACGTCGGGATCGGCGAGGATCTGGTCGACGGAGACGTAACGCAGGATGACGTCAACGGGCGTGCCGTCCAGGTGGACCTTGCCGGCCCTGGCGCCGAGCTGGCCGACCTCGGCCAGGCGGAGGTCGATTCCCTTGCCCCGCATGAACTCCTGGAAGGGCAGCATGTACTTCTGGTACTTGGCCATGCGGCCGTTGCTCTCCAGCATCACGACGACGGGCGCGCCGGCGGCGGACACGGATTCCGCGCAGCGGGTGAGCATGCGGGCGATGCTGGCGCCGATGTCCGGATAGGACAGTTGGTGGGCCTCGGCGAACTCGCGGAACCGGGGCACGTCCATCAGCGCACGGGGGATGTCGCCGGTGCGCTCCATGCCGCCGAGGTCGGCGCCGATGTTGAACTCCAGCAGCTGCCAGGAGTCGCCGTCACGATGCAGGTCGGCCCGCCCGTACGGGACGGGTGGCACGAGTCCGTTGCGGCACAGGATGTCCACCGACCGGCGATCGAGCCCGAGCGCCTCCCCGTAGGCGAGGACGTCGCCGTCGAACAGCCGGCCGGGCAGGGAGACGACGAGGTGGTGGAACCGCATGAGCCGGTCGGCGACGTCCCGGATCTGGCTGTCCTCGACGAAAAGCGGGCGACCGAGCACCCGGCCGTCGAAGGCGGCGGTGAAGTGCGGCGGGAACCGCAGGTGGTCGACGACCCCGCGCAGTCCGTCGCGCCCCTCGGCGGCGCATTCGTCCATATAGGACTGAGTGACGGTGCGGCTCATGCGGTCACCAGCTTCTGGTAAAGGGTGGGCACCTTGCCCCGCTCGGTGCGGACGAACTCGTGCGGCTCGACGTGTTCCACGGTGAACCCGAGGCAGCGCGGCCCGGTGACGATCTGGTTGAGCTCCACGGTGTCAGAGAAGGCGGCTACCACGGCGTCCACGGTGACGTCCCGGGGCGTGCTCGGCGACAGGAGCAGCCGCACGCGATAGCGGTTGACGTCCCACAGCACCTGGAACTGGCAGTCGGCGGGGTCGGTGATGCCGACCAGGGCCAGCCGCGACATCAGCTGGTCGGCGGAGACCGTCTCGGAGTCCACGTTCAGCGACTGCCGGGCCCGGCCCAGCAGGGTCAGCACGGCGGCCTGGCTGCCACAGCGGCACGGCTGCCGGCTCAGGCGGCCCCGATCGCCGATGGCGTAACGGAAAAGGGCCATGCCGGTGTCGCTCAGCGGCGTGACCAGCAGCTCACCCTCCTCGCCGTCGGCCATGGCGAGCCCGGTCTCCTCGTCCACGACCTCCACCACCATGGCGTCCTCGTGCACGTGGTGGTCGGTGCCCGTCTGCCACCGGCACTGGTAGCCGATGGGCCCGGTCTCGGTGGTGGAGTAGGCCAGCGAGCGAACGGTCAGCTCGGGCAGGGCGTCGGTGAGCGCCTTGATTCGGCTCGGGCCGAGGCTTTCCCCGATATACAGGAAGGTTCGCAGCGGGGCGAGCTGCTCCGGGGGCGTGCCGGTGATCAGGTCCACGCCGTAGCCGGGCGGCGCGGCCAGGGTGTCGATGGAGTGCTCGGCGATGATCTTCGCGGTGTCGGCGACACTGGTGACATTGCCCAGCGGGTACACCCGCGCGCCGAGCAGCCGGGTGATCTCCTGGGTGAACAGGAAGGAGCCGTTGAGGTCGGCGCCGTAGAGGCAGTTCGCGAGCCGGTGCGGCGGCTCGGGCAGGGCGGCGCGCAGCCCGCGGGCGCCGAGCGCGGACACCTGCTCGTTGAACTCCCAGGAGTGGTACATCATCTTGACCTTGCTGGAGGTTCCGCTCGACCGCAGCACCATGCCGGGCCGGTCGCCGTCGAGCAGGAACTCGTCCGAGTGCGGCGGGCAGCCGTCGGCCAGCGCGCCCGGGGTCAACACGGGCAACGACGGCAGGTCCTCGACCCGGTGCACGGAGTCCAGCCCGGGCCGGCGGCGCAGCACGGCGGGGGTGCGGCGGGCCGCGGTCACCAGCTGCGTGAAGTTGTGGTCCCGCAGCCGCTGTATCTCCTCCCGGCCGGTCGTGTCCAGGTCGGTGGCGAGCCGAATGCCGGTGTTCATCGGGAACCTCCGTGGTGTGCTGATCTCGATCACCGCGCCTGGCCCGCCGGCGCAACCTGGCGCAGCACGTCCGGGCTCAGACGGCCGGCCAGGGTGGCCCAGTCCCGCATCGCCTCGGCCAGCCCGTCCAGCGCCGCCTCGTCCAGGGCCTGTTTGGCGTCGCACAAGGCTTTCTCGGGCTCGGGGTGCACGTCGAGCATCACGCCGTCGGCGCCGACCGCGACGGCGGCCCGGGCCAGTGGCAGCACGAGTTCGCGGAGG
Organism: Kutzneria sp. NPDC051319; assembly: GCF_040682195.1. Taxonomy (NCBI): domain Bacteria; kingdom Bacillati; phylum Actinomycetota; class Actinomycetes; order Pseudonocardiales; family Pseudonocardiaceae; genus Kutzneria; species Kutzneria sp. NPDC051319. The sequence continues at coordinate 132,826 of NZ_JBFBAM010000002.1, read as the reverse complement.
CCGCTGGCGTGCGAGGGGTCCACGATCACCGGCAGGTGGGACAGTCCCTGCGCGACGAGCACCGCCGAGAGGTCCAGTGTGTTCCGAGTGGACGGTTCGAAGGTGCGGATACCCCGCTCGCACAAAACGATGTTGTTGTTGCCCCGCACTGCGATGTACTCGGCGGCCAGCAGCCACTCCTGGACGGTGGCGCTCATGCCGCGCTTGAGCAGGATCGGCCGTCCGCTGTCGGCGGCGGCCTCCAGCAGCCCGAAGTTCTGCATGTTCCGGGTGCCGATCTGGAGCATGTCGGCGTACCGGGCGACCAGGTCCACGTCGGGGCTGTCGACGACCTCGGTGACGATCGGCAGCCCGGTCTCGGCGCGGACGTCGGCCAGGATGCGCAGGCCGTCCTCGCGCAGACCCCGGAACCCATAAGGAGAACTGCGGGGCTTGAACGCGCCGCCGCGCAGCAGCGTCGCGCCCGCCGCCAACGCCATCCGCGCCGAGGTGAACGTCTGCTCGACCGTCTCGACGGCGCACGGACCGGCGATGAGGGTGAACGTGTCGGGGCCGATCTCGACGCCGCCGACCGTCACGACCGACCGGTTGACCATGGCTTCCCGGCTGACCAAGGGATACGGCACACGAGCCGGGCGCAGCCGGACGTGTAGGTGCGCGGCCGCCTGGTCCAACCGGTCGAGCAGCTCGGCCCGGGTGGCCGCCCACGCGATGACGTACCCGACGTGGTCACCGATCCGGTCGCCGGTCGGCGTGGTGACGGCGACCTCCTCGACCCCGGGCACGGCGAGAGCAAGGTCGACGCCGGTCACCTCGTCGAGAATCCCTTGCGCACGGAGGAAGTGGACGCCGGCGACGCCGTCGAAGGACGGGTCGCCCGCGCCGGCCAGCGCGCGGAGCTCGGCCTGCACCAGCTCGGTTCCCGTGGTGAGGCGGAACAACCGGGACAGCACCGCCCTCGATGCAACCGTGCCGTTGGACTCCGCAGGCAGGATCTGCCGATCCCGGCCGACCTGCTCGACGCCGAATCCCGCCGACGGGCCGGGGACGCCGAGGTCGGCGGCCAACCTCGCCGCAACGGCCTGGTGGGCGTGGTCGGTGGACAGCACTCCGACGATCTTGTCGGCACCACAGGCCCGCAACACGGTGCGGCGCAAGGCGATCGGGTCGGCGCATGTTCTGACGTGGGTCGGCGTCAGGCCGAGGGCGGCCGGCACGATAACGTCCGAGGACTCGACGAACACCACCCGCAGCGCCTCGTCCGGGCGGGCAGCCGACATCGTGGACAGCGGGAGCTCCGCGATCCGGTGCCGCGCCCAGTATTCGTCGCTGTACACGGTCTCCACGCAGTCTTCACCCCGGTCCGGGAAGACACCGACGATCCTGGTGCCAGGGGCCGCCTTCGCCGCGAGCTCGCCCAGGACCCGGTACACCGCACCGGAAACCGGGCCGGCGAACAGTTTCTCGTCGAGAGCCAGGTTCCTGGTCGCCTCGAAGGCCTCGTGCTCGTTCAGCCGGTACAACTCGTCGAACGGCGAACCGTTCCGCGGCAGGGAACCCCGCACGCCCACCACGCGCACGCCGGGCAGATGCGCCCGCAGCGCGCCGGCCGTGGCCCGCAGGTCGTCGTCACCACCGACCACGACGTCGATCCAGTCCAGGTCCTCGGCGAGCTCGGCCGCCAGCTCGTCCTGGGACACCGCATCCGGCGTCAATGTCGGCGGCTCGGCCGTGGGCAGGCAGCCCAGGGCCGTCAAAGCGGGCCGGGCAACGCCGTCATCGACGACGTGCACCGGATGCCCGAGGCGGCCGGCCACCAGCGCGACCGCCGGCGCCCAGGCGCCGCTCACCACCACCGGGACATGATCGGCCGGTCGAGCGGCGGCGACGGCCAGCCTGGCGGCCCGGGCCCCCGGTCCGCCCGGGCCGAGCGCCTCGCACTTGGCGTAGACCTCGACGCCACGGTCGGCCCCGAGCCGCAGCCGGACCAGCGGCGTCCGGCCGATGACGTCGATCAGGTCGTGACTGAGCATCAGCGTGATCCCATTCCCATTCCGTCGACGCCCGAAAGACTAGATTCCGCCGGGCGAACCGACGACCGGCTTCGTTGCGTAATGAGGCGGCATTTCTTGCGGCGGGCCGCATTTGTTGCGCGAATTATTCGACCGGAACCGGGACACGGGCCCGCTCGTCCATTCCGCGCCACACCCGGAACAGGAACGGCCACAGCGTCACGACCAGGCAGACCCCGCCCAGCGCGAGCACCGCGGCGGTCGGCCCGACGGCGTCCAACAGCACCCCGGCCAGCAGCAGGCCCAGCGGCATGGCGGCGTTGGCCGAGGCGTGGAACGCCGCGAACACCCGGCCCCGCAGCTGCTCGGGCACCCGGGCGTACTTGACGGCGGCGATCACCGGGTTGATCGGGCCGTTGGCCATCATGCAGGCGGAGACCACCAGTACCAGCAGCACCGGATTCGGGTCGACCGCCACCGCCAGGAACACCGGCGCGCCGGAGATCAGGGAGCAGGTCGCGAACACCCGCCACCGGTGGCCGCCGTCGCCCAGCCAGCCGTACAGCGCGGTGCCCAGGATGCTGGCCCCGCTCGACGCGGCGATCAGCACGCCGACCAGCGTGCTGTTGTGCCACACGGTCAGCCCGTAGGCCGGCAGCAGCACGGAGAGCAGGCCCACGGTGACGGCGTTCAACGCGGCGCACTGCACGCCGATGACCAGCAACAACCGGTCCTGCCGGAAGTGCTCGGCGGCCTGCCGGAGCTCCCGCAGGTAGGCCCGGGTGCTCGGGGCCGGCGTGAGGTTCACGGCCGAGCGGACCCGGACCAGGAGGCCGACCAGCACCGCCGCGGACAGCAGCGCCGCGCCGTCGGCCAGCAGCACCCACGTGGGCCCGACCAGGCCGATCAGCACGCCACCGAGCGGCGCGCCCAGCAGATCCCCCGTGCGCAGCGCGGACTCCTCGGCGCTGGTCCCGCGCTCGACCGGGACCCCCGTCACGGCCAGCACGGCCGGCAATAGCACCTGTTTGGCGCTGCGGGAGGGCGCCCGCCCGGCGCCGATCCCGAACACCAGCACCACGAGCACCGGCAGCGACAGCACGTGCAGGGCGTCGGCGACGGGGATGGCCACCACCGCGAGGAAGGCCGCCAGGTCGGCGACGACGCTGCCGCGCCACGCGCCGTACCGGTCGAGCAGCGGGCCGGCCAGCACCACCGACAGCACCAAGCCGAGCGTCTCGGCCGCGGCCACCGCCCCGGTCTGCACGCCGCTGCCGGTCCTGGACAGCACGAACCACGGGATGGCGATCATCGTCATCGTCGCGCCGAATGACGACACGCCGCAGGCGGCGACGAGTGCGGTCAGCGGCAGCCGGCGGATCACCGGCGCGTTCCCTGGAAAAAGGCGTTCACGAGTCCCCCATGCCGATTTCCGGATGCTAGCATCCGATGGCTCATTCACGGCGAACAATTCAATTCGGAGTGGTCACCCCATGGATCCTGTTGTCACCGAGCGGCTGGTGCTGCGTTCCTTCACCGAGGCGGACCTGGACGACCTGCACGACATCCAGCGCCGCCCGGACGTGACCCGGTACCTGCTGTGGGACACCCGCACGCACGAGGAGACGCGGACGGCGCTGGCCACCAGGATCGAGCAGTCCGAGCTGGCCGGCGAGGGCGACAACCTGGCCATCGCCGTGCAGCTGCGCGAGTCGGGGCGGCTCATCGGCGAGTTCAACCTGGACTGGCTGAGCGCCGAGCTGGGCCGGGCCGAGATCGGCTTCGTGATGAACCCCGACCACGGCGGCCGCGGATACGCCACAGAGGCCGGCCGTGAGGTGTTGCGGCTGGCGTTCGAACGGTACGGCTTCCACCGGGTCGTCGGCATGTGCAACGGCAACAACACCTCGTCGATGCGGCTGATGGAGCGGCTCGGCATGCGTCGGGAGGCGTTCTTCGTGCAGGGCGAGATGCTCAAGGGCGAGCGGGCGGACCTGGCCGTGTACGCGATGCTGGCGGCCGAGTGGGCCGCCGCGGACGTCACCCCCGCCGCCCGGGGATGACGTCCACGCACGGTCAGACGGCGGCGGCCACGACGGCGGCGTCGCTACTGCCCAGGTAGTCGGCGAGCGTGGCGTACCGCTGGCGCAGCTGGCGCTTGAGCACCTTGCCGGTCACACCCTGCGGGATGTCGGCGGCCGACGGCGCCAGTTCCAGCACGGCGAGCGCCGGGTGGCCGGCCGCCGTGAGCACGGTGTTGGCCGCGCCGAGCAGCTCGGACGGGTCGGTGTGCTCGTCGCCGGTGGCCACCAGCGCCACCGGAACAGTGGTCCCGTCGTGCTGGCCGGCCACGACCGTGCAGTCCACGATCGCCGGCAGCTCGTTGAGCAGGAGCTCCTCCATCTGCACCGAGTGGGCGGTGCCGGCGGCGGTCTCGATGGCGTCCACGGCCCGGTCCAGCTGGTAGAAGTCGCCGGCCTCGTCCTGGTACGCCAGGTCGCCGGACAGCCAGTACCCGGACAGGCGGCTGCGGTAGGTGGTGTCGGAGTCGTTCCAGTACCCGGCGGTGATGGTCGGGCCCTTGGCGGCGAGCAGCCCGATCTCGCCCCGCTCGGCCAGAGTGCCGTCACGGCGCAGCACGACGATCTCGGACAGCGCGTCGGGACGGCCGACGCAGCGGTCGTTGCGCTGTGACGTCAGGGAACGCGGCTGCACCATCAGGCCCCAGCCCAGTTCGGTGGAGCCGAAGCGGTCGTAGAACACCGCGGAGGGCAGCTCGGGATCGCGCTTGCCCAGGATGGCCTTGAGGTGCGCCTCGTGGATGGCGTCACCCATGGTCACCCAGCTCTCCACCGAGTCCACGGCGCCGTCGGTCACCTCGACGTCGGCCAGCTCCGCGAACGCGTGGGCGAAGGCCATCACCGTGGTCGGCCGGAACCGGCGGATGGCGTCGACCAGGTCGGCGCCGGCCGGGTCGTAGTGGGCGACCATCGGGGTCCCGGCCAGGACGGCGTAGTTGACGTATACCACCGAACCCAGGTGCGACTGCGGCTGCGCGGCCATCATCAGGTCGTCGGGCGAGTCCAGGTAGTCGGTGAGCCGGAACCGCGGCCCGGCGACGCTGGACGCGTGGGTCTGCACCACCGGCTTGGGGAATCCGGTGGTGCCCGAGGAATGCAGGATCGACACCGGGTCCTCCGGGGCGTGCCGGAAGCGGGCGGCGGCGGACAGCTCGGCCGCGGGCGGCGCGGGCACGTCCTCGGCCAGCACGATCCAGCGCGAGCCCGGCAGGTCGGCCAGCCCTTCGCGGAGCAGGTCGAGTCGGCCGGCGGTGGTGTACACACCGACCGGGCCGGTGCGCCGGATCAGTTCGAGCGCGTTCTCCTTGGGGGCCTTGCTGTTGACCAGCACCGCGATCGCGCCGATGCACCCCAGCGCGTACAGGTGCACGGAGTAGGCGAAGGAGTCCTCGATGTAGACCGCTACCCGGTCACGGGGCCGCACGCCCTGGCCGAGGTACCAGACCGACCAGCTCTGCACGAGCTGGTCCAGCGAGCGGAGGCTGAACTCGGTCGTCGTCCCGCCGCCGCAGGTGGGGATCGGGCGGCCGGTGCCGATGAACGGCAGGTCCGGGTTCGGGCTGACGGCCAGCGCCGACGCCAGGACGTTGCCGCCGCCCATGGCGGGATCCGCGGCGAGCTTCGCCCGTGACTCGGCGGACAACAGGGTACGAGCGGACAAGGTCATCGACGCGCCTTCCGGTGATGGCTTCAGGTCCCGATCGTCCGCGCGCGCGACCGGGCGGGACAACGTCTTTCTTGCGCGAGTGCACCTCGGTTGTTGCGCGAGGCCGCGTTTGTTGCCGCATCCCCCGTGACCCGCCCCGCGCGCCGCCGCCGCCCGGTAGATCTGGGAAGGCCCGTCGGTGAGCGGGACGACCACAAGGAGATTCCAGGTGACCATGGCGGATTCGGCGGCACGATCCTCGGACGCGGCCCGCGACCTCGAGGCGCTGCGCGGCGAACTGGACGGCATCGACGCCCGCCTGTTGGACGTGGTGCGCGACCGGATCGAGGTCTGCGTGCGCATCGCTCGCCTCAAGAGCGAGCACGACATCCCGATGATGCAACCGCACCGCATCGGCATCGTGCAGGAGCGGGCCGCGGAGTACGGCGAGCGCAACGGGATCGACCAGGACTTCCTGCGCAGGCTGTACGACCTGATGATCGCCGAGACGTGCCGGGTCGAGGACCTGGTCATGGGCAACACGCCGGCCAGCTAGCAGCACGCCTCACCGACGGGGGAAGGGCAGACCGGCCACATGCGGACACTGCTGATCGACAACTACGACTCGTTCACCTACAACCTGTACCAGCTGCTCGGCGAGGTGACCGGACAGGCGCCGGTCGTGGTGCGCAATGACGTCGAGTTCCCGGCCGAGCGGATGGCCGAGTTCGACGGCATCGTGGTGTCGCCCGGTCCGGGCCGCCCCGACCGCGCCCGTGACTTCGGCATCAGCTCCCGCGCCGTCCTCGAGTCGGGACGGCCCGTGCTCGGCGTGTGCCTGGGCCACCAGGGCATCGCCAACCTGTTCGGCGGCAAGGTCGGACCCGCGCCCGAGCCCATGCACGGCCGCAGTTCGCTGGTGCACCACACCGGCGACGGCGTTTTCGCCGGGCTGCCCTCGCCGTTCTCGGTGGTGCGCTACCACTCGCTGACCGTCACCGACCTGCCCGAGGTGTTCGAACGCACGGCGTGGACCGAGGACGGCGTGCTGATGGGTCTGCGCCATCGGGAGAAGCCGTTGTGGGGCGTGCAGTTCCACCCCGAGTCCATCAACAGCGAGCACGGCCGGCTACTGCTGGCCAACTTCCGTGACCTCGTGCTGGACGCGCGTCCGGCGCCGGTGGTCGCCCCTCCCCCGCCGGCCGCACGCCCGGCACCGGCCGTTGCGGCGCCGGACCTGCGCCTGCACGTCCGCGAAGTGGCCTACGAGCCGGACGCGGATGTGGCGCACCGAGAGCTGTTCGCCGGCTCCGCCCGCAGCTTCTGGCTGGACAGCAGCGAGATCCGCCCGGGCCAGGCGCAGTTCTCCATCATGGGCGACGACACCGGCCCGCTGGCCGAGTACGTCTCCTACGACGTGAGCCGGCGGGTGGTCACCGTGACCCGATCGGACGGCCGGGTCGAGGAGATCCAGCGGGACTTCTTCGGCTACCTGCAAGAGAATCTGGCCGCGCGCTCGCTGCCGGTGCCCGATGGCCTGCCGTTCGACTTCAACCTCGGTTACGTCGGTTACCTGGGCTACGAGCTGAAGGCCGAGACCGGCGGCTCGGCGGCGCATCGGGCCGACACCCCCGATGCCGCACTGCTGTTCGCCGACCGCGCGCTGGTCATCGACCACGAGCGGCACCGGTCGTTCCTGCTGGCCTTGAGCACGCCGGAGCACGAGGCGTCCGCGCTCGGCTGGTTGGACGAGACGGCGGCCCGACTCCCCCTTTTCGCCGCGTCCACCATGGACAACGCGGGCGTGCTGGGCGCGGCCGAGGCCACCGACATGGCCGGCTCGGAGACCGCCCACCCCCGCCACGACCGGGACGGCTACCTCAAGCGGATCGGGGCCTGCCTGGACGAGATCCGGCTCGGCGAGTCCTACGAGATCTGCCTGACCAACGCGGTCACCGTGGACGAGGAGATCGACCCCCGGCACACCTACTCCCGGCTTCGCCGGGTCAGCCCGGTGCCCTACGGGGCCTTCCTGGACTTCGCCGAGGTGGCGGTGCTCAGCGCCTCGCCGGAGCGGTTCCTGCGGATCGGCGCCGACGGCGTGGTGGAATCCAAGCCCATCAAGGGAACCCGGCCCCGCGGCGGAACTCCCGAGCAGGACGAGCTGCTCAAGCTGGACCTCTCCACGCACGAGAAGGACCGCGCGGAGAACCTGATGATCGTCGACCTGGTGCGCAACGACCTGAACACGGTGTGCGAGATCGGCTCGGTGCATGTGCCCGTGCTGTTCGACGTGGAGACGTACGCGCCGGTGCACCAGCTGGTGTCGACCATCCGCGGCACGCTGCGGGCGCAGGAGAGCGCGGTCAGCTGCGTGCGGGCGGCGTTTCCCGGTGGCTCCATGACCGGCGCGCCGAAGGTGCGCACGATGGAGATCATCGACCGGCTGGAGGAGGGCCCGCGCGGCGTGTACTCCGGTTCGCTGGGCTGGTTCTCCCTGTCCGGCGCGGCCGACCTGAGCATCGTGATCCGGACCCTGGTCACCACGGGCGAGAGCATCAGCTTCGGTGTCGGCGGCGCGATCGTGGCGCTGTCGGACCCCGATGAGGAGTTCGAGGAGACCGTGGTGAAGTCGCGCGCGGTGCTCACCGCCGTCGCGGCGACGGCCCTGCGTCCCGCGCTGGGAGGATCGGCGTGAGCGCATCGGGCGTGCGGTTGTTGCGGCGCTGCGTGGTTGTCGGCGGCGCCGGTGCGGTGGGCGGCATGTTCGCCGAGCTGTTGGCCGGCTCGGGCGCCGAGATCGTCGTGGTGGACGTGGCCGGCGGCGACGTGGCCGGGGACATCACCGCGCCCGGTGACGCCCTGATCGCGGAGCTGGGCAAGGCGGACCTGGTGCTGCTGGCCGTTGCCGAGCGCGTCGCGCTGACCGGGATCCCTTTGCTCGCACCGTATCTACGTCCCGGCGCACTGCTGGCCGACACGATGTCGGTCAAGGGCCCTGTGGTTGAGGCGCTGCGAGACGTCGAAGGCGTGCAGGCGGTGAGCCTGAATCCGATGTTCGCGCCGTCGCTGGGTATGCCCGGCAAGCCGGTGGCCGCCGTGGTGGTGCACGACGGTCCGGCCGCCGCCGAACTGCTGGGCCTGCTGGCCGAGTGGGGCGGCCGACCGGTGTTGGTCGACGCCGAGCGGCACGATCGGCTCACCGCCGCCGCCCAGGTGCTCACCCACGCCAGCGTGCTCGGTTTCGGGCTGGCGCTGGAGGAACTCGGCGCCGACATCGACGACCTCACGGCGATCGCGCCGCCGCCGCACGCGACCCTGCTGGCCCTGCTGGCTCGAATCGCCGCCGGGACACCGGAGGTGTACTGGGACATCCAGGCCGCAAACCCCTACGCGGCCGGGACTCGCGGCGCGCTGGCCGCGTCGGTGCGCCGACTGGCCGACCTGATCGACGGCGCCGACGAGGCCGGGTTCACGGCGGCGTTGGGCCGGCTGGGCGCGCTGTTCGGCGACAGCCTCGACGAGCACCGCGACACCTGCGCCCACCTGTTCGACGCCCTGTCCACGTCCACCCGAATCGAGGCGACATGATCCAGCCGCAGCAGGAGACACGGGCGGCCAACTGGGTCGAATCCCGCATCTCCAAGACGTCCGACTCGCTGGACGTGGCGTTCGAGCAGGGGCTGACCGGGCACGTGGTCACCGGTCGCAAGCCCGGCAAGATCGTGTGCCTTGAGGACGGCACCGAGGCGCTGGAGTTCGTGTCCTGCTCCTACCTCGGCCTGGAGGAGCACCCCGCGCTGGTGTCGGCGGCCGAAGAGGCGTTGCGCCGCTTCGGCGTGCACCTGTCGACCTCGCGCAACCGCATGCGTCCCCACTACCTCGGCGAGCTGGAGCACCTGCTTTCCCAGGTGTACGGCGGCAACAAGGCGGTCGCCTTCACCTCGGTCGGCACCGTCCACTTGGGACTACTGCCGCTGCTCGGGGCCGGCGCGCTACCCAGCTACCCGATCGCGCCCGGCGGCTCGACGTTCCTGGTGGACAAGACCGCACACTCCTCGATGCAGGTGTTGCGCGGCGTGCTCGACCAGATCGGCTCGGCACGCCGGTTCGACTCGGAGACGCCCGACTCGCTGGAGTCCGCGCTGCGGGAGGCCCGCCGCGACGGGCGCACCCCGATCGTGCTGATCGACGGCGTCGGCTCGATGGGCGGTCTGATCGACGTCAATGGGATCCTGGCGGCGCTGGAGCCCTACGGCGGCCACCTCTACATCGACGACGCGCACGGCATCTCCATCGCCGGCCGGCACGGCGCCGGCTACGCCTTCGAGGCGCTCGGCGACCGGCTGCCGCCCAACGTGGTGATCGCCGGCTCGCTGTCCAAGGCGTTCGGCGGCTCCGGCGGCTTCGCGCTGGTGCCGAGCGAGGACGACGTGCGGGTGCTGCGCAAGTTCGCCAACCCCTTGGTGTTCGGGCACTCGATCATGCTGCCGCTGCTGGCCGCCAACGTCGCCTCGGCCCGCCTGCACCTGGACGGCGAGGTCGCCGCGCTGCAGGAACGCCTGTGGCGCAACGCCGAGGACTTCGACGCGCTGACCGGCGACCGGCTCGTCAACGCGGGCCTGCGATCCCCGGTGCGGGGGGCGCACTTCGACACCGAGGCGGCGGCGTTCCGCGCGGCCACGGCGTTGAAGGAGGCCGGAGTGCTGATCCTGCCGGCGTTCTTCCCCACCGTGGCCAAGGGCACCGGCCTGGTCCGCTTCGCCCTGTCCTCGCTGCACGAACGCGGCCATCTCGAAACGGCCGCGAAGATCCTCGAAGGGGTCTGGAACGGATGACTGCCACCACGCTCGGCGCCGTGCTGACGGAAGCCGAGAAGACCCTCACCGACGCCGGGGCCTGGCTGCCACGCGAGGATGCGGAGCAGCTGGCCGCGCACGTGATGGGCTGCACCGTGGCGCAGCTGCCCCTCGACGCCGTGCCCGGCGCGGAGGATCTCGCGCGGCTGCGGGATCTGGTGGCCCAGCGGGCCGACCGCGTGCCGGTGGAGTACCTCACCGGGCGGGCGGTGCTCGGCGGCGTCGAGATCGCGGTGGGGCCGGGCGTTTTCGTGCCACGCAAGCACACCGAGCCGCTGCTGGCCTGGGGTCTCGACGTGCTCCACGGGGTTTCCCGGCCGCTCGCGGTGGATCTGTGCACCGGATCGGCGGCGATCGCCCTGGCCGTCGCGCATGCCCGGCCGGACTCGACCGTGCACGCCATCGAGCTCGACCCGGTGGCCCTGTCCTGGGCCCGCCGCAACGTCGCGCGGCAGGCCGAGCTGGGCGACACCCCGGTCGCGCTGCACGCCGGCGATGTCACCGACCCCGCGATGTTCGCCGAGCTGGACGGCACGGTGGATCTGTTGCTGGCCAACCCTCCCTTCGTGGTGGACGGTGTCGTGCTGCCGCCGGAATGGCAGGAGCACCAGCCGTGGTCCGCGCTGTTCGGCGGGCAGGACGGGCTCGTCGTGATCCGGGCGGTGGTGGCCGCCGCCGTGCGGCTGCTGCGGCGCGGCGGCGGCGTCGCGATCGAGCACGACGACGAGCAGGCCGAAGTGATCATGTCCCTGCTGCGGGAGCAAGGCGCCTTCACCGACATCAGCTACGGCGTGGACCACTGGGGCACGCCCCGATACACCACCGCGCGCAGGAAGTGACAGGGAAACCCATGGAACACAGACTCTCCCGCCGCCAGGTGTTACGCGGCAGCGGCACGATCGTCGCCGGCACCGGCGCGCTGTGGCTGGCCGCCGGCCCGTCGACGGCGGCCGCCGAGACACCGCAGGCACAGAACCCGTCGGTGCACGACCGTGTCGACGCGGGCAGCGTGACCGTGAAGGACAGCGCCAACCTCGGGGTCTCGGTGTCCCCGGACGGCCGCCGGATCGCGGTGGACATCGCCAGCGGCATCTGGCTGCTGCCGACCGCGGGCGGCCGGGCCACCCGCATCACGCCGGAGGCGCACGACGCGACCCGGCCGCACTGGTCGCCCGACGGCCGCCGGATCGTGTTCCAGTCCTACCTCAACGCCACCTACGACGTGTGGATGATCAACGCCGACGGCACCGGGCTCACCCAGCTCACCACCGGGTGGGGCTTCGACCTGGAGCCGCGGTTCTCGCCCGACGGCAAGCAGGTGGCGTTCTCCTCCGACCGCGACCACGTCAGCCGCGTCTACGTGCTGGACATCGCCAGCGGGCGGCAGCGGGCGGTCACCGAGGCCGACGAGGTGCACGCCTCCCCGGTGTGGTCCCCGGACGGCACGAAGCTGGCCTACGTCGTGGGCGACGGCGTCATCGAGGAGCTGGATCTCCCCTCCGGCCAACGCAAGCAGCTGCTCAGTGACCCCGCCCTGGCCTACTCCCCCGTCTACACACCGGACGGCCGGATCAGCTACGTGAGCGCCGGCGCCACGGCCACCCTGATGGTCGGCGCCACCGCGGTCGTGACCGGCGAGGACCTGCCGCCGCTGCCGGTGTCGTGGCTCTCCGCGCAGGAATTCGTCTACAGCTCCGGCGGTCGACTGCGCCGCCGCACGCTTTCCGGTGCCGCACAGGAGATCCCGTTCACCGCCGAACTGCCGTTCGCGGGCCGGAACTACCAGCGCAAGCGGCGGGACCTGCTGTCGGACGCGTCGCGCCGGGCCAAGGGCATCGCCGACCCCGTGGTGTCGCGGGACGGCAAGCAGGTGGCGTTCCGTGCGCTGAACGCCCTGTGGGTGCTGCCGGTCGGCGGCCGCGCGCGCAAGGTCGTCGACGACGGGCACTTCGCGGCCGATCCGGACTTCGCGCCGGACGGCCGGTCCCTGGTCTACACCAGCGACCGGGCCGGCACCGCCAACCTGTGGCGGCTGGACCTGGCGTCGGGGCGGTCGGACCGGCTCACGGACTTGGCCGGCGGACAGTTCTCGCCGCGGTTCTCCCCGGACGGCACGAAGATCGCCTACCAGGACGAGTCCGGCCAGACCTGGGTGTTCGACGTGGCCGCGCGCTCGGTGCGCCAGGTGCTGCCGGCGCTGTACCAGCCGGGGCGGCCTACCTGGTCGCCGGACGGCGGCACGATCGCCATGGCCGCGCTGCAGCCGTACTCCAAGCGCACCTCCAACGGCAACAACCAGGTGCTGACCGTGAACCTGGCAACCAACGAGCTCCGGTACCAGGAGATCGCGCCGGACCGGTCGATCAGCACCAGGGACAACGACGGTCCACTGTGGACCGCCGATGGCCAGCATCTGGTGTTCGGGGCGGAAAGCCTCGGCTGGCGGGTGCCGGTCGCGGCCGATGGCACCATCACCGGCCCGCCCGAGCAGCTGACCGACGAGGTGACCGACTCGCTGTCGATCGGCGCGGACGGCTCCGTCGTCTACCTGTGCAACGGCGTGCTGCGCACGGTCGGGGCCGCCGGCGGCGCGGCGCGCACGATCACCGCCGACCTCTCCTACAAGCCGGCCCGGGTCAGCCAGCCCACGGTCATTCGCGCCGGCGCGCTGTGGGACGGCGCCTGCGAGCAGCTGCGGCCCAACGTGGACATCGTCGTGCGTGGCGCGACGATCGAGGCGGTGCTGCCCAGCGGCAGCGCGGCCAGCGGCGCGCGTGTCGTCGACGCTTCCGGGCTGACGGCGATGCCGGGCCTGATCGACACCCACAACCACTGGAACATGCGTGGCAAGCAGTGGGGCGACCGGCAGGGGCGGCTGTGGCTGTCCTACGGCGTGACCACGAGCAAGTCGCCCGGCGACCTCGCGTACCAGATGGTGGAGAACCGGGAGGCGATGGAGGCCGGCGCCCGGGTCGGGCCCCGCTACCTCGGCTCGGGCCAGGCGCTGGACGGCAGCCGGGCCTTCTACAACTGCATGCGGCCGATCCACTCCGCGCAGCAGTTGGAGCGGGAGCTGGACCGGGCCCAGGGGCTGGACTACGACCAGCTCAAGTCGTACATGCGGCTGCCGGTCGCCTTCGAGCAGCGGGTGGTGGCCCGGGCACACGCGATGGGCGTGCCGGTCACCTCGCACTACCTCTACCCGGCGGCGCACACCGGCCTCGACGGCATGGAGCACCCCGGCGGCGGACATCGGCTGAACTACTCGCGCACGCTGAGCTTCGCCGGCTACCACATGTCGCAGGACGCGGTGGACCTGTTGGTGGCCACGGGCATGTGGGTGTCGTCCACCATGATCTTCGCCACCGAGCTGTACGCGGGCGACCGGTCGCTGGTGGACGACGAGCGCACCAAGGTGCTGTTCCCGGACTGGGACTACCAGCGGCTGGTGGCCAAGGCCGACGCCGCCGGGCAGCCGGGCGGCGAGTTCGACGAGTTGGTCACCAAGGGCATGGCGGACGCGCTGCTGCGGGTGCACCGGGCCGGCGGGCTGGTGGTCTTCGGCACCGACGCGCCGCTGGACGACCTCGGTGTCAGCGCGCACCAGAACCTGCGCGCGCTGGTGAAGTACGGCTTCACCCCGCGTGAGGCGCTGCTGACCGCGACCGGCAACGCCGCCAGGGCATTGGGCTACGGCGACCTGCTGGGCGCGGTGGCACCGGGCCGGATCGCCGACCTGGTTCTGGTGCAGGGCAACCCGTTGGCCGACATCCACGCCGCGGCCGCGGTGCAGTCGGTGATGGTGGGCGGTGTCCTGCGCACGGTGCCGGAGCTGCTCGCGCCGTTCCGGCCGGGCCCGACGGCGAAGGCCTCCGCCGTGACGGTCGGCCCGGCCGCGGCGTCGGCCGCGCCGGACACCGCCCACTACTGGCACCGTCCGGAATGGAGCATGCGGACCTGTTGCCAGCACTGACCGTGCGGTCGGGCTACCGGGTCACGCCCCGGTAGCCCGACGCCGAGGTGCCGAACCACTTCTTGAACGTCCGCTGGAAATGACTCAGCTCCGGATAGCCGACCGTACGGGAGACATCGGTGATCGACATGGTGGTGTCGCGCAGCAGGTCCCTGGCCTCGGTCAGCCGCAGCGCGGTGACGAAGTCGATGAACCGCCAGCCGGTCTCCTGCTTGAAGCGGCGGGAGAAGTGATATTGGCTCAGGTAAGCCTTGTGGGCGACGCGGCCGAGGGTCAGTCCCCCGTCCGCGTAGTTGCCCCGCAGATAGGTCACGGCGACCCGGATGCTCGGCGAGAGCGTGAGCTTGTCGGTGTCCGGCAGGTCCGGGCCGTCCGGCGTGGCCGGCGCCTGCTGGTGGCGGGCAAGGAAAACCCGCTGGTTGGCGTGGCGGTAGCCGGGCAGGGCGCGGATGAGCTGGTGCGGCGGCCGGATCTCGACGCCGGCGGGCGCGATCAACACGCGGCACTGGTGCAGCCAGGGTTGCAGGCGCGGCCAGGTGAACCGGGCATCCTCGGTCAACAGCCCCGGGGTGAGCACCTCGGCGGCCCGGTCGACGATCCGCGCCCAGTCGCCCTGGTCGAGCTGCTGCGGCGAGAGCAGGCTGTCGGGGCCCTCGTGCAGCATCCGCGCCACCGCGGTGTGCGTGTCGACGCCGAGCGACAGCACGAGCTCGCAGAAACCCTCGTAGGCCTGGCGTTGCAGCCGGCGGTCGACCCGCAGCGCGAACAGGCTGCCGACCAGCTCGCTGGCCATGTTCTGGTCGTCGAACACCACCACCTCGGCCGGCTCGACCTTGGGATTGGTGTTGAAGTAGGTCGGAAAGTCCATGACGCCCAACGCCTGCGCGTTGTAGTAGGCGACGATCTCGCTCAGCGAGTCCTGGCCGCGCAGCCGGCGCGCCGCCGGCAGACCCGGCATCGAGTCGGCCCGCGAGAGCACGCGGTCGCTGTCGTCGGTGAGGTAGGCCACGCTGCGTCCCTGTTCGAGCGCGTAGCCGGCGACCAGCAGCCCGGTCAGCGTGTGATCGTGGTCGGCCGGGACGTCCAGCACGACGTCCGTCTCACCCATTCTGGCGCTGTAGAGGTCGAGCACCCGGTGTTCGAGCGCATGTCGTCGATCAGACTCGGACTCGACACCGTGTCGACCACCCGTCAGGGCAGCGGTCACTTGTCCCCCTTGTGCAGAAATGCCTCGCTGACCGCATGCGGGAACACAGGTCCGTCTCATGTGGACGCCCGGTCGGAGCCGCCACATCGGCTCGTCAGGACGCGCCAGAATCCTGGCTCGACAACAACTCCGGTGGCTGCGCGCACGACAAGGCGCGGCACCGGTTGTGACCCCCAGAACACGAACCAACTTCCCCCATGGTCCCCAGACCAGCCACGGTGTCCCCAGGCACCGCTTCAACCGATGGTTGCATCGCGTACCAATGCGCGTCAACCCGCCGGGGGTGTGACCAATGACCACGGCCACCGCCGCCCGTCAGCCGATCTCCGCGCCGTTTTCCTTGTCCACGCAAATGGTCACGGTGCCTGTCTCACACAGTCAACAGAGGAGCAGTCATGTATCGCACCCTGATGCGGTCGAAGATCCACAGGGCCACGGTGACGCAGGCCGACCTGCACTACGTCGGCTCGCTGACGATCAGCGCCGACCTGATGGCCGCGGCCGACCTCGCGCCCGGTGAGAAGGTCGACATCGTCGACATCAACAACGGGCAGCGGCTGTCGACCTACGTCATCGAGGGCCCGCGCGACAGCGGTGTGATCGGCATCAACGGCGCCGCCGCGCGGCTCATCGGCGTCGGCGACCTCGTGATCATCATCGCCTACGCCCAGGTGCACCAGGACGACCTCGGCAAGCTCGAACCGCGCGTGGTCTTCGTCGACGAGGCCAACCGGATCCTGCACGAGGGCGCCGACCCGGCCGACGTGCCCGCCGACTCCGGCCTGCTCCGCGGCGACGTGGTCGCGGCCCGCAACTGAGGCCACCGCGAGCGGCCGGCCTGCTTCCCGCGCAGGCCCGGCCGCTCGCGTCGTCAACTGGCGGTCGCACCGGCGATCAGGGGCTCGGGCAGGCGGCGCAGGGCCAGGATGTGCAGGGCGATGGCCAGCGGCACCGCGGTCGTTGGGACCAGAACGAGGGGCGATCCGCCGGGCGGCAGGTGCAGCACGAGGCCGCTGCTGCGCCGGGTCATCGACGAGGCCATGCGCCTGTGGCCGCCCGCGCCCGGCTACGCCCGGCAGGCCGTCGCCGACACCGTCCTGGGTGGACAGTATCCGCTGCGGGCCGGGGAGTCCGTGTTCGTGCTGCTGCCGGCACCGCACCGCGATCCGGTGTGGGGTCCCGAGCGCTTCTCCCCGACCGCTTTCTGCCCGAGCGGGTCCGGGGCCGGCCGCCGCACGTGTACAAGCCGTTCGGCACCGGGCAGCGGGCCTGCATCGGCCGCCAGTTCGCCGTGCACGAGACGCTGGTCCTGCTCAGTTCCCTGCGACCTGGCGCCGGATTCCGACTACCGGCTCCGGGTGCAGGAGCTGATCACCTTCCGCCCGGCCGGCTTCACCCTGGAACTCCGGGCCCGTTGACGTCCCCGTGCAACCTGACCCGTGCCTTCGGCGTAGGGACGGCATGGGGAAGCAGGTTGTCTTGGTGGCCGCCAAGGTCGCGGCCACGGTCGTCTCGGTGGCGGTGCTGGCCACGACCGGTCTGGCCTGGGGGACGTATCGCCAGCTCCAGGGCCTCGGTTCGTCCTCGGCGATCGACGCCGGCGGGCCGAAGTCGAAGGACGGCGCGCAGAACATCCTGGTGATGGGGCTCACAACCCGGTTGGACCTGAACGGCAATCCGCTGCCCAAACCGGTGCAGGACGCCCTGCACGCCGGCGACGGCAGCCGTGGCGGCTACAACACCAACACGATGATCGTCGTCCACGTGCCCAACGACGGCAGCCGGGCCATGGCCGTGTCGGTGCCCCGCGACGACGAGGTGACCTTCGTCGACACCCCGCTGGGCCAGCGCACCGGCAAGCTCAAGGAGGCCTACGGGCTGGCCAAGGAGCAGCGCCAGGAGCAGGTGTACGCCACGGGCGAGCGTGACCAGGCCACGTTGGAGCAGCAGGGCCGGGAGGCCGGCCGCCACTCGACCATCGTCAACGTGCAGAATCTGCTGGACATCACCATCGATCACTTCGCCGAGATCAGCCTGGCCGGTTTCTACGACCTGGCCTCCCAGCTCGGCGGCATCGACGTCTGCCTGAAGCACGCCACCTCCGACACCAACGCCGGGGCCGACTTCAAGGCCGGGCAACAACATCTCGACGGCGCGCAGGCGCTGGCCTTCGTGCGGCAGCGGGACAACCTGCCCAACAACGACCTGGACCGCACCCACCGGCAGCAGGCGTTCCTGGCCGCCGTGACCACCAAACTCAAGGGCCAGGGCGTGTTCGGCAGCCTCGGCAAGATGCAGGACCTGCTCACCGTCGCGTCCAAGGACGTCGTCATGGACAAGGACTGGGACCTGCTTTCCTTCGCCCAGCAGGCATCCGCCCTCACCTCGGGGAACATCGAGTTCCACACGCTGCCGATCAAGAGCTACAGCAAGGACTCCGACGGCTCCGACATCAACGTCATCGACGTGCCGTACGTGCAGGCCGTGGTGCACACCCTCTTCAACCCGCCGGCCAGCACCCCCGCGCCGACGACCACCACCACACCGCCGCCACCGGCCATCAAGGGCGGTGGTTCCACTGTGGACGTTCGCAACGCCGGCGCGCCCGACGGCATGGCCCGCAAGCTGTCGACGGCTCTCACCGCCGTCGGCTTCACCCAGGGTGAGGCCACCACCATCGGCGATCAGCCGACCACGCACATCTACTACGGCAGCGGCGCCAAGGACGACGCCGCCAAGCTGGCCGCGTTGTTCGGCAACGCCGCCGTCACGGCCAGCAGCGCCGCCTCGGCCCACCACGTCGCCGTCTATCTCGGCAAGGACTTCACCTGGCCGGCCGCGCTGGCCGGTGGCGCGGCCGCGCCGTCGACCCCGACCTCGGTGGCCATCCCGACCGAAGGTCCGCAGGGCGGCGCCGTCGCCGGCGGCGGAATCCCCTGCGTGGACTGACTTCCGGCCCCTGAGCCATTCAGACCGGCTGGGGGATCGCGGCCGGGGACTCGCGCTTGCGCCGGGCCGTGTGGCGGAGGATGAAGTACTCGGCGACGAGGACGTTGCCCAGCAGGGACAGCCAAGCACTGGAGGTGTAGACGTCCCGGAACGTCAGCGACGGGATGACGTCCATCAGCGCCACGCCGAGCATCAGGTACAGGCGCAGGGTCACCGCGGCGAAGGTCAGCGTGTAGTTGCGGATCATCCAGATCCGGTGCGAACGGACGTCGCCGCGGCGAATGGTGCGGTAGCCCTGGAAGGCGGAATAGAGCCAGGCGACGATCAGGACGGAGAAGGCGACCTGGAGCGGGAATCCGCTGGGCGTCACGACCGTGGCGTACGAGGCGGCCGCGGCGGCGAGGATGACCGACACCAGGTAGACGCGTCCGAGAACGCGATGTAAGCGGGGGAAACGCGTGCGCAGCTTGGGCACGAACTGCCACGGGCCGACGATGAGCGTGAGGCCGGCCGGGACGGCGTGCACGACCAGGCTGGCGTAGTAGCCGACGATTCTCATGTCGATTGGAATGGTCGAGCTGCCGACCAGGTAGGGCGGCACGAAATAGGCGGCGATGGCCAGCGCCAGCACGGTGAGCAGGCTCCACAGGGACCACCACCAGCGACGGCGGACGGTCGGCGACATGGCGGCAGTGGACATGCGAATACTCCGATTACCCGATCGGCGAAGCGCCCGGACACCGACCCGAGCGGCGATTACGGTCGTAAGGTTACGGCTGTAACCTTACGACGCGCAAGGACCTACTGCGGGTAAGTTTTCGAGTGTAAGCTCACGGGATGGCAGAAGAGGCGACCGTCCGGCCCCGCAACCGACGAGGCGAGGGCGCCCGCCTGCGCGACGAGATCGTCGAGGCGGCGGTGGAGCTGCTCGACGAGACGGGCGTCGAAAGCGCCATCACGCTGCGTTCCGTGGCCCGCCGGATCGGGATCGCGGCGCCGTCGATCTACCGCCACTTCCCCGACCAGCCGACGATCATGCTGGCCGTGGTCCGGCGGGCGTTCGCCGAGCTGGAGGGCTATCTGCGTGAAGCCGTCGACGCGGCCGGCGACGACCCACGGCAACGGCTTCTCGCCTGCTGCACCAGCTACCTTCGCTACGCGGAGGAACATCCCCAGCGGTACCGCACCATGTTCGCCGGCGTGTGGATGCCGGCGCTGGACACCACCACGGTGACGGCGGAGGAGGTCGCGGCTCTCGGCGACGCCTGCCTCCAGGTGCTGACCGAGACCCTGGCCGACTGCGTCGACTCCGGCCAGGCCACCAGCACCGACCTGTGGGCCGACACCGTCGCGTTGTGGATGGGCCTACACGGCCTGGCCCACCAGCGGTCGGTCACCGTCACCTTTCCGTGGCCGGCGGACATCGCCGACCGCATCATCACCGGGTTGGCCCACCTCAGGAACTGAGCTGTTTCTTCACCGGATCGGCGCCGGCCCGCTTGACGAGGCCGTCCCCTTCGGCGACGGAGTTCCACAGGCCGCGATCGACGCGGACCTTCTTGGTCTCACCGGTGTCGAGCTGCACCGTCAGATAGCGGTAGAGGTTCGAGCCGTCGGTCATACCGCGCGACTTGTCGAGGACTACGCCTTCCCATGCCTCGTCCGGGCCGGGCCGTCGTGATGTGAACATGACACAAGTCTGCGGGTCCGGGCCGTTCCCACAACTCGACCGGAAAGACAGACCTCCATCAACCGACCGGTTGATGTCGGCCTCAGCCGGCGTGCGTTATCGCGATACCCGGGCCATCGCGGCGACGATGACGGCCGCGATCAGCCAGCCCCCGACAACGTCGGTGAGGTAGTGCACGCCGAGGGCCAGGCGGGTGAAGCCGGTGATCACCGGCACCGCGACCGCCACCACCGTCCCGACCCGACGGGCGCGCTCGGACAGGGCCGGCCAGGCCACGATGAGCAGCACCGCGCAGGCCATGGCCGAGGTCAGCGCGTGCCCGGAGGGGAACGACGCACCGACGGCGTGCGAGACCGGGTCCGTCCAGTGTGGACGATCCCGGCCGATCAACACCTTCATGCCCGTTTCCACCAGGCCGGCCAACACCGTCGTGACCAGCACCCAGGATCCGGCTCGGGCCCGCCGCCGCCACAGCAGCCAGGCGGCGACGGCGATGAGGATCACGCGCAACGTCAAGGGCTGGAACACATCGGTCCACACCTGCACAACGGTGACGAACCAAGGATGGGCCAGCGCGAAGGCGTGCAGGCCGTCGGCGACGAGATGGTCGACCGCCAACACCGGCCCGAACGACGTGACCACCGCAAGCGTGACAACAACGGCGGCCACGGCCAGCAGGACCAATAACGTCACAGTCGAGCAACCTACTACCGATCCATCGGACGCACCGCGCGGTAGTAGGCGATGTCGCCCAGCACGGGATGCCGCCGCGTGGCCGTCCGCTCGCAGTCCAGGCCGGCCGCACCCAGCAGCTGGGCGAGGTCGTCGTCGAGGTGCGCGGCCTTCACCATGCGCTGGGCCAGGAATCCGTGGATCCCGTGCGCGTGGCCGACGAAGTCGACGAGGTGCAGGCGGCCGCCGGGCCGCAACACCCGTGCCACCTCCGCCGCCGTCGCCACCTTCGTGTCGTGGTCGAGGTGGTGGAACATCAGCGCCGACAGCACCCGGTCGAAGCTGCCGTCGGCATACGGCAGCTGCTGCCCGTACCCCTGCTCGAACCGGATTCCGTTCAGGTTACGGGCTTTTCGCCGAGCTCGGGCCAGGGCCAGCGGGTCCGGATCGGAACCGACGAGCTCCACGTCGGGGTGGATTCTCTTGGTCCGGACGGTGACGTTTCCGGTGCCGCACCCGATCTCCAGCACCCGGTGCCCGGCGGCCAGCTCGGCCTGGTCGATCAGGGCGCCGTGCACCTTGGCCGCGCCCAACAGGGCCGTGAACGCGTCGTAGAAGGGTAGGAAGGCGTCGCGGCCGGCAGCCGGCAGGTAGTCGCGGCTGGTAGGACGATGTTGGGTCATACGTCCATGGTGCTGTCGTTGAAGGCTCCGGAACATGGTCGATTGTTGGCGAAAGTAGGACTATCTTCGGGTCATGACCGAGGCGGCCAGGGCGGTCAGTCTCCGGGCCGGGGTGCCGGTCTACAGCTACCGGATCACGCCGGGCGGGCCGCCGGTGTCGGTGCTGCGGCTGGACGCGCACCACCAGCCCGGCGAGGCGCATCGGCACATCCACGATTTCCCGGTGCTGGTGTACGTCGAACGGGCCGGGCGCCTGGAGACAGGCGTCCCGCCGGTCCAAGCCCGGGCCGGAGACGCCTACGTGCTGGCGGCCGGCGCGGTGATCGATCCGGCCCAGGTGGCCGGGGTGGGCTCGGCGTTCGCCGTGTTCTTCGATTCCGCCGCGCTGGTCGGCGACGGGCAGGCGTCGTGGCAGTCCCATCCCCTGCTTTTCCCTTTCCTGCACGGGATTCGCGGCGGTCTGCTGCGCCTGCACGTGCCGTCGGTGCGTCAGCCGGCGTGGTCGGGCGCCATCGCCGCCATCGAGCGGGAGCTGGCCGACCGCGGCGCCGGCTACCGCCAGGCCGCGCTGGCCCATCTGACCCTGCTGCTGGTGGACGTGGCCCGGCTGGCCACCGATGTGGTCGGCGATCTCCGCCGTAGCAACGAAACCCTGCTGGCCGAGGTGTTCGACGTCATCCAGCGCCGCTTCGCCGAGCCGCTGTCCCTGCGCGACGTGGCCGCGAGCGTCGGCGTCACCCCGGGCTACCTGACCACGGTCGTCCGTCGTCGCACCGGGCGCACCGTGGTGGACTGGATCACCGAGCACCGCATGGTCCGGGCCCGCCGCCTGCTGTCGGAGACCGATCGGCCCGTGCAGGAGATCGCCCGCCAGGTCGGCCTGCCCGATCCGGCGTACTTCACGCGGGTGTTCCGGGCCAACAACGGCGTCACGCCAAGGGACTGGCGCCGCGAGTCGTGAGCGGCAACCCGTCGCGGAAGAAGCCGCCGGTGGGGCCGTCGGGCGGCAACGTCGCGGCCCACACCACGCCGCGGGCGCTGTCGGCGGGGGAACGGTCGTCGGCGTCGTCGCCGCGTTCGGGGTGGGTGGCGGTGGCGCCGGGGTCGACGGAGTTGACCAGGATGGGCGTGTCGGCCAGCGCCCGGGCCAACACCTCGGTGAGGACGTTGAGCGTGTGCTTGGCGAAGGAATGCGCCGGTGCGCGCAGGCTGGCGCCCAGGTCGAGGCCGATGGCGATCTGCAACGCGGACACGCTGGAGACGTTGACGACGCGGGCAGCCGAAGCCTTTTTCAGCATGGGCAGCAGGGTCTGGACCAGATGCCACGGACCGAGCACGTCGACGTCCAGGGCCGAGCGGACGGCGGAGATGTCGGCGTCCAGGGCAGACAACACGGCGAAGTCGACGACGTCGCTGGCGTTGTTGACCAGCACGTCGAGGTGGCCGAAGGTCCGGGTCACATTATCGGCGACCGAGGCCATGGCGCCGGGCTGAGCGAGGTCGAGTCGTAGTGCGGTGGCGTTGCCCAAGGCGGCGGCGAGGGGTTCGACGCGGGCGAGGTCGCGGGCGGTGAGGATGACGTGGTAGCCGAGCTCGGACAGCTGCGTGGCGACGGCGAAGCCGAGGCCTTCACCGCGGCCGGCGCCGGTGATCAGGGCGGTTTTCATGGCGGACTCTTTCGGGGTCACTGCTGAGCGTGCCTGGGCAGCAGCCCGACCAGCAGCAGGGCAAGCAGGAACACGGCGGCGGTGATGGCGAAGACCAGCTGGGCGGCGGCGAAGTAGCCGGCGGAGGCGGCGCGGGCGAAGAACACCGTGCCCAGAGCGGCCACGCCGATGGCGCCGGCGAACTGCTGGGCGGCGTTGAGGACGCCGGCGCCGGTGCCGACCTCCTCGGGGGTGGCGTCGCCGAGGATGAAGTCGAACAGCGGGATGAACAGCAAGCCGGTGCCGAAGCCGGTGACGAACAGGGCCGGGGCCAGCTCCCACACCGTGATCGAAGAGCCGAAGTGGGCGGCGGTCCACCACAGGCCGAGCAGGCCTACGACGGCGACGGCCAGGCCGAGGTGCAGGCCGGCGCGGCCGAGCTTCGCGGCCAGCACGGCGCCGGACAGCAGCGTGGCGACGGCGGTGCCGGCGGCCCACGGGATCAGGGCGAAGCCGGTGTCCAGCGGGGTCCAGCCGAGGCCGGACTGCAGCAGCAGGTTGACGACCAGCACGAACGCGCTGAGCGCGGCGTAGAAACCGCCGGTGATCAGCAGGCCGACGACGAAGCTGCGCTTGCCGAACAGCGAGCGGGTGATGACCGGGTGGCGGCTGCGGCGTTCGGACGCGACGAACAGGCCGAAGGCGACCAGGCCGGCGGCGATCATCACGTACGTCCAGGCCGGCCAGCCGAGGTCGCGGCCCTGGATGAGCGGCACGATCAGCAGCGCCGAGCCGGCCGTGAGCAGGGCGACGCCACGCACGTCGAGGCGGGCGGCGCGGTCCTCGCCGGCGTGACGGGGCAGCGCGAACCAGCCGACGGCCAGTGCGAGCAGGCCGAACGGGATGTTGATCAGGAAGATGGCGCGCCACTGGCTGCCGAACAGGTCGAGGTGCAGCAGCCAGCCGGCCAGGATCGGACCGGCCACGGTGGCCAGGCCCATGATCGGGCCGACCGGCATGAAGGCGCGGCGCAGCAGGTGCGGCGGGAAGGCGACCTTGACCAGGGCCATGCCCTGGGGGATGAGCACCGAGCCGAACAGGCCCTGGAGCACGCGGGCGCCGATCAGGAGCCCGGCGCCGGGCGCGAGGCCGCAGGCCAGCGAGGCGAGGGTGAAGCCGGTCAGGCCGAGCAGGAACAGCCGGCGGCGGCCGAGCAGGTCGCCGAGCCGGCCGGAGGTGATCAGGCCGAGGGCGAAGGCGGCGGTGTAGGCCGACAGCACCCATTGCAGGGTCATCGGGCCGCCGCCGAGGTCGGCGCGGATGGACGGGCCGGCCAGGTTGGCCACGCTCGTGTCGAGGAGGTCCATCAGCTCGGCGAGGACCACGACGACCAGGACCAGCCAGGCCCGGCGCGGGGGCAGCGGGGCGACTGGGGCCGCCGAAGACGAACTAAGTTCGATACTCACGAACTAAGTTCTACTCAACGAACTTAGTTCGTGTCAAGGTAGGCTGGCCCCATGTCCACCGACCCACCCCGCGCCGGCCGCCCGGAACGGCGGCCGCGCAAGCCGCCGATCACCGCTGACCGCATCACCGACGCGGCGTTGCAGGTCATCGCAGCCGAGGGATACGACGCGCTGACCGTCCGCCGGGTCGCCGCCGTGCTCGACACCGGGCCGTCCTCGCTGTACGCCCACATCGTCAACAAGGACGACCTCGACGACCTGCTCGTCGCCCGGCTCTGCGCCGAGATCCAGCTGCCCGGGCCCGATCCCGTGACATGGCGTGAGCAGCTGATCGACGTCTTCGTCCAGCTGCGCGACCAGTACCTCAAGTACCCCGGCGTGTCCAAGGCCGCGCTGGCCATGATGCCCATGCACCTGGAAACGCTGCGGGTCCAGGAGGGCCTGCTGGCGATCATGCTGGCCGGCGGCGTCGAACCGCGGGCCGCCGCCTGGACCCTGGACGCCCTCACCCTCTACGTCAGCGCCTACGCCCTGGAGCGCTCACTCGTGCGGCAGCGCCAGCAGCACCACGACGACGCCTGGATCGTCAGCCGCGAGGACATGGTCGACCGCTTCACCGCCCTGCCGGCCGACCGCTTCCCCCTCACGAGACGCCTCGCCGCCGAGCTGAACTCGGGCGACGGCCACGACCGTTTCGACTTCACCCTCAGGATGATCATCGGCAAGCTGTAGGGGTGCACCCATGTCCGAGATAGACCGGCTCCTCCGCGAGTACGACCGCGCCCGCGCCTACACCGACGAGCTGTGGCGGGACCTCAGCCCGGACGAGGTCGTCTGGCGTCCGCACGAGAACTCCAGCGCCATCGGCTGGCACCTCGGGCACCAGGCCCACGTCGCCCACTTCATGGTGCGCAACCTGACCGCCGCCGAGCCCAGCCCCGATCCCGAGCTGGACGGGATCATGGACTCCGCCCAGCCCGAGCGGTTCCGCGGCGCGCTGCCGACCGTCGAGCGGCTCACCCTCTTCCGGGACACCGTCGCCGAACGCGTGCACGCCCGACTCGGCGACATCGCCGGCGGCCGCGTTGCCGCCCCCGATCAGCTCGCGGTCGTCGGCCGGCACCTGCTCATCGCCCTGATCAACCACGAGTACCAGCACGACCAGTGGATCGGCGAGGTCCGCTCCCGCGACCTCGGCCACGAACTCCCGCCCGACCCCGACACCGACCTCGTCGGCCGGGTGGACGGTTACCTCATGCTGTCCTGACTTCGGTTCGTGCATCCTCGCCGCCGGCCCGTGAGCGCCGCAGGCCGACGGCCGCCAGCGGCACGAGGGCGATGGTCAACAGGGCCGACACCACCAGGCCGCCCTCGGTGCCCACGGCCTGCACGAGCGGCCCGCCGAGGGCCAGGCCCAACGGCGCAGCCACGTTCGAGCAGGCCGTCCACAGCGTGAGCACCGGCTGCTGCTCGGACGGCGCGAGCACCCCCTGCACGACGGTGTAGACCACGGGCGTGAACGGCGCATAGATCACGCCGCCGAGGAAGAACACGACGGCCGCGTACGGCACCGACGGCGCGAAGGTCAGCAGCACCACGACCACACCCCACAGGCCGATGATCGAGACGAGCACCCGGTGCTCGGGCAGCTTCCGCAACAGGCCCGTCAGCACCGCGCCGATCAGCGCCCCGACGCCGAAGCCGGTCCAGATCACGCCCAGCGACAGGCCGTCGCCGTGCAGCGGGCCGCGCACCAGCAACGGCAGGGCGATCTCCACCGGCATGTAGAACAGGTTGAAGCCGAACACCACCACCAGCAGCCGGGCCGCCAGCGGAATCCGCCGCAGGATCCGCAACCCGGAGGCGGGAATCCGGTCGCCCTCCACCGATCCCGCGGTCGACGGCGTGACGAACACCGCCGCCAGCAGCAGCACCTGGGCCGCCCCGTCGACGACCAGGGCGATGCCCGGATTCTGGCCGGTGGCCAGCACGCCGCCGATCACCGGGCCGATGGCGTACGCCGCGAGGCTCTGGCTGGTGCCGAGCAACCCGTTGGCCGCCAACCGATCCTCCGGCGCCACCAGCTCGGTCACCACCAGCCGGCGGGAGCTGACGCCGACCATCCGCAAGATGGAACCGAACAGCAGCCCGCAGACCAACGCCGGCAGCGTGATCGCGTCGGCCATGGCCAGCAGCCCCAACCCGGCCAGCACCGCCCCGCGCAGCAGGCAGTCCACGATGATCGACGCCCGCGGCGGTATGCGCAGCCTGGTCAGCCCGATGGTGAAGGCCAGCGCCGTGGCCAGCACGTACGGCGCCGCCTCCACCGCCGAGATGGCCAGCGGCGCCGGCACGTCGCCGTGAATCCGCAGGGTGAGCAGGGGAAGCGCGGTGATGATGGCCCCGTCGCCCACATTGGCCACGACATCGCCCACCAGCACCGCGCTCACCCGGTGATCCCGCAGGACCCGCCAGTACTCCATCCGGCCATTCTGGGTCCTCCAGCGCACTGGAGGTCCAGTGATCTCAGCTCAGACGCATCTTGCCGTCGTAGAAGCCGGTCGGGATCGAGAACCAACCGTGCCAGCCGCCGTTTTCCACGGAGCCCCACCAGAACGTGCTCATCACATGACCATCGGCCGCAGTGGTGAACAACTGCGTCTGACCGTTGAGCGTCGTCACGGAAATCGCGGCGTTGGCCGCCGTCACGCCGTCCCCGTATCCCGTGGGGATGGAGAACCACGCGTGCCAACCACCGTTGTCGGTGATGTCACCGGACCAGAACGTCGACATCACATGGCCATCCGGAGCCCGCGTGTAGAGCTGGCTGCCGGCCACGGTCACAGTGGCGTTCGCGGCCGCCACACCGTCGTAGAAACCGGTCGGGATGGAGAACCAGCCGTGCCAGCCGCCGTTTTCCACGGAGCCCCACCAGAACGTGCTCATCACGTGGCCATCGGCCGCTGTGGTCAACAGCTGCGTCTGGCCGTTGATCGTCGTCACGGAAATCGCGGCGTTGTTGGCCGTCAGGCCGTCGCCATAGCCGGTGGGGATGGAGAACCACTCGTGCCAGCCGCCATTGGTGTTGGCACCCGACCAGAACGTCGACATCACATGGCCATCCGGAGCCCGCGTGTACAGCTGGGTGCCGGCCACGGTCACGGTGGCATTCGCCGCCGCCACACCGTCGTAGAAGCCGGTGGGAATGGCGAACCAGTCGTGCCAACCGCCGTTGGTGGTGATGGCCCCGGACCAGAAGGTGCTCATCACGTGGCCGTCGGGCGCGGTGGTGAACAGCTGGGGCTGGCCGTTGATCGTCGTGGTCGACACGGTGGCGTTGGGTGCGGCCTTGCCGTCGTAGAAACCGGTCGGGATCGAGAACCACTCGTGCCAACCGCCGTTGGTGGTGATGTTGCCGGCCCAGAACGTGCTGATCACGTGGCCGTCGGCGGCGGTGGTGAACAGCTGCGTCTGGCCGTTGATCGACGTCACCGTGACGGTGGCGTTCGGCGCGGTGACGCCGTCGCCGTAGCCGGTGGGAATCGAGAACCACTCGTGCCAACCGCCGTTGTCGGAGCCGCCGGACCAGAAGGTCGACATCACGTGGCCGTCCGGGGCGATGCCGTACTCCTGCCCGCCCGTGGCCGTCACGACCGCTCGCACGCCGGTCGGCGGCGGGGTGTCGTCGAGGATGTTCTTGTAGCGGTAGATCTTGTAGCTGCTGGCCGGCCAGCCGACCCAGCTCGAATTGTGAATGTTGGTGTGGCCGTGGGAGATCGGCGTGTCTCCCCAGCTGTAGTAGCTGAAGTTGCCGTTGTTGTCGTCCCACTTCTCGAAGATGAACGCGTGCCCGGTCGGGTACACGGCGGTGGACCGGTTGAAGAAGTCGCCCGGCTTCAGGTCCTGCCACGGGATCTCGTAGCCGTAGGTCGGCAGATCGGCCGTGCTGGGGCTGTGGGCCAGGTGCAGCGCCATCGAGACGTAGCCGGAGCAGTCGTGGCGGTAGGAGCCGTCACCGCTGGGGCCGGGCGAGTACGCGCTCTGGTCGTACGGGCCGGGATTGTGGTCGTACCAGGCTTTCGCCCGCGCGATGACCTCCGACCGGGTGATCGTGCCACCCAGCGACGAAGTTGCCGGGGCCGCCGTCGCGGCCGGCGCCGTCACCGTCGTCACGACGCCGGTCAGCAGCACCGCTGCCGCCGACACCGTGGCCAGTAATCTGCCGAGTCTCATGTTCCCCCTCTATAACCCCTGAAGCGCAACGAGAAGTCCATGGTGGCGGATCGTGGCGGCCGGGTGATCACCGTCGGCCGGGGTGCAATTTCGGTGGTCAACGCGGCGTCGACGGCCCCGGTACGGGTTCGGTACGGGCAGACTGGGTCGCGGAGACGGTCACATGACGCGGGGGGACAGTGGAGACGATCGAGGGAAAGGCGGTCGGTCACCTGATCGCGGAACGCAGACGGGCCACGGGTATCACCCAGAAGGAGCTGGCAGAGCGCTCATGCCTGAGCATCGGGGCCGTGCGCGACATCGAGCAGGGCCGCACCGCGCGGCCGCGGCCCGCCGCGCTGCGCAACCTGTTCAGGGCCATCGGACTCGATGATGAGCATCTGTCATATGTCTTGACCGCAACGCCGTGGCGGTTCCGGGTGTTGGGCCCGTTCGCGGTGACGTGCAACGGCGTGCCGGTGGATGTCGGCTCGGCCCGGCAACGCGCCGTTCTGGGACTGCTCGCGTTGTCCCCCAACGACTTCGTGCACCGCGACGCCATTGCCGACGCCCTGTGGACGGATCGGTCGGCCAAGGCGGCACGCCGACTCGTCCCGGCCGCGGTGAGCCGGCTGCGCCGGGCGCTGGCCAAGAACCGGACGGCGAGGCGCGAGCTCCTGGTGTCGGACGGCCCCCGCTACCGGCTCGTCGTGCACGTGGACGAGCACGACCTGCTGCGGTTCCGACATCTCGTGCGGGCAGAGGACCACGAGGCGGCGCTGCGGCTGTTCCACGGCGATCCCCTCGCCGATCTCCCGGACCTGCACAGCCTGCCCGAACACACGACGATCAGGATCGAGCACACCGATGCCGTGCTCGCCTACGCCGACATCGCGCCCGCCGGGGCCGCGCTCCCCCACCTGCGCGCCGCGTCCGCTGCCGAACCCCTGCACACCGGCGTGCAGGCCAAGTACCTGCTCGCCCTGGCCGGCACCGGGCAGACGGCCGTGGCGCTGCGGCACTTCGAGGTCGTCCGGCAGCAGCTGGCCGACGAGTTGGGCATGGCGCCGGACGACGTGCTGCTGGCCGCCCGGCGGCGGATCCTCGGCCGGGCCCGCGAGGGTGTCGATTCAGGTGCGTCCCGTTCGACGCTGGGGTATGACTGACGCCATGAACGAGCCCAGCTCGACCCGGAACCTCGATCTGTACGGGCACGCGGAACTGCCGTGGAGCAGGCCCCGAGACATCCTGGCCACGGACACCCCGACGGCGGACCTGACGTTCTTCGTGGCGACGGTGCGCCCGGACGGGCGGCCGCACACGGCCGGTGTCGGGGCGGTGTGGGTGGACGACGCGCTGTACTTCGTCGGCGGGCCGGGAACGCGAAGGTCACGCAACCTGGCGGCGAATCCGGCGTGCAGCGTGGCGGTGCGGCTGCGAGGCATCGACCTGACCATGGAGGGCGAGGCCCACCGGGTCACGGACGCGGAGACGCTGGAGCGGCTGGCGGCGGTGTTCCGCAGCGGTGGCTGGCCGGCGTCGGTCGACGGCGACGCGCTGACTGCGCCCTACAGCGCACCGAGTGCGGGGCCGGCGCCCTGGCATCTCTACCGCCTGACGCTGCGCTCCGCGGTCGGCGTCGCCGGGCAGGAGCCGCACGGGGCCACCCGCTGGACGTTCTGAGACGTCACGGCGCCCCCTGCTCGTGGAAGCTGCGCCGCCACTCGCCGTCGTCCAGCATGTAGACGCTGGTGCATTTGAGCAGCTCCGGGAGGACCGAGCCGCCCGCTTCGAGCCGGGCCGTGTACGTCAGCACCACGGCGGCGTCGGTCAGCTCCACCGTACGCGTCGACTCCAGCCGGCAGGCCCGCCAGCGCGGCGGGCCTGCGTAGTGGTCCAGGACCTCTTTGCGCCGCAATGGCCCGTCCGCGAGCAGCACCACCGCCCCATCGGTCATCACGCGGTCCAGGAACTCGACGGCCGTGCCGGCGACGATCGCGTCCCAGCACGCCTGTTCCAGTTCCCACGGTCCCGGACTGTGCATCCGCGCGACGCCCCATAACTCGACAACAGTTTCCTCAAGAAAGTGTTGCATAGTGCATGATGGGTCGGCGGGCCCACCGGTCGACCAGGGCGGGCGGCGGCGCGACGGAGGTGTCGACGGCACGGGCGAAGACCGGCCGGGACAACCGCTCGTCGAGGCCAAGCGCTTCGGCATTGTCGCCTAGGAGACCGTCCGCCAACGCGGACAGCAGTTGTCCTCAATGCGTTCTAGCATCGCTCCATGGACACCAACCTCGACTGGACCGACCTGCTCATCGACCAGGCCGACTGGCACTGGACGAACCAGCTGCGGCCGCGGTTGGAGGGCCTGAGCGACGACGAATACCGCTGGGAACCGGTGGCCGGGGCATGGAACGTGCGGCCCCGGGGCACCAGCGCCACCGCCATGGCCGCCGGCACCGGCGACTACGTCATCGACTTCGCCTTCCCCCAGCCCGACCCCGCCCCCGTCACCACCATCGCCTGGCGCCTCGGCCACATCATCGTCGGCGTCCTCGGCATGCGCGTCGCCTCCCACTTCGGCGGCCCCGCCATGGACTACAACAACCACGACTACCCCGGCGACGCCGCCACCGCCCTCCGCCAACTCGACGACAACTACCAGGCGTGGATGGACGGCGTGCGCAAGGCCGACCTCGCCGAGCCCTGCGGCCCCGCCGAAGGCCCCTTCGCCGACAGCCCCATGGCCCGGCTCGTCCTGCACATCAACCGCGAACTCCTGCACCACGGCGCCGAGATCGCCCTGCTGCGCGACCTCTACCGTTGGCGGTGAGGTTCTGCCGGTGGCGATGAGGTTCTGCCGGTAGCGGTGAGGTTCTGCTGGTGGCGATGAGGTTCTGCTGGTAGCGGTGAGGTTCTGCTGGTAGCGGTGAGGTTCTGCTGATGGCGGTGAGGTTCTCCTGGTAGCGGTGAGGTTCTCCCGGTAGCGGTGAGGTTCTGCCGGTGGCGGTGAGTTCGCTGGCAGCGTAAGGCCGGTCCGCGCGCCGCCAACCGATGCCACCATGGCCGCATGGCGGACATCATCCCGTTCCCGCGCACCCGCGCCCCCGAACCCCTCTGGCGCGAGGCCCTGGGCCGCAGCCTCCGCGCCGCCCGCGAGGAACAAGGCGACCGCCTCATCGACACCGCCGAACGCGCCGGCATCTCCCCCCAGTACCTCTCCGAGATCGAACGCGGCCGCAAGGAACCCTCCAGCGAGATGATCGCCGCGGTCACCGGAGCGCTGGGGATTGAGCTGTCGACGCTGCTGCTGGAGATCGCCGGCGATGTGCAACGCCTGCAGCGACTGCGGCGGCCGACAGGGCCGGCGGGGCCGGTGTTGATGGCTGCGTAGGGGCGGGCGTTGGGTCGTGGTGGTGCGGCGCGTCTGGTGGTGCGGCGCGTCTGGTGGTGCGGCGCGTCTGGTGGTGCGTCGGATGTCCGCACCGCGCGGTTGCCAGCCTTTGCCTACAAAGCACGATCACTCTGTTCGGCATGCGGTTCTGGAGTGAGGGTGCGCGGAGCAGGTGGGTGGGCGGGGCGCGTTGCGCGGCATCGGTGGGTGGGTGCGCGTGTTTACAGAAGGCTTGGGACGGGCCGAAGGGTGAGGGTTCGATCATGGCGAGGAAGGTGTTGCAAGAGGAGGTGGAAAGCGCTTTCCAGCGAAGGGATTGAAGGCCGCCACGATCGTGTATAGGTTGGTGCGTAACGGAAGTCGATCACAAAAGGGTAGTAGAATGGGGATATGTCAGCGAATCCTGAATTCCCTGCCGACACCGAAGGGTGGCAGCACGGCGAACTGGAGCTGTGGCAAGCCGGCGAAGAAGCCGAAGCCCGGTATCGCGCGCTCTACATCCAGCAGTTGGAGCGGGTGTGGGAGGTGTGGGACCGATCGTTGAAGTCGAAAGAGGACCGGACCTCGATCGTGTCGACAATGGTGATCCGCTGGCGGCTCACCATCAGGGAAGCGCGTGAGCGGCTTCGGTACGCGGAGTTGTTCCACAGCCAAGCGATCCGCGAAGCAGGCCGCGCTGGAGAGTTGGACCGGCAGCACCTGAAGATCATCCACGAGACGTTGCGGATAGCGCCGGCGGTCGAGCGGGGCCGGGTTGAGGCGTCGTTGTTGGAGAACGTCCAGTTCGACGAGGGCGAGTTCAAGAACATCGCGCAGCGAATCCTGTTCCATCTCAACCAGGACGGCAAAGCGCCGGACGACCGGGAGTTGCGGGCGCCGAAGCGGGAGTTCCGCTTCGAACGCAAGCTGGACGGCAGCATGGTGTTCTGGGGAATGCTTGACCAGGAGTACGGGGCGAAGATCGCGGCGATGCTCAGCGCGCTGGCCAAGCCCACCTCGGGCACAGACCCCCGCACCACCGCCGAGCGGCAGGGCGATGCGTTCGCGGAGATCATCGAACTGGCCTCCCGCAGCGAAGGCCTGCCCGAGCAGGGCGGGGAACGGCCGCACCTGACGCTGTCGATGTCGTTCCAGGACTTCATGGACAACACGGGTGTGGCGAAGGTCGAAGGCGGTGGCGTGATGAGCGCAGCCGAAGCACGGCGGATCGCCTGTGACAGCACGGTGATGCGGCTGGTGCTCGGGGCCGGCAAAGAGATCCTGGACGTGGGGCGGCAGCAGCGCACGGCCCCGAAGGGGATCCGCAAGGCGCTGATCGAGCGGGATGGCGCTTGCGCGTTCCCGGGATGCCAGACGGAGCCGGCGCGATGCCACGCCCACCATGTGGTCGAATGGGCGAACGGAGGACCGACCAGCCTGGACAACATGGTCCTCCTCTGCGGAGCCCACCACCGGCTCATCCACCACAGCCGATGGACGGTGAAAATGGTGGACCAGCGGCCGGTGTTCTCCGACGGGCTCGGGGAAACGGCGTAGAGAAGGCCCGCGCCGGCGGTCCCGGCGCGGGGCAGCACGACTACGCCGGCACAAGCTGGTCACGCAGCGCCGGCCAGGCTCACGGGGCGCTAGGCCTTGTGCTCGAAGACGAAGTCGGCCAAGCCGTAGGCGACCGCGCCCGGGGCGTCGAAGACGCGGTCACGGTCGGTGTCGTGGCGGAGCTGGGCGACGTCGTGGCCGGTGTGGCGGGAGAGGATGTTCTCCAACTGGGTGCGCACGCGGACGACCTCATCGGCCTGAAGGATGAGATCGGGAATGGTGCCACGGCCCTGAGCGGCGGGCTGATGGAGCACCACGCGGGAATGAGGCAACACGGCGCGGCGGCCGGGGGCGCCGGCGGCGAGGAGCACGGCGGCAGAGGCGACGGCCTGGCCGATGCACGTGGTGGTCACGGGAGACTTGATGAAACGCATGGTGTCGTACAGGGCGAGCATCGCCGACGGGTCGCCGCCGTCGGAATTGATGTACAGCTGGACCTCCTGCTCCGGGTTCTCCGCCTCCAAGAACAACATCTGCGCGATGAGGGCATTGGCCACGCCGGAATCGATGCCGGTGCCGAGATAGACGATCCGCTCCGAAAGCAGGTGCGAGTAGACATCCATGATCCGCTCGCCGCCGGCGACACGGGTGATGACATTGGGAATGGTGTACGTGCTCATGCGGAAGCCCCCAGACCCAGAGCATGAGTGCGGACGGGCACGACCTGGCCCAGCGCCGCGACGATGTGGTCGATGAAGCCGTACTCCAAGGCCTGCTCGGTGGTGAACCAGCGGTCATGCAAGGAATCGGCGAAGATCCGCTCGATCGACTGCCCGGTGTCCTCGGCGACGAGACCGAGCACGGTGTCCCGGGTATGGCGCAGATCATCGGCCTGCACCTCGACCTCCACGGCGGAGCCGCCGATGCCGGACGAGCCCTGGTGCATCAAGATCCGGGCATGCGGCAAGGCAAAACGCTTGCCGGGAGTGCCGGCCGAGAGCAGGAACTGCCCGGCGCTGCACGCCAAGCCGATGGCCAGAGTCGAGACATCACACGGCACCAGCCGCATCACGTCCCGAATCGCCAACATCGAAGGGACAGAGCCGCCGGGCGAATGGATCCACAGCGCGATGTCCTTGCGCGGATCCTCACTCGCCAGCGACAACATCTGAGTCGCCAACACGGTTCCGTTGTCGTCGTCGAGCACACCGTCGAGGATCAGCACCCGCTGGCTGAAAAACCGCTCACGGAGCCGATGATCGAACAGCGGCGACCTGTCGTCGTTTGCCATGCCCCCGACAATGCCGGCGACACAGCACGGCTCGGGACACACGCTGCTGTGGGCAGATCAGCCCACGGCGAAGCTGTGCTACCGTCTAGGGCAGTCGTACAGGACGACTGCCCTAGACAAAAGAAGGAGCGCGATGCCGGCGGCGGAGCGTGGCCGCGAGGTGCGACAACGACTGTTGTCGGCGGCGGTGGAGCTGATCCCGGAGCGGGGCTGGCCGGCGGTGAGCACGAGGGTGCTGGCAGAGCGCGCGGGCGTGACGCCCAGCGTGGTGCACTACCACTACTCCTCGCTGCCGGCGCTGCTGAACGAGGCCGTGGTCGGCGTGATGCGCCAGATGCTGGCGGAGCTGGACGGGTTTCTCGACGCCGCGAGCACGCCGGCGGAGGCCGTGGACCTGATGCTGGCCTCGGTCAACCAGTACTCGGGGACGGATCCGCTGTCGTTGCTGTTCATCGAGGCGTACCTGGCCGCCACGCGGGACCCCGAGCTCCGCGAGGAGATCGCGACCGTGGTGGACGGCTTCCGGGAGCGATTCGGCCGCTGGCTGGACGAGCACGGGGTGCCGGAGCCGGTCGAGACGGCGGCGGTGCTGGTGGCCTCGATCGACGGCCTGCTGCTGCACCGAGGGCTGGGCACGCGACCGAACCCCGAGGCGGTGAACGCCGTTCTACGCAGGCTCCTTCCCTGAGCAGAGGAGAAGGCAATGAAGGTGGTGATCTGCGGCGCCGGGATCGCCGGGCTGACGCTCGCGAACCGGTTGTCCGTGCTGGGTGACGAAGTTGTGCTGCTGGAGCGGGCACCCGGCCCGCGCACGCAGGGATACATGATCGATTTCTTCGGAACGGGATACGACGCGGTCGAGGCCATGGGGCTGCTGCCGGCGGTCGAGAACGTGGCGTACACAGTGGACGAAGCCAGCCTGCTCGACGAGGACGGGCGACGCCGCGGCCGGGTACAGTACACCCAGTTCGCGAAGGCGATTCACGGCCGGCTGCTGAGCGTGATGCGGCCCGATCTGGAACGAGTGCTGCGCGAGAACCTGCCCGAGGCGGTCGACTTGCGTTTCGGCGCAACGGTTACAGCCGTGAACGACCACGGCGACGGCGTCACGGTGGGACTGGGCGACGAGGAGATCGAGGCGGATCTGCTCGTCGGCGCGGACGGCATCCATTCGACCGTGCGGCGACTGGTGTTCGGCGAGAAGCCCTTGCGCTGCCTGGGTTTTCACACGGCGGCGTTCCAGTTCGACGCACCGGAGATCCACGCGGCGATCGGCGACCGGTTCTGCCTGACCGACACCGTCGGCCGGCAGATGGGGTTCTACGCCCTGCGTGACGGCCGGGTGGCGGCGTTCGCCGTGCACCGCACGACGGATCCGCAAGTGCCAAAAGACCTGCGAACGGCGATCAGGGAGTCGTACCGAGGGCTGGGCTGGGTCGTGCCGACGGCGCTCGACCGATGCCCACCGTCGTCGGAGATCTACTACGACCAGGTGGCGCAGATCGAGATGCCGCGCTGGGGCAAGGGAAGAGTGGTGCTGGTCGGCGACTCCTGCTACGCGGTCTCGCTGCTCGCCGGTCAGGGGGCATCGCTCGGCATCGCCGGCGCCTACGTGCTGGCCCACCAACTGGCCCACGAGCCGTCGATCGAGCGGGCGGTGTCCGAGTACGAACGGCTGTGGCGGCCGATCACCGAGGAAAAGCAGCAGACGGCCCGGGCCGGCGCGCGCTGGTTCCTCCCGGAATCCGTTATCCAGCTGAGGATCCGTCGCGCCGCGCTGAAGGCGGCTCGCCTGCCGTTGGTCAACCGCTTCGTCGCCGGGGCGCTGGCCGGCAAATCCAGTGCGCTCATCACGGCCATGCGCGCACCCGGGCGAAATCCCGTTGTCCGATATCCGTAGAGTGACCCACTGACACGGTTTGTTCTCTCAGGGGGGAAGTTCCTGATGCGCTCTGCGCTGCTCGTTGTCGTGCTCGGGGCCGCTGTGCTGACGTCCGCCTGCGGCTCGTCGCCCGCGGCCGACACCTGCACGCCGGACCAGGCCAAGGTCGCCACCGCCCAGGCCGCGAAGACCAAGGCCGACGCAGACCTCAAGGCGGCCGACGACAAGGTGGCCAAGGCCAAGGCCGACTCCACCGCCGCCGACGCCGTGATGAACAAGGCCAACGCCGACGCCGACGCGCTGCAGGCCTCCGGCGCCACCGACGCGGAGTCCTCGGCCAAGGCCGCCGAGGCGGCCGCCACCGCGGCCGAGGCCATCTCCAAGTCCACCGACGCCACCGTGGCCGTCAAGGCGGCCGAGGAGGACCAGGCCACGCTCAAGGGCAAGGCCGACGAGGCGGCCAAGGCCGTCAAGAACGCCCAGTCCTGCAAGAGCTGACCGGCCTGCAAGAGCTAGCAGGCCGAGCCGGCCCGTACACGAATCACGGGCCGGCTCGGCGTGGCCTGACTACTGCTGCTGCTCGCCGCCACCCCAGTTGCGCAGGCCTTCCTTGGCCTTGTCCGCACCCTGGTTGATCTGGTCGGAGTGCTTGTTGCCGGTCTTCTCGTCGACGAACTGACCGGCCCGGTCGACGCCGTCGTCGACCTTGTCGCCGTGCTGGCCGACCATGTCCTTGGCCTTGTCCTTCATCTCGTTGAACTTGTCCGAGAGAGCCATCTCGCCTCCAGATTGGACGGTCGTACCCGAGGAGGCTGCCCGGCTCCGAGGAGGCCAAACCCGGCCTCCCCAATTCGGGTGACGGCCCGACAACACTTGTTGTCGACGAGCCCTCACGTCCTCGGATCGCGACCGAACAACGCCCGCGACGCCAGGTAGCCGACCAGTGCCAGGCCGACGCACCACAGCACGGCCGCCAACGCGCCGTCGACCGGCGTGTCCAGCACCAGCCCCCGCAACGTGTCGGTGATCGGCGTGAACGGCTCGTGCGCAGCGAACCACCGTACCGCGCCGGACATCGAGTCGGTCGGCACGAAGGCGCTGCTCAGCAGCGGCAGGGTCTGGAGCAGGAACACGAACGGCATCCCGGCCTCGGGTGTCCTCGCCGCCAGCCCGACCGCCACCCCCACCCAGGTCAACGCGAGCGTGAGCAGCACGACCATCCCGAGCAGAGCCAGCCATCGCACCGGGTCCGTGGTCGGGCGGAAGCCCAGCAGCAGCGCGACGGCGATGACCAGCAGAACGCTGACCACCGTGCGAATCACGGAGCCGAGCACGTGCCCGGTCAGGACGCTGGCCCGGGGAACAGCCATGGTGCGGAACCGATTGACGACACCGGAGGCCATGTCCCGGGTGAGCATCAGCGACATGGTCGAGGAGCCGTAGCCGACGGTCATGACCAGGATGCCGGCCACCAGGTAGTCGACGTAGGCCCCGTGCGCGACGCCGACCTGCAGCGCCCCGCCGAACACCCCGACGAACAACAACAGCAGCACCACCGGCATGACGACGGACAGCATCATCGCACCGGGATCACGAAGGCCGTGCTTCATGTTGCGCCGCAACATGATCGCCGTGTAGCTCATCGCGTCGCCTCCTTGGTCAGGGCGAAGAACACGTCGTCGAGGTCGGGGGTGTGCACGGACAGCTCCAGGGCCTGGATCCCGGCCAGCCGCAACCGGCCCAGCACCTCCTGCAGCGCGGCGACGTCGCCGTCGCCGGGAATGGCCAGCGTCAGCGCCTCCTCGTCCCTCGTCGCGTCGACGAAGATCGCCGCCGCGGCGGCCAGCCCCGCGTCATCGGCGAAGCGCAGGCGCACGTGCCCGCCGGGGATGCCACGCTTGAGCTCGGCCGGCGTGCCGACCGCCACCAGCCGGCCGTTGTCCAGCACCGCCACCCGGTCGGCCAGCTCGTCGGCCTCCTCCAGGTACTGCGTGGTGAGCAGGATCGTCACGCCGTCGGCCACGAGCTCCCGCACGATCCGCCACGTCGTCTGTCGGCTGCGCGGGTCGAGGCCTGCGGTCGGCTCGTCCAGGAAGATCACCCTCGGCCGGCCGACCAGCGTCATCGCCAGGTCCAGCCGTCGCCGCATGCCCCCGGAGTACGTCGACGCCGGCTTGCCGGCCGCCTCCGTCAGCTCGAAGCGGGCCAGCAGGTCGGTGGCGCGGCGACGCCCCTCGGCGCGGTCGAGGCGGTGCAGATCGGCCATCAGCAGCAGGTTCTCCCGGCCGGTCAGCAGGTCGTCCACCGCCGAGAACTGGCCGGTGACGCCGATCGCCTTCCTGATGTCGCCGGGGTCCCGGCACCCCGCCACGGCGAACTCCCCCGCGTCGGCGTGGATCAGGGTGGACAGGATCCGCACCACCGTCGTCTTACCCGCGCCGTTCGGTCCCAACAGGGCGAAGACGGCGCCCTGGTCGACGTCCAGGTCGACATCGTCCAGCACCACCTTGTCGCCGAAACTCTTGCGCAGTCCACGGACCGTGATCGCGCTGCCCATGGCGCCCCCCTTCGTTCGTGTCAACTGCGCACGAGCATCGGCGCGCCCGGTTTCACGGCGGTTTCAGCTCGGTGTCTCGGGCAATCGCCGG
Source organism: Kutzneria sp. NPDC051319 (assembly GCF_040682195.1). NCBI lineage: Bacteria > Bacillati > Actinomycetota > Actinomycetes > Pseudonocardiales > Pseudonocardiaceae > Kutzneria > Kutzneria sp. NPDC051319. The sequence continues at coordinate 92,977 of NZ_JBFBAM010000002.1, read as the reverse complement.
TGGACGCGGCCGAACGGCCCCTAAGATCACCTGTCATGACCGAGGGTCACGAACCGACGCCGCCCGAGGCCGGTGTCGCCAACGACATGTCGGGCGAGGTGACCGGCCACGCCGTGCAGACCGGCAATGTCGGGGCAACATCCACATCGGCGACGTGGTCAATCCGCCGCGGACGGTGAACCGCAAGGTCGTGGCCATCTCCGTGGCCGCCGTGGTGGTGATCGCCGTTCGCCGTGACCGCCGTGGACGGCCCGACCAGGACCAAGATCGCCGACGGCGTGGTGTCACTCTCGACGCCGCCGAAGGCGTGACGCCCGCGTCGCCAAAAAACGTGAATGGGTCGGCGTCGAGACTTGATGGCAGCGCCACGGGCCCTGCCCTAGGGTCGGGAGCAGGGACAACAGGGAGGACGTTGATGACAGTCGTGCCGGAATCGCACCTGGACCTGCTGGAGCGGCCGCTCTACGGCCATGTCGGGACCCGTCGCCCCGACGGGACCATCCAGGTCAACCCGATGTGGTTCCTGTGGGACGGCCAGCACATCCGGCTCACACACACCACGACGCGGCAGAAGTACCGCAACATCGAGTTCGACCCGCACGTGTCGATGTCGATCAACGACCCGGACGCGCCGTACCGTTACCTGGAGGTGCGCGGCACCGTCGTCGAGATCGAGAAGGACCCGAACGGGGAGCTCTTCCAGACGCTGGCCCGGCGCTACAGCCTGGACCGCCAGGGCCCGCCGCCGGACGCGGCGGACCGGGTGGTGCTGGTGGTGGCGCCGAGCGCGGTCAGCTTCCAGTAGGGGCGCCGTCGAGCAGTCGTTCGAGGGCGGCGGCGATGTGCGGCCGGTTCTGCCGGCCGCGCACGCAGGCCAGATAGTTCGGATTGAGCACCGGCGACGCCGGTGTGTGCAGCACCCGTATCCGCCCGGCGGCGATGGCCGGTCGGGCCATGAAGCCGGGCACGACCGACAGCAGGCCGGTCTCCACCAGGGTGACGACCGACCGCATGTCCGCGATGGTCACGGCCGGGGCCGGCGGGGTGATCCCCCAGCAGGACCGGAAGTACCGCCGCGCCATGGGCATCTCCTGGGAGAAGCCGACGAACCGCCGCTGCGACTCCGGGTCGTAGTCGGGCTCGTCGGCCGGCCCCACCAACACGAAATCCTCGTCGAACCAGTGCCGCAGGTGCAGCTGGATCCGCGGCGCGCCCTCGATCTTCGTGACGACGGCGAGGTCGAGCTCGTCGGTCAGCAGGGCGGCCACCAGCTCGGGTGAGACGCCGATCCGCAGCTGGAGGGTCATGCCCTCGGCCACCAGCGGCGCCAACAGCGGCCCGACCAGCTGGTCCAGCTGCCCCGGCGTCGACCCCAGCGCCAGCGGCACCGCGTAGGAGGCGCTGTCGCGCCGTGCGTCGATCACGGTGTCGAGCTGGTCGAAGACGCCCGCGATGTCCGCGGCCAAGGCGTGCCCGGCCTCGGTCGGCGCGATGCCCCGGCCCGACCGCGTGAACAGCGGCCGGCCGGCGACGGCCTCGGCCAGCCGCAGGTGGTGGGAGATCGTCGGCTGGGACGTCTGGAGCTGCTCGGCCGCGCGAGTCACTCCCCCGCTGCGGTAGACGGCGAGGAACGAGCGCAGAGCGACGAGCTCCTGCGAGCTGAACACGAGCCACACCCTAACAACCCGAGGAGAAACGCGTGGCCCGCAACCATATCGACGGCCGATGGCTGGACGGTGACCGACGCGCCGAGTCGCTCAGCCCGGCGACCGGCAAGCCACTCGGCACGTACGCGGACGGTGGCGCGCGGGAGGCCTCCGCGGCCGTCGCGGCGGCCCGGAAGGCCTTTGACAGCACGGAATGGGCGCACGACCGGCAGCTGCGAGCCCGGGTGCTGCGCGAGATGGCCGATGCGCTGGAGGCGCGCCGGGACGAGGTGATCACGTCATTGGCCGTGGAGAACGGGAAGATCCTCGGCGAGGCGACGTTCGAAGTGGACCTCGCGATCCCGAAGCTGCGCTACTACTCGGGGCTGGCGCTGTCGGATCTCGGTGCGGCGGCTGAGGTTTCGCCGGACGTGTACTCGTTCTCGCTGCGGCAGCCCATGGGCGTGGCGGCGGTGATCGTGCCGTGGAACTCCCCGGTCGTGCTGTCGATCCGGTCCGTCGCGCCGGCGCTGGCCGCGGGGTGCACGGTGGCCATGAAGATGCCGGGGCAGACCGGGCTGACCAACGGGCTGCTGCTGGATATCCTGACGTCGGCGCCCAGCTTGCCGGCGGGGGTGTTGAATTCCTTCACGGAGTCGGGCAACGAGGGCGCCCCGCTGCTGGTCCGCGATCCCCGCGTGGACGTGATCAGCTACACCGGCAGCACGACGGTCGGCCGGCAGATCATGCGGGACGCTGCGGACAACCTTACGCCGGTTTCCCTTGAACTGGGCGGAAAGACGCCCATGGTGGTGTTCGACGACGCCGATCTCGACGCCGCGGTGCCCGTGCTGACCGCGGGAATCACCACCTTCGCCGGCCAGTTCTGCATGGCCGGCAGCCGGATCCTGGCCCAGCGCGGCATCGCCGACGAGCTGCGGGAGCGGCTGGCCGCTTCGTTGCGTGCGGTGCGGGTCGGCCCCGGCGACGATCCTTCGAGCGACATGGGGCCGATGATCGACAAGGCCAACGTGGAGCGGGTCTCCCGGTTCGTGGAGTCCACTCTGGACTATGCGACGCCGATCGTGCGCGGTGGTGTGCCGACGGATGCCGACCTGGCCGACGGCGCCTACTTCCGGCCGGCGCTGCTCGCCGTGTCCGGAACCGACAATCCGTTGGTGCAGCAGGAGGTCTTCGGCCCGGTCGGCACGTTCGAGGTGTTCGACACCGAGGACGAGGCCGTGAAGCTGGCCAATGCTACCGAGTTCGGGCTGGCGGCCAGCGTGTGGAGCCGGGACGTCGACCGACCGCTGCGGGTCGCGCGGCGCATCGACGCCGGCACCGTGTGGACCAACGCCTGGGGCATGGTCAACGACCAGTTCGAGGAGGGCGGCTTCAAGCACAGCGGCACGGGCCGGCTCAACGGGCTGCGTGCCCTGACCGAGTTCCAGGAGATCAAGCATCTGATGCAGCCAGTGAGGAAGGGATAGCCAGATGTACCAGCTCGTCGACGGTGACCGGACCGCCCGTGCCATCTACTCGGGTGGCTGGCGGCCGGCCACGTCCTCCATCGAGGTGACCGAGAAAGCCACCGGCAAGGCGCTCTTCGACGCCGGCGTCGCCACTCGTGACGACGTGGCCGCCGCCGCGGAGTCGGCCTTCGCCGCGCAACCGGCGTGGGCGGCGACCCTGCCCCAGGACCGGGCCGCGATCCTGTACCGGGCGGCCGATCTCATCCAGCGGCACGCCGAGGAGATCACCTGGTGGGTGCAGCGGGAAACCGGCGGCACCGCGATGAAGGCCGGCTTCGAGATCTTCAACGCCAGCACCGAGCTGCGGCAGGCGGCCGCGCTGTGCCTGGCCGCCGACGGGCACACCCTGCCCAGCACCGTTCCTGGCCGAACGAACTTCGCCCGGCGGGTGCCGCTCGGTGTGGTCGGCATCATCACGCCGTGGAACTTCCCCATGCTGCTGGCGATGCGGGCCCTCGCGCCGGCCCTGGCCCTGGGCAACGCCGTGCTGTTCAAGCCGGACGTGAACACCCCGGTCACCGGCGGCGTGCTGCTGGCCCGGATCTTCGAGGACGCCGGGCTGCCGGCCGACGTCCTGCACATGCTGCCCGGCGACGGCGTCACCGGCGCGGCCGTGGTGGAGGCGCCTCAGGTCCGGATGATCTCGTTCACCGGCTCCACCGCCACCGGTCGGCTCGTCGGCGAGACCGCCGGCCGGCTGCTCAAGAAGGTGCAGCTGGAGTTGGGCGGCAACAACGCGTTCATCGTGCTCGACGACGCCGATGTGCCGGCGGCGGCCAAGGCCGGGGCGTGGGGCGCTTTCTTCCACCAGGGCCAGGTGTGCATGGCCGCCAGCCGGCATCTCGTGCACCGGTCCGTGGCCGACGACTACATCGAGGCGCTGGCCGCCGAGGCGTCCCGGCTGAAGGTGGGCGATCCGACCGACCCGTCGGTCCACATCGGACCGATCATCAACGAGCGGCAGCTGGCCAAGGTGTCCGACATCGTCGACAGCACCGTGGCGGCCGGGGCTCGCACCGTGACCGGCGGCACGGCCAGCGCGCCGTTCTACCGGCCGACCGTGCTCAGCGAGGTCACCCCGGGCATGCCCGCGTTCGAGGAGGAGATCTTCGGCCCGGTCGCGCCGGTCGTCGTGTTCGACAGCGAGGAGGAGGCCGTCGAGCTGGCCAATCGCACCGAGTACGGCCTCACCGCGGGCATCTACACCGGTTCCACCGCGCGGGGGCTGGCCGTCGCCGGGCGGCTGCGGACCGGCATGGTGCACATCGGGGACCAGACCATCAACGACGAGCCGCACATTCCCCTCGGCGGCACCGGCTCCTCCGGCACCGGCGGCCGCTTCGGCGGCGTGGCCAACGTCGAGGAGTTCACCGAGTGGCGCTGGTTCACCGTGCAGGAGCAGCAGACCGGGCTTCCCTACTGAGGTAGCCTCGATGGCCATGGGCCAACCGTCGATCATGTCCTTGGCCGATCTGGCCACTCCCATGGCCATTCGGGTGGCCGCGACCTTGAACCTGGTGGACCGTGCCGGCGACGGCGCCACCGCCGAGCGGCTCGCCGCCGACACCGACACCTCCGCCCCGATCTTGCGCCGCCTGCTCGACCATCTCGTCACCGTCGGCCTCTTCACCTGCGAGTCCGACCGCTACCGCCCGACCGATCTCGGCGCCCAGCTGGCCGAGTTCAAGCCCCTGCTCGACATCAACCGGGCCGGCGGGCGTGCCGATCTGGCGTTCGTGGATCTGCTGCACACGATCACCACCGGCGCGTCCGCCTACACCCACCGCTACGGCCGCGAGTTCTGGGCCGACCTCGACGACCATCCCCCGCTGCGCCGCTCTTTCGACGCCCAGATGGCGTGGCGGTTCGAGAACCACGCCTCCCTCATCGCCGCCAACTTCCCTTGGGGCCGTTACCCTTCGATAGTCGACGCCGGCGGCGGCGACGGCAACCTGTTGTGCGCCATCCTCTCCGCGCATCCCGGCGTCCGCGGCACCGTGGTCGACCTTGCTCCCACCACCGCCCCCGCCCTGGCCCGCTTCGCCGCCGCCGGCGTGAGCGACCGCGGGAATGCCGTGCCCGGCAGCTTCTTCGAGCCCCTCCCCGCCGGGGCCGACGCCTACATCCTGTCCGACATCCTGCACGACTGGGACGACGACCATTGCCGCACCATTCTCGGCCGCTGCCGTGACGCCGCCGGCCCCCACGGCGCCATCATCGTCATCGAGCCCTTGCTTTCCACCGCCGGCACCGCCATCGACCTGTTCATGCTCATGTGCTTCGGCGGCCGTGAACGCACCGTCGAGGAACTGACCGCGTTGGCCGCCTCCTGCGGTCTCACGCTTCGGGGTTCCACTCCCGTTTCGGCAGGCAGAACCGCCTTACAACTCGGTATCTAGTGGCTCGGACCCGGTCGTAGATCTCGCGCAGCCAGGGCTCCCGCACCGCCGGCATCCTTGTCAGCGTGTCAAGGAAGAGGCCGACGTCCGGTTCGAACGGAAACCAGGGCCCCGGCGGCGTGTCCTCGTCCCTGTCCTTGACGAGCGGGAGCCCCAGCCAGCGCACCATCGCCGGCGGCATCGACACATCGTCGACGCTCACCATCCTCGGCTCCCCGGTTGGAAGCAGCACCGCCAGCGCCGGCGCGAAGACCTTCTCCCACAGTCCACTCGGGACGGTCAGCGACGCTCCGTCCGAGGCCGCCACCAGGTGGGCCAGTGCGATCCCCACCTCCGCCTCCCAGCGCGGATCCCACCTTCCCTCCGCAGTCACCGGCGGGATGTCCGTCTCCTCCACCGGCCGCTCCGCGCTCGGCACCGCCCGCACCGCCTCCGGCTGCAGCCACACCGCTTGCCACTTCGCACAGTCGTCGATCCTCGTCGCCACCGGCTCTCCACACCGCTCGCACGCCAGGTTCGGGCCTTCCCTCCCGTCCACGCCGTAGCAGTAGCCGTCGAGCCGCTCCGGGATCAGCCTCATCCCCCGGCCGTCCCCCGGCGCGATCACCACCCACCCCTCCGCCCCGTACGACAGGCTGTACACCGGCGCGTACACACCCCTCGCCGCCGCTTCCTCTTCCCCCACCTCGTCCCACTTCCGCCACGGCGGCCCCCACGGCTTCGGGTCCACCGCGTACGTCCCCGGCTCCATCAGCGCCGGCAGCAGGTCGTGCCGGTAGCGCTGATGCGCATGGCCCGGCAGCGGCACTTCCGTCAGCCGCGCCGTCAGCTCCGCCCCGCACCCCGCACACTCGAACACCGCCACGCCCCGGATTCTCCCCTCGGACCAAGGCATCCCCAACCGAAATACCACCGCACGAAAAAGCCCAGGTCGCCTGCATCAGTAAGCAGAGCTAACCTGGAGTTCGACGCTTGGCGTCCACTCCGGACAGATAGCGGCATGCCCGGGCGCCGAGATGGCACCCGGACACACCACGCCGGTCAATCAGCCCTCCATCTGCGCCTTGAAGCGGCGGGTCAGGACCTCCACATAGAGTTCGACTTCCCTCTCCTCGATCCGCTCCGCGTCCCGGTTCATAGATCCGTGGCTGATGCGGCTGAGAATGGTGCTCTTCTCCCACACCAGTCTTGGCGAGAAAAACTCCTCCAGCGGTAGGCCCGAATCCGGACCCCAGGCTCGAACAAGTCCGTAGGGACTGTCCCTGGGATCGAGATCCGACACGATCAGGTAGTAGCGATATTCCCGTTCCATGGCGTCTCCCACCCTAGGCGACGACTGACCCGACTTTGATCGCCCCGTCCGGAAACGGCACGTCGCCGAAGATCAGTTTGGACTGTGCCTGAGCATAGAGGATCGTCATCTCCGACACCCCCGGCAGCCGGGTCAAGTCGTACCAACCGTGCTCGATCGTCTTAGCCGCCAGACTCGCTTCGGTATGCAGCTGGAGCTCGAATACCTGGTTCGTCGCCGGATCGAACAGCGTCAGGTTGATCCCGCGGTACTCAAAGTTGTCCTTGTTCTGACGCCACTTGTTTTTCAGCACCTCGAGCTTGAAATCGGCCGCTTTGAGCTTCTCGATCGTCTGCTCGGCCAGAACCGCGTAGTCCTTGTCCGGCAACACCAACGTGTAGCGGAGGGCATCATTCACCTTGGCGACCGCAGTCTCCGTGGTAGCGCCGTCCATGAACTCGGTCGCGAGCTTGCGCTTGAGCGAGTTGTCCCCCTTGAGCTGGTCCTTCAGACCGTCCAGCCGGGTGCCAGGCATCTCCTTTTCAAGGTTCTCGATCTTCGGCGTGACCGTCTTCGCGCTCTCCTTCGCCTGGGCGAGCAACTGCTTCGCGACGGTGTTCTGCTCGGCGGTGAGGGAGAGCTTCGTGCCGAACTCCTCGCCTTCCCAGCCGCCCCCGGGAACATCTGCCCCGCTCTTGGGGAACTCCGGCGGCAGGGTGCCCTTCGGGGCCGGCTTGAACTCGATCTTGGCGTCTTCGAGGGTGGCGACGCCGTTCTCGACGCGGACGAAGCCACCCTCCACGCTGGCGACGGCGCTGTCGATCTTGCTGATGTCACCTTCGACCTTCAGTGGCAGCGATCTGAGCGGGAACTGCCGATCGCCGAAGAGCACCACCGCCGTGTCCAGCTTGGCCAGGCCACCCTCGATACGCACGGTGGTGCCGATGACAGGTACCCAGTCGGCCAGCTTGCCAGTGGCGACGTCGAGCACCCGAACTGTGAACTCAGTGATGTGGCCAACGCCATCGACCAGCCGTGTGGTGGCCTTGGCGATCAGTTCCGAGACCGTGTCGAGCACCTTGGAGACGGCGCCGCCCGCGCCGCCGATCGGGGTGGTGGCGACCGTGCTCAACACGTCGAAGGCGGTGAGGCCGAAGGCGCGGCCCGGGTCGTCGTGCCAGACGTCGAGGTGGATGATCTGATACGGGTTGTCGATCAGATTCTGGATGCCGGCCTTGATCGCGCCGCAATCCGAACCGGGGTTGAGACTGGCGGTCTCGATGAAGCAGCCGCCCAGAGTGACCAGGCCGTCCCAGAAGCTCTTCGCGCCTTCGAGAAAGCCGTAGACGGCCTTGTCGATGAAGTTGTATACCTTGACAGTGGCGGTGTTGAAGCGGTTGCACGCGTTCTCGTCACCGGCGAGGCAGTTGATGCCGTCCTTGACGTAATCGGCGGTGGCGCCGATGCCGTCGACCAGAGCACCGCCCGCCTTCGCGGCCAATTGGGCGCAGGGCAGTGAAACCGGGGCGATCGCGCACATCTGGCCCTGGAAGGCCAGCTCGATGAACTGGTGGTTGAGCGCGTCCCGCTTGTGCTCGGCCTCTTCCCGGGCCAGCCGCTCGGCTTCAGTGGCCTTGGCCTTCAGGTCCTCGAACTGGTCAAGGGCATGGCTGATGTTGTCGCCGAAGTCATGAATCGCGGCAGTGACGGCGTCGGCCCATGTCTCGATCTTGGACGCCGCGTCGGCGGCCTGACCGGCGATGTACGCGGCGTTGCTGGCCATGTCGGCAGCACGGCCGGCGACAACTGCGTCGACCTGCGCGGCGGAAGCGGCCCTTGTCGCGTTGGTCGCGGCGTTGTGTGCGTTCTGCGCGAAGCCTGCGGCGGCGTTTGCCGCGTCGACAGCGCCAACGGCGTAACTCGCAGCTTGCTGTGCCGACTGGGCGGCGCGGACCGCCGCGTCGTAGGCCGGCTTGACATCGGCGACGGCGGCGTCGGCGGCCTTCTTGGCCCGATCGGCGGCCTGGTCGGCCTCGGCGGCCCGGTCATGCGCCGACTTGGCCAACTGCTGGCTGAGCTGGATGGCGTCGGCGACAGCCGCCAGGACCTGGCGGGCGTCGCCGTTGATGTTGGCGAACGGCGTGGCGATGACCTCCGCCATCCGTGCTGGGTCGATCACCAACGATGCCGACGCGCTGGCCGCGGCGGACGAGCGGTCGGCAACGTCAGCCTGAAACACGGCCTGGTTCGCCTCAGTGACGGCGCCCTCGGCCTCGTACCGCGTCTGGTCGGCGGCGGCCTGTGAGTTCGCCGCGACATTGGCAGCCTGCATGGCCAGCTGGTTAGCGTCGTCCGCGGCCCGACGCGCGGTCTGCGCCTCCTGGTCGGCCTTGGCCGCGGCCTCACGGGACCGCTGAGCGGCTGCGGACGCGGCAGCAGCCTCGGCCTGGGCGGTCGCTGCTGCGGCACGGGCTCGGCCTTCCCACGCGGCGGACTCGTTGGCTGCGCTGCGGGCCCGGGCGGCGTCAGCCGCGATGTCCTTGGTCACCGCGTCGGCGTCCTTGCCCTCTGCGGTCGCCTGGTCCCGCGCAGCCTTGAGCGCAGCCTCGATCTGGTCAGCCCGCTGCTGCTTGGCGTAGCACATCGTGGTGGCGTTCTTCAGCTGCTGGCCGGTGTTGTAGGCCGCGACCTTGGCATCCCGCTCACGCTCGCCGTCGCGCACGGCGTCGTTGTTCGCGGCGACGGCGGCATTGCTCTTGGCCACGGCATTGCCGGCCGCGCCCTGCGCATTGACCCGGGCGGCCCGCGCGTTGGCGGCGTGCTGGCGCGCCTGGGCGGCGGCGTTCTCGGCGGCGATCTGTTGGGCCTTGGCCCGGTCCCGGGCACCGATGGCGATGTCCTGCTGTTGCTTGGCCGCGGTAGCCAAGTCGGCAGCAGTCTGGGCCTGGCGCTCGGCCTCGGCCCGCCACTTCTTGGCGTTCTCCGCGTGCTGCTCAGCCCTGTTGTCGGCGTCCAGCGCGCGGCTGTCGGCCAGCGAGGCCTCGGCGGCGTGCTGCGCGGTGGCGGTGGCCTGCGCGCACGCCTCGACGGCCGCACCCACCGCGATGGTCACCTTGGCCCAGTCAAGGCCATTGGTCATGCCGGTATGCAGCAGGTCGACGGCGGCGTTCTGCACGGCGGCGGTAGTGCCGCGGGCGGTCTGCGCAGCGCGGCCGGCGGCGTCCGCCTCCTGAGTCGCGGAGGCCCGGAGCGCATCGATCTCCGGCGTGCGGCCCGGCTGGCCGTGCTGGCGGCCAGGCAGGTCCTCCCGGACGATCTCATCGGCTCGGTGGGCCGCGGTCGTGCCCAGCTTCATGGCCAACGTGACGTCGTCGAGGGCCTTGACCGCCTCGATGTTGGCCCGCAGAATCTCCGCCCGGGCCTGTGCCGCGGCTGCCGTGCGACGGGCCAGGTCGGTCAGGGCTTCGACCGCCTCGTTGCGGTCGTCCAACGCCTTCTCGATCGCGGCCTCGAAGTCGTGGTCACGCTGGTTCGCGTCGGCGTAGCCGGTCAGGTAGAACGCCTTGATCCGCGTGTAGTCGCCGGAGGCCAGCGCGGCCGTGCCCTCGACCTTCACCTGCGGACCGCCATGGGCGACCATGTCCCTGACCCGGCCGGTGATGCGTTCCTGCTCGGCCTTGGCGTCGGCGACGTCCTGCTGGTCCTGCTTCTCGGCGATGTCGTGGCCGTACAGGACGAAGTCGGCCAGCGCCTGGTCGTCCCCGGAGGCCAGCGCGGCCTGCGCGGCGGCGCGGACCTTCGGGCCGCCAGTCTGGGCCCAGCCCTGCACCAGTTCCCGGTTGTGCGCGGCCTCGGCCCGCTTGCGCTCGGCCGCCCGGGCCTTCGCCTCGGCCTCGCCATGGTCCAAGAACCAAATGATCTTGGCCGGGTCGTGCGAGTCGAGGGCCTCCTGCGCGGCCTGCCGAACTTCCGGCTCGGATGCGAGCCTGGCGATGTCCTCGACCAGCTGGCGGTTGAACTCGTCCTCGTCGTCGTCCGCGGCGCTGTCAACGGACATGGGCATGGCGGACGGTGCACTCGTCGGCGGCGGCGCGACAGCCGCAGCCGCACTGCCGGACATCTCGCCGAGCAAGGCCATGATCACCGCCAGCACGGCGGCGGCACTGAGTCCGCGCCACCCGGCGGTGGCGCGTTCGCGTCTGTTGCTCATGATGTCAGCTATTCCCCCCGTCGCGGGCGGCGGCATCCGCGCTCGCCCGCGCCTGATCGGCGATTGCCTTCCAGCTGTCGGCCTGGGACTGCGCCCACGCCGCTTCCGCGGCCCACGACGTGCGGCCGGCTTCGCCGCGCGCGATCACATCGGCCCAGTCCTGCTCGCTGGTCGCGGTACGGGCATGCACGGCGATCGCAGCCCACGCGTCCACCTGCTGCACCGCCTTGGCCTGCTCAGCGGACCAGTCCACACTAGACTGTTCGGCCGTCGTCTCGACCTGCCGCCACGCGTCGATCGCGTCGGCCCGGTACTTCTCGGCCAGTTCTCCACTCGCCGCGCGTTCGGCCTTCTCCGCCGCCTCGGCCGCCTCCACCAATCGAGTGACATCGTTGTGCCAAATGGCGTCCCGGTCCGCGGTGAACCGGCGGAACGACTCGTCGTCCAGGCTGGCGGCGCTCGCCCAGTAGTACTTGAAGAACAGGTCGATCGCCTGTTCGTTGTGTTGGGACAACGCGCGGTTCGCGGCGGCACGCACCTGAACCCCCGGATCGTGGGCCGCGAGGTCAGAGACGTAGTCCTGGTCCTCCTTGGCCATTTTCACAAGCTTTTCCTGGTACTGGTTGTCCGTGTCCCGATCGGCCTGCTGAGCCTTGGCCAGTCCGACCCGGACGTACTCGTCCTGTTCGATGTCCGACCCCAGCAGCGCGCGAGCCGAAGTGACCTCCACCGCGCTGCCCGGCAGCGAGTATTTGTTGGTGCGCTGGATGAATTCGGTGTTGCGTTGCGCCCGTTCGGCCGCACGGGCCTTGGCTTCGGCCAGGCCGGTGGCCAGGAACTCAGCGATCGCCTCGTCACCCTGACTGCTCAGCAGCGCGTTCCAGGCCGAGACCTGCACATCTGGCCGCGGGTCGTGCAACGCCAGGCGCTCCACGAACTCGCGGGCCGCAGCGGCTTGCGCCGCCGGGTCTGTAACACTGATGATGGTTTCCGCGATAGCGGCCGAGTTTCCGGCCGCCGCAAGGAAACTTGTGGCCAGCACGGTGGCCGTGACCGCGCGAACGAGCGTACGACGTCCCATGTGTTCCCCCCAGAGGACAACAGTGGTTTCCGGGCGTGCCGCCCGTCGTGACCTCCTAGCATGGCCGGATGACGCTACGCGAGCTATGCCCGAGTAACGTGACTCACGCCACCTTGCACTGAATGTCCGGTCTGTGCGAGTGTGCCTCGACAAAAGGCCATCGGGAGTGGCCGGGTTCTGCTATACATACCAACAGAATCTCTGGGGGGAACGCTTGTCCAGATCCAATCTGGTCGGCCGCCGCATGCGCGGATTCGCCGTGCTGGCCATCTCGGCCACGATCGCTGCCGGCCTCGCCGCCGGCCCGATGACGGCGCCGACCGCGTCCGCAGCCACCTCCGTGGCCCCGGAATCCAGCAATGCAGCCAAAGTCTCGGCCGGCCGCGAGATCCAGGGCTTCTCCGTCACGCCGGACAAGCTCGCCCTGAGCGACAAGAACTTCGTCATCGCGCTGTGGTCGGCGGCCGCAGAAGGCACCCACATCAAGGCCGATGCCCTCAAGGCGTTCACCGACACCGTCGATGAGCTGGCGTGCAAGCGTTTCATCGAGATCGACATCCACAGCGCCGCGCAGTTGGACGCGATCGAACTGGGCCAGAAGGCGGTACGCGACCATCAGCGCTTGGACGCCGCCAGGGAGATCCTGTGGACCGACGTGCCGCAGTCGATGCTCGACGTGTCGCTGCAGAACTTCGTCTTCGCGCTCTGGCAGCACGCCGCGGAAGGCAGTGACGTCAAGAAGGGCGCCGCGGCCGTACTCAGCACGAACTCGACCGACGACCAGCGCACCAGGTTCATCGTCACCGACATCTACATAGCGTCCAACGCCGACCGCCAGCGGGCCATCGAACAGCAGGACACCGAGGAACGGGAGCGGGCGGCGAAGGAGGCCAACATCAAGGCCAAGGCCAGCGCCTGGGCCGCGGCCACCCAGGCGACCGCCACCGACGACGTGAAGAACCTGCCCGACCACGAGTTCATCTGGGAACTCATCAAGCGCGCCACCGGCGCCCAGGTCAAAACGGCGGCGCAGACCGCGTACGACAGCAGGGACACGGCTGTGTGGCACGACTTCATCGTCAACGGCGTGCACGCCGCGCACCGGGCCGACATCGACGAGCAGGATCGGCTCGATGCCATCGCAGCCAAGAAGAAGGTTCAGGTCATCCTCGACCAGGCCGTCGCCGACGGCTACCTGCCGAACCTGGCCGCCGCTGCGCGCACTGCTCTGGCCGGCACTGTCCTGGAGTGGCACGCGTTCCTCAACACTGGTGCGCACGAGGCGGCCAAGCTCGACCTGATGAAGCCGGCCGACCACCGCGTGATCGAGCTCCAGGCCAGCAGGTCCGGTCGCTGCCTCCAGGTCGCCGGGCTGTGGGAGAACCCTGGCGACGCCGCCCACGGTGACGGCGCCGTCACCGAGCTGTGGGACTGCCTGCGCGGTGTGAAGCAGGTCTGGGAACTGGTCCGCGCCGCGGACGACACGTACTCGCTGGTGAACCTGATGTCCAAGAAGTGCATGGATGTCAACGGTGACAACATCGTGCAGAACACGTGCAACGGCGCAGGGACCCAGTGGTGGCGGTTCGTCGAGAACACCGACGGCTCGTTCCAGATCCAGAACGTCGGCACCGGCAAGTACGCCACCGTCGCCGACAACGGCACAGCGAACGCCTCGCTCGTGGTGCAGTACACCAACACCAATTCGATCGACCAGAACTGGCGGATCATCGACCCCAGTCACCACGAGGGCCTGCTCGACCTGACCCCGGGCACCATCAATCTCAAGGGCGTGCATTCCGGGCGGTGCCTGCAGGTGGCCGGCCTGTGGGAGAACCCCGACGAGGGCGCCAATCAGGACCTGGCCGGCATGGAGATCTGGGACTGCGTGCCGAGCGCGAAAGAGGTCTGGACGGTCATCCCGTTGGGTGATCACAAGTTCTCGCTGAAGAACCAGCAGTCGGGCAAGTGCCTGGACGTGCTTCACGGCGACACTGCCAACGACACGCCACTCGTGCAGTTCACCTGCCACAGCGGCGGCTCGCAGCAGTTCGTCTTCCCCCAGGGTGACAACGGTTCGTTCGGCATCCAGAGCGTGCTCACCGGCAAGTACGCCGATGCCTTCAACGACGGCACCGGCAACGGCACCGTGGTCCACATGTGGGGCGTCAACAACCTTCCCAACCAGCGTTGGACCGCGGTCCAGCTGACCACCGCCTGATCTCGGCTCATCTCCGACAGTGCCTCCCGCGCTCAGCGCGGGAGGCACTGCGCTAGAACGACAGGAAAGGGCTCGGTGACTCGTGCCATGTCACCGAGAGCTGCTCGCGGGCTCGTGTGCAGGCCACGAACAACAGGCAGCGCTCTCGCTGTCGATCTCTCTCATGTGCCTGCACGTCTTCCTCGACCGGCGTCACCGCGTTGGGCGCCGGCCTGTGCTTGGCGCCGACCCTACGACGACCAGGCAGCGAAATTCGAGGCCCTTCACCCGGTGCATTGTGCCCACCGAGATCTCGGTGTCGGCGGACTTCCCGTCGGACAGCAGGTGAACGGGCAGCTGCTCACCGGCCAGGAACTCCCGGATCCGCTCACCGGGCCAGTTCGAGCGCGTGGCGACCGCGATCTCGTCGGCTTGGACACCGGATTCGAGCCATTGCCGGATCCTTGTTGCCACGATACGGAATTCGGCGTCACGAGTTGAGAAGCCCCGTAGCTTCGGGGATGTCCCATGCAGCTCGGAACGGCAGCCGGCGATGGAGTCCAGGTCGCCGTCCATGTCGTCGTCGGCGGCAAGGCCCGCGCCGTCTTCTCCCCCACAGTCCACGCCGGCCGCATCGTCGAGATCAACATCCTCGCCGACCCCGACCGCCTCGCCAACCTCGACCTCCCCCCGCTGCACTGATCTACCACCCCCAACACCAAAGAGCGCTCGGCCCCGCCCCTGCTTCGCCCGGTTGCTGGATTTTTCGAGGTCCGCCACCCAACGCACCCCACCACCCAAGCCAACGCGGGCCTCGAAAAATCCAGCAAGGGCGAGGCAGGGGCTTGATGGGGGCCGAGCACGCGACGCCGAAGGCGGCGCCAATAAGCACAGCGCCACAAGCACAGCCACCGTGGGCGCGAAGTGTGCGGGGAATCGGGTGAAAGTGCTGTTCCGTGGCGCACACAAGCACAGGACCGGGTCGATGTGACCGATCCTCCCCTAACGTCGGGGCACCGACATCACAGTGGGAGGCGGGCATGTCCGAGCACTCACGGCGCACTTTCCTTGCCGCGTCAGCGGGAGCGGCGGGGGCGGTGGCGGCCACAGGGCTGGCGGCGCCGGCGGCGGCCGAGGCGAACGGGTCGATCAGACGGTTCCGGGTGAATGTGCCGCAGCGGGATCTGGACGATCTGTACCGGAGGCTGGCAGAGACGAAGTGGCCGTCGCCGGAGACGGTGGGCAGCCGGGATCAAGGGGTGCGGCTGGAGACGATGAGGTCGCTGGTGCAGTACTGGCGGACCCGGTACGACTGGCGCAAGGTGGAGGCGAGGCTGAATGCCCTGCCGCAGTTCATGACCACGATCGACGGACTGGACATCCACTTCCTGCACGTGCGGTCGAAGCACGCGGACGCGCTGCCGATGGTGGTCACGCACGGCTGGCCGGGGTCGGTTCTCGAGCTGCTGAAGGTGATCGAGCCGCTGACGGACCCGACGAAGCACGGGGGCAGCGCCAAGGACGCCTTCCATCTGGTGATCCCGTCGATGCCGGGCTACGGCTTCTCGGGCAAGCCGACGACGCCGGGCTGGAACCCGGATCGCATCGCCCGGGCCTGGCAGACGCTGATGGCCCGGCTGGGCTACGAGCACTATGTCTCGCAGGGCGGCGACTGGGGCTCGGTGGTCTCGGACGTGCTGGCGCAACAGAAGCCGCCGGGCCTGCTCGGCATCCACGTGAACATGCCGGCGACGGTCCCGCCGGAGATCGCCCGCGCCCTCCAGGCCGGCGACCCGCCGCCGGCCGGCTTGGCCCCGGACGAGCTGGCCGCCTTCAAGAAGATGAACGCCTTGTACACCAGGGGTTCCGGCTACGCGGGCATGATGGTGACGCGCCCGCAGACCGTCGGCTACAGCCTGGCCGACTCGCCGGTTGGCCTGGCGGCGTGGATGTACGACAAGTTCGCGGACTGGACCTACAGCGACGGCGTGCCGGAGCGGTCGCTGACCCGGGACGAGATGCTCGACGACATCAGCCTGTACTGGCTGACCGGCACGGCCAACTCGGCTTCCCAGCTGTACTACGAGAACAACGCCAACAACTTCAACGCGGTCGACGTCTCGGTACCGGCGGCGATCACGGTGTTCCCGGGCGAGATCTATCAGGCTCCGCGCAGCTGGGCGGAGCGCGCCTATCGCAAGCTGGTCTACTTCAACAAGGTGGACAAGGGCGGGCACTTCGCCGCGTGGGAGGAACCGGAGCTGTTCACCACCGAGGTGCGGGCGGCGTTCCGGTTCCTGCGCCACTAGGGCTTTTCCTGGACGATCCAGGTGTTGCCGTCCGGGTCGGCGAAGTCGAGGAAGCTGGCGTAGGGACGGCGTTCGGGGTCGACGCCGGGCACGAAGTCGCCCTGCCAGTCGGCGGAAGCCTTGTGGCGCACCGCCGACACGCTCACGCCACGGGCGCTGAGCGCGGCATGGGCGGCCTCGATGTCCGGCACGGCCAGGTAGTTGGCCCGGGCGGAACCCGGCGCCGCGTCGGTCAGCCCGAGTCCGAATTGGACGGAGGCGGCGGAGCCGGGCGGGGTGACCTGCACGACCCGGAAGGACGGCGTGGGCTGGTAGTCGACGTCCAGCGCGAAGCCGGCCCGGTCCACGTAGAACCGCAGGGCCCGGTCGACGTCGCCGACGGGAAGGGTGAGCACCTCGATGCGGAAATCCATCACTTGCCTCGCTTGATGACGATGGGCGGGATCGGGCCGAGCACGGTGGTAGTCATCTCACACCAGCGGTTCCCCACCGTCGATGCCCAGCGAGGCGCCGGTCATGAAGGTGGAATCGAGGGCGAACAGGACGGCACGGGCGATGTCTTCGGGAGCGCCGATGCGGCGCGCGGGGTTGGTGGCGGAACGCGTGGCGAACAGGGTGGCCTTGGTCTCCGGACCGAGGGCGTCGTAGGCGCCGGTGTCGATGGTGCCGGGCGACACGGCGTTGACGCGGATGGGCGCGAGCTCAACGGCAAGGCCGCGAACGATGGCGTCGAGGGCGGCGTTGGTGCCACCGACGGCGAGCATGCCGGGCATCACCTTGCGCGCGGAAGCGCCGGACAGGAACACGAAGGAGCCGTCGGCCGGCATCAGCGGCGCGAAGTGCCTGGCCAGGAAGATCGGCGCGATCGCCTTGACACCGAAGGACGCGAGCACCGCTTCGCGGGTCAACGTCTCGACGGTGCCCCGGGCCCGGGCCGACGCGGTCGACACGACGTGATCGACGTGGCCCAGCCGCGCGGCCAGGGCGGCGATGCTGGCCTCATCGGTGACGTCGACCTCGTCCCGGCCGGCGACGACAACGGTGGCGCCGGCCTTCGTAGCGGCTTCGACGACGGCATGGGCGATGCCGGAGCTGCGGCCGATGACCAGGACGGTGCGGTTCTCCAGAGACATGTCAGTTTCCCTTCGAGGACAGTTCATCGGCGTCAAGGCCACGGTCGACACCGTGCGGCACAACGGTCTGACCGGGGGCCAGGGACAGCTTCCGGTCGTCCAGCCAGACGTCCACGACGTCCGGCTCGAACGAGATCAGGCCGGACACGGCGGCGACCTCCGGCCACGCGTCCGGGTAGCCCCAGGCGGCACGGCGACGGGCGCCGATGTCGTAGTAACTGGCCAAACCCTTGTAGGGGCAGAATGTCTGACCCGCGACCGACTCCAAAGCAGCCATATCGACGTCCTCACGCGGGACGTACCACCGGACGTCGAAGCCGGATTCGTACAGCGCCAACGGGGTGTGCGTGTCGGCGATCACCCGATCGCCGTCGCGGACGACGAGGTGCCGGGAGGTCTTGCGGATGTCGACCCGGTGGTACATGTCGGCGGCATGCCCGAAGATCCGCTCGTCCTCCTCGTAGAAGGCGTCCATGGCCCGCCAAGCGAAGGCAACCCGGTTCCGCAGAACCGAGGCGTGCGAAGGAAGATCACTGAACTGCCACGCGGCGTGGGGCTTGCCCGCAACGGAGAACCACGCCGTGGCGCCGAGATCCTTGTGCATGGTCGTCCGGGTCTCCACTGACAAAAAGCCCTCGACCACATCGGACAGCGGGAAGTACGCCACCGGGTATTTCCCGGGCTCGTGCAGGAGCACGACGTCCTCGCTGTCGGCGATCCACTCCCCGCCCAGCTGCACCCGCATCCGGCGGCGCAGCGGCTCCACGAACAACAGCCGCTCGGGCAGCGGCTCCGGCGTCAGGAAGTGTCCGACCGCCTTGCTGGACAACGGTCCTTGCTGCCATGCCAATCCCATGACTTCATCTCCTCGTTCAGGCTGTCGCGAAGGCGACGGCGTGGGTCCGCGCGGTCTCGATGGCGCCGTTGAGCGAGGCCAGGTCCTGCGGCCCGTCGTGACGGCGACCGTTGATGAAAAACGTTGGTGTGCCGGCAACTCCGCTGAGGTCGGCCGACTCGACGTCCCGCGCCACGCGGGCCTCGACGCGGCGCAGGTCGTCGCGGAACCGGTCGATGTCCAGGCCCAGCATGGCGGCGTAGGTGACGACGTCCTCCAGACCGAGGTCGCTCTGGTTGGCCAGCAACATGTCGTGCATGTCCCAGAACGCGCCCTGCTCCGCTGCCGCCTCCGCCGCTTCGGCGGCCAGCTGCGCGTGCGGGTGCACATCGGGCAGCGGCAGATGCCGCCACACGTAATGGATGTCCGCGTTGTCGGCCAACAGCTCCCGAGCGGTCGGGGCGGCCATCGCCGTCCACGGGCACTCGAAGTCCCCGTACTCCACGACGGTCACCGTGGCGTCGAAAGGCCCCCGCACGTGATCACGCTCGATGTCGACCGCCGGCACGAGATCCGTGAGCTGGCGGGCTTTCCCCAGCAGCACACGGGTCCGCAGCGGATCGGGCAGGGCGGCCGTCACGCGGTAGACGACGAAGCTCAGCGCGGAAGCCCCGACAGCGGCGGCAAGGACGCCGACCTTGGCCTGATCCAACAGCGGCCCGGTGAAAGCGAGGTCGGCGATCAGCAGCGACACCGTGAATCCGACGCCGGCGATCGAGCCGCTGCCCAGCACCGCCGCCCACCCGACCGGCGGCCGCAACGCCCCGCCGCTCAGCCTGGTGACCAGCCACGAGGCGCCCACCACGGCGATCGGCTTGCCCAGCACGTAGGCGGCGACGATGCCGATGGTGATCGGCGTGACCAACTGCCGCATGTCGAGCGTGATCCCGGCGTTGGCCAGCGCGAACAGCGGCACCACGAGCAGGCCGGTCATGCGGTGGAACACGTGCTGGAGCCGAGCGTTGACCGACAACGTGGACGTCAGCCCCATGGTCGCCGTCCGCGCCAGCTCCGGCGTCGGCTGCTCACGGAACAGCCGCACCAACGTCGTCGCCTCGATCAGCGCGTTCCGCCGGGGCAGGTGCGCCGAAGTCGCGAGGCCGACGGCGAGTCCGGCCACCACCGGGTCGATGCCCGACGCCAGCAGCCCGCCCCACACCGTCAACGTCAGCACGGCGAACACCGGCATCCGCCGCCGGAAGATCAGCACTCCGCCGTAGGCCAGGGCGGCGACGGCCAGCCCGAGCGGCCGGATCTGGCCGCTGTAGGCCACGGCGATGACCACCAGCGCGACGATGTCGTCCACCACGAACACGGTCAGCACGAACGTGCGGATCCGGTCCGGCAGGCCCCGCCCGACCACGCTGAACACGCCCAGCGCCAACGCGGTGTCGGTGGACATGGCCGCGCCCCAGCCACGCGCGCTGGGCCCGCCGCCGTTGATGCCGAGGTAGATCAGCACCGGCAGCGCCATACCGGCCAGGCCGGCGGCCACGGGAAGGATCAGGCGGCGGTGGTCACGCAGGTCGCCGAGGTCGATCTCGCGCCGCGCCTCCAGCCCGACGACGAGGAAGAACAGCGTCATCAGCCCGCTGTTGACCCAGTCCCGCAGGCTCAGCGCCGCCAACAGCGGCCCGAGCCGCACGTCCAGCGGCAGCGCCCAGAACTCGGCGTAGGCCGACGGGGCGAGGTTTGCCCAGGTCAGGGCCAGCGCGATGGCGGCAACGAGCACACCGGCGCCGCCGGTGGCGGTCCGTCGCGGAGACATCGTCATCATGGCTTCTAACCTTTCTAACTGGCTTGACTGGTTAGATCGAAACATGATTTGATATAACCTGTCAAGCCCGAGGTTGGAGGTTAGGAATGACGGACGAGACACTGCTGCTGAACCTGCTCAACACGACCCCCGTCGTGGAGGGCACGCAGCGTGACACCCTCGACAACGCCGAGGCCGGCCACGACTGGCTGCGGGAACACGGCCAGGAGCCCACCGACGACGAGTGGCGGGCCCTGGTCAGCGCCCGAAACGCGCTCCAGGGTGTCGTGCGCGGGCACTCCACACCACAATCGCTGCGTCCCTACGTCGACGGCATCGCCTACCGGGCGTCACTGGCCGAGGAGGGCATCGCCTGGGCGCCCGACCTGCCGGCGGGCCGGACCGCCGCCGCTCGGGCCGTGCTGGCCTGGGACAAGCTGCGCACCGACAACCCCGGCCGGCTGCGCGCGTGCGCCAACCCGGAGTGCCGGCTGTTCCTGATCGACCACAGCAAGCCGAACAGCGCCCGCTGGTGCTCGATGGCCGTGTGCGGCAACCGCATGAAGGCCCGCCGGCACTACCAGCGCACCCGCCAGGGCTGAAGGAGCCGAGACCATGGCACGCCTGTTGTCACTGAATGTCGGGATGCCCAAGGACGTGCCCTGGCAGGGCCGGACCGTGCACACCGGCATCTTCAAACACCCGGTCGAGGGCCCGCGCATGGCCCGCACGCTCAATGTGGACGGTGACGGGCAGGGCGATCTGGGCGGCCACGGCGGCGAGCAGCGGGCCGTGCTGGTCTACCAGCAACAGTCCTACGACTACTGGCGTGACGAGCTGGGCCGCGACGACCTGGAGTACGGCAACTTCGGCGAGAACTTCACCGTAGACGGGCTGCTCGACGACGAGGTGCACATCGGCGACCGGTACCGCATCGGGAACGCCGAGTTCGAGGTCACGCAGCCCCGTGTCACCTGCTTCCGCGTCGGAATGCGTTTGAACGAGCCGGAAATCCCCTCGCTCCTGGTGGCCCGGCACCGGCCGGGCTTCTACCTGCGGGTGATCCGCGAGGGCGAGGTGCGGGCCGGCGACGACATCGTGCGCACGGCGGTCGGGCGGCACGAGATGAACGTCGCCGACATCGACGCCCTGCTGTATCTGCCGAACCGGGACGTCGTCCAACTGCGCAAGGCCGTGGACATCCCGGCGCTGAGCCCGGGCTGGCAGTCCTCGTTCCGGGACCTGTTGGAGCCCAAGGCTTCCCCCGTCACGACCGGTTGGCCCGGGTTCCGGCCGCTGAGGGTGACGAAGATCGTGCCGGAGAGCACGACCATCGCCTCCGTCCATCTGTCCACACCGGACGGTTCGGCGCTGCCCACTCCACTCCCCGGCCAGTTCCTGACCGTACGGGCCGATTCCCAGGTGCGGAGCTACTCGCTGTCGGCGGCGTCCGAGGACGGATACCGGATCAGCGTGAAACGCGACGGCGCGGTCAGCACCTTCCTGCACACCAAGATCCGCGAGGGCGACACCTTGGACGTTGCCGCGCCGCGTGGCGACTTCACCTTGGTGGACAGCGATTCCCCGGTGGTGTTGCTGTCGGCGGGCGTCGGCATCACGCCGGTGCTGGCGATGTTACGGGCGCTCAAAGGAAGCACGCGCGAGGTGTGGTGGCTGCACACCGCTCGTTCCGCCGCCGATCACGCCTTCGCCGACGAGGTGCGTCAGCTGCTGGGCGATCTTCCGGAGGCCCACGAGCACGTCTACTACACGTCCGAGGGCCATCGGTTGAACGCCGATGCCTTGCAGGCCTTGGATCTACCGACCAACGCCAGCGCCTACATGTGCGGTCCGGCCGGCTTCATGGACGACATGACCTTGGCGCTGAAGGAACTTGGCATCACGGACGTCCACTCGGAACTGTTCGGCGCATTGCCGGCGATCAACCCCGGCATTGTCGGCGCCGTGACCAAGACGCCGCACCAGCCGGAGGGCCCTGTCGGCACCGGCCCGCGGATCACCTTTGCCCGCAGCGGAATCACCGTCCCCTGGCGCAGGGACTTCGAGAACCTGTTGGAGCTGGCGGAAGCCTGTGACGTGCCGACCCGCTGGGCCTGCCGAACCGGCGTCTGCCACACCTGCATGACGCCGGTGCTGTCCGGGGACGTGCGGTACCAGCCGGATCCGCTGGAGCCACCAGAGCCGGGCCAGGCGCTGGTGTGCTGCTCACGCCCCGCCGACGACCTGGTGCTGGATCTGTAGGCCCGCCACCAGGTTCTTGGCCACGGTCGTCATGACCCGGGTGGCGCCGCCGAAGCCGCCGGCCACGGGCTGCTGGCTCAGCGCCACCACGACGTAGCGCCGATCGGCCCCGACCAGGCCGGTGGTGTGCACGTCCCAGGCCGGACGGCAGCACGCCCAGGCCTGCTTGGCCCACCACTCGCCGTCGGGAAGGGCCGCGGTGATGCCGAAATCCTGGTTGGTGCCGTCGGCGGCGCGGGCCGTGGTGGCCAGGTCGGCCAGCAGGACGTCACGCTGCGCCGCCGGCATCGTCGTCACGATGTGCTGGTAGATCCGCACCACATCGGCGGCCGTGGTGCTGGTGTCGCCCCAACGGCCGGGGTCGCGCGGCGGGATCGTCCGCTTGAGGCCCATGGACCGCACCGCGCGGCTGACGATCTGCGGGCCGCCGTCGGCGGTCCACAACTGGTTGGCGGTGGTGTCATCGCTGGTGGACAGCATGCGCTGCACCTTGGGCAGGTTGTCCCCGGTCAGCTTGCCGGCCGCGGCCAGGTCGGTGGCGATGAGCAGCTTGGTCAGCGACTCGGCGGCGAACGGCTGGTTCTCGTCCGAGCGGCTCACGAAAGCGTTTTCCCGGAGGTCGTAGACGGCCGTCGCGAGCTGGATGTCGGCCGGCACGGCGGCCTTCGTGGTGGTCGGGGGCGCCACCACGGTGGTCGTCGGCTGAGGCGGCGGCACGGCGGTGGTCGTCACCGGCCGCTGTGCCGTGGCGACCCCGGCGGCGCCCACGCTCTGGAGCACCACGACAACCGCGACGAGGGCGGCGACGGCGACCCCGATGACCGTCACCGGCTCGGTCAGGTCTCGTCGTCGCTGTCTCACGGCAGTCACTACGCAGGGGGCAACCGAACGGGTCAGCCGAACATCAGACGACGGGCCCGCAGCCCGGGGTGGGTGAACACGGCGAACACGTCACGGATCCCTGGCGCCTCACCGGTGATCGGCGCGCGCTGCGGGCCCGAGCCCGGCGGCACGGCCAGCACCCCGATCAGCGGGCCCTTCGGGTCGTCCAGGTGCAGCCCGACATACAGCGGCACTTGCGTCGGATTCTCCGCGTCCAGGCTCCACGTCCGGCAGCCGGTCGCGTCGCAGCCGCGGAAGGCCAGCCATGACCGCTGCCCCGTCGCCTCCATCGCCGGGCCGTCGACCAGCACCATGCCGGCGGCCTCGTCGGCCCTGGTGCACATCAGCGAGGCGCCGGCGAGCCGCCGGATCGGGATCTCCTGGCCGACGGTGTCGAACCGGACCGCGTGGCCGCCGACCAGGACCTCGTGCTCGGCGGTCTCCAGCACCCAGTCCTGGCTGGCGACGTCGAAGAACGACACGTCGTCGGCGGTCAGCGTGAAGGCGACGGTTCGCGAAGTCCTTGCCGGCACGGCGATCCGCGTGAAGTGCCGGAGCTGCCGCCGGGGTTGGCGCACGCGCGAGGTCAGTTGGCGGGTGTAGAGCTGCACGACCTCGTCGCTGTCGCGGAAGCCCTTGTTGTGCACGCGGATCGTCACGGTGATCCGCCCGTCGGCACGGAGTTGTCGGCCGCTGAGCACCGGAGGGTCGTAGCGGAAGGTGGTGTAGCTCAGGCCGTGGCCGAACGGGAACAGCGGTTCCGCGCAGTGGTACAGGTAGGTGTCGAAGCCGGTGTCCGTTGCGCGGTACCAGGTCTGTGGCAGGCGGCCGGCCGGGGAGCGTTCTCCGAACAGCACCTCCGTCACGGCGACGTCGGTCTTGCCGCCGGGAGCGCTCCAGAGGATGCCGCCGATGTTGGCCTCGGCCCAGTCCAGCGCGTACGGATGACTGCTCAACACCGCCAACACCGTGTTGGGGTTCGCCGCCCGCACCGCTCGCAGGGTCCGCTCCTGCTGCGCCGGCAGCAACAGGTTCTCGCG
Organism: Kutzneria sp. NPDC051319; assembly: GCF_040682195.1. Taxonomy (NCBI): domain Bacteria; kingdom Bacillati; phylum Actinomycetota; class Actinomycetes; order Pseudonocardiales; family Pseudonocardiaceae; genus Kutzneria; species Kutzneria sp. NPDC051319. The sequence continues at coordinate 68,341 of NZ_JBFBAM010000002.1, read as the reverse complement.
GTCGCGGCGGTCCTCGGCGTCGTTGGCGACCACCACCAGCGCCACATCGGCCGCGGCCGCCGCCTCGGCCGCGAGCGTGGCGCCGTCGGCGACGGGTTCCCAGAGCATGGTCTTCAGCACAACCGTTTGTCCATTTCGGACGTATCGGAGCGTGACCGTGCCGTCGTTCGCCGGCCGGAGGTCGACCACTTGACGGCAGGGTCCGTTGCTCAGCTCGAACACGTGCCGAGACCACTCTATGGCGTCGAACACGTCGTTGCCGCCGCTCGGCTGACCCAACCGGAGCTCGCCGCCGGCGGCCACCAGGCAGCGGCGGCCGTCGGCCTCGCGCAGCCGCACGCGGTCGTTGCCGCCGGTCAATGTGACGGTGCCGCCGGCAGTGGTGACGACCTGTCGCACCGCGGCCGACAGGCCGCACGAACCGCCCGGATGCACCACGGCGACCCGCATCCCGGGGCCGACCAGCAGCGGCAGCAGGCCGTCGTTGCGCAGCAGCACAACGGCTTCACGGGCGACGTCCAGATCCAGCCCGCCGTGATCGTCGCCCGAGGACACGCCCACCCGCCCGAACACGGCGGCCATCCGCGCCGTCGCCGCCGCGATCTCCGCGTCGAGGCCTTCTGCCGCCACGAGTTCGTCCAAGACTTGGCCGTTGCCGACGAAGCCGTCCGCGCCGGCCCTCATCGCCGGCACGACCGGGCCGCCGGTGGTGAGCACCGGCGCGCGGCCGTCGCTCCACGGCCGAACGCCCTCCTCGATCAGCATCCGGACCACCATCGGCGAGTCGTCGAAAAGATGTCGTGGCAGCACCAGGCCCTGCGCGCCGCCGATTTCGAAGACCGCGCGGTAGACCGGCAGTTCCTGCTCGTGCAGGGCCCGCGCGCTGAAGCCGTGGCGACGGCCGCAGCACGCCTGCTCGTCGAGATCGGTGATCACCGGCGTGCACGCGCCGCTCATGCCGAACAGGTGCGCGGCCGCCAATCGGGCGGCGAGCAGCGGGTCTTCGGCGTAGCCGAGCTCGTTTCGGCCCAGCCGGGGATCCCGCAGAGCCTGGTCCAGTTGGACGCCGACGACCTCGCCCGCGTGCCGGTCGCCGAAGGCCGTGCCGACCCGGCGGGCCAGCTCGGGGTTCCAGGTCGCGCCCAGCCGCAGCGGCCGGACCTCGGGCGTGGGCATCGGAATCGGCGGCCGGACCAGGTCGTGCGCAGCCATGGGCACCCTCGCGTAACCGAGCGACCATCGGCTCCGAAGTCGCGGGAGCTCACCCAACCATTCCGACCCCGGCCGGTCAAGCATGATCGTCCACGTTGGTCTGTACCATTTTCCTTTGCCTCGCAGCATGTTCAGCGCTTTCGACAGTTTCGAGTCGGCCGACCTTGCGTTTGCGTGAAACGTCAACTAACTTCTGGCCGTGGCCACCATCCACGACGTCGCGCGGGCCGCCGGTGTGGCGCCGAGCACGGTGTCCTATGTGATCAGCGGCAGGCGGACGGTGTCCGCCGCGACTCGAAGACGGGTGCAGCAGCAGATCCGACTTCTCGGCTACCGACCCCGAGCCAGCGGTCTCCTCGAACGCAGCGACCTACTCGCGTTACTGGCCCCGCAGCGGCCCGGGATCGAGGCGCCGACGGCCATGCGCTTCACCGCCGCCGCCACGGCCGCCGCGCGATCGCACGGCCTGGACCTGTTGCTACTGACCAAGGACGGCGATCCCGGCGAACTGCGCGAGGCGGTCGTCGGCTCGCTCGCCGACGGCCTGATCGCCCTCGACGTGACCGCCGCCGACAACCGCGTGCCGATGCTCACCGCGCTTGATCGGCCGACAGTGCTGGTCGGGGTGCCGGACCATCCCAACGCGATCACCTGCCTGGACCTCGACTTCGCGGCGGCCGCCGCGCTGTGCGTCGAGCATCTGGCCGAGCTCGGGCATCGCCGCGTCGGGCTCGTCGGGCCCCCGCCGGCCGTGCACGAACGTGGGGTCAGTCACGCCGCTCGGTTCCGGCAAGGGTTTCTCGACTCCGCCGAGCGCCACGGGGTGCTCGGTGTCTTCCGGGCCTGCGGCGACAACATCCAGGCATGCCTGGACGGTCTGCTCGATGCCGGTGTGACCGCCCTGGTGATCCAGAACGAGGTCGCCCTGACGCCGCTGATGAACGATCTCGGGCAACGGGGACTTGTCGTGCCGCAGGATGTCTCGGTGATCGCCGTCGGGCCGCACGGCGGCGATCCCTGCACGCTCACCACCGTCGAGGTCCCGGCCGCACTGCTGGGGGAGCTCGCCGTCGAAATGGTCGTCGATCAGCTGGACGGCTCCTCCCCCGCCGAGATCCGCCTGCTGCCGCCCCGGCTGGCCGCGCGCGCCAGCACCTCGCGACCGTCCACTCGGGACTGATCCGTCGAATCTGTCGAATACCGGTGATTCGTGAACCGAGTGGCTCTTGGTCCTCGTAAACGAGATCGGGACGTGGCAGACGGGACAGGAGTTTGGTCATGAGGATCAGTTACGCGGCGGTTCCGCGAAAGTTTCGAGTCGCCGCGGTGGTGCTCGGGGCCACCGCAGTGCTCGGCGGGGCGGCGGTCGTGGCCACCCACAGCGGCACGGCCAACGCCGCCGCCGCCGTGCCGACCGTGGTCTGCCCGTCGGTGCGGGACAAGCTGCCGGCCGTGCCGGCGGCGTCCCAGGCCGAGGTGACGCGGAACCTGACTCTGCTCGACACCCAGATCGCCGAGGCGAACCGGCGCCTGGTCACGACTCAGGGGCAGGGCGGGCCGAATTTCGTCAACAACGCCATTCTCGGGCCGTTGAAGGACAAGCGGGTGTCGACCATCGACCGCATCGCCATCTCCATCGGCCGGCACGCGGCCAAGCCCGCCGGGCTCGACGCCCTCGCGCCGTGCAGCCTGAGCACCGCCGGCGCCGCACCGGGCACGGTCTCCGTCTCGGTGCCGACCTCGACCTCGACCTCGACTTCGGCTTCGGCGGCGGGCGTCCCGACCGTCAACTGCCCGTCGGTCGAGGGCAAGCTGCCGGCCGTGCCCGCCGCCGCCCAGGCCGGCGTCACCGCCGAGCTGGCCAACCTGGCCAAGGAGATCGGCGAGGCCGACAACCGGTTGGTCACCTCGCAGGGGCAGGGCGGTCCCAACTTCATCAACAATGCCATTCTCGGGCCGTTGAAGGACAAGCGGATCGCCGTGCTGGACCGCATCGCCATCGACATCGGCCGCGTCACCGGCAGCAAGCCGGCCGGCCTGGCCGCGCTGGCCCCCTGCACGCTCAACGGATGATCCGCCAGGACACGTAGACGCAGACGGCCAGCGCCGGCGTGGTGACCACCGTGCCGGCGATGGCCGGCGCCACGACCTGGTCGGAGAGATACAAGGCCGGCACAGGTGGGATCGTGGCTATCCGGTCATTCCGGCGGATCGCCCGGCAGCACGGTCGCGGCCCGCTGGCCGAGGACGGCGCAGCGCAGGTCGACATCCTGGTCGAGGATCGGCGGCTGTCCTAACAGGACCGATCCGACGACGACGAGGAAGACCCGGGTGACGGCGTCGCTGCCCTTCTTGGTCTGCGGGGATTGGTAGAGCAGGTAGCGGGCGGCCTGCCAGGCCGCCAGCGACCGCTCGGCGACCAGGAGTGTCAGAGCGGCGGAGAACAGCGTCGCCCGCACGGAATCGTCGGCGGAGACGGCATAACAGGGGTCGCCGCCGATCTCGATCTGAGAGACGTCACGACCACGGCCGACCAGGCGGGCAACCAGGGCGGCGCTGATGTGCGCGGCCTCGGCCCCGCGGACGAGGCGGTTGCCTTCCCGCACGGTGCCGTCGGGGAGGGTGACGGCGTTGACCAACACGTCACCGTCGTTGCCCTCAAGCGAGAAACGGTCGTGCACCGCCCGGCCGTAACGGAGCATGATCCGGGAGGCAGGGGTTTCGTTGCCGCCACGGAAGGTTTGGGTCTCGGGATCCCAGGTGGCGCCGTGGCGGAGGCGGCCGAGGTAGCCGAGGCGGTCGTAGTTCGGGCCTCCGTCCTCAAGCGAGGTCACAAAACGAGAGGCGTCGAGGGCCAACCCCTGCCCGATGCGGCCGGGCGCGCGCAGGGCGAGATCGTGCCGCCAGCGGATGAGATCGGCGTGGACGGCCCGCAGGTCAGTGACGTCAAAGCCGTCGGCCAACCGCTTGCGGGCGGCCTCGGCCGCTGCGGCCTGCTCGCCGCCGAACGCACGGACCCGTTGCAGCTGAACGGGATCGTCGGTGCGTAGGGAGAGGTCGGGAGTCGGGAAGCTGTCGGTGGTAATCATGCCTGGTCCAATCGGCCGCGAACCCGCTCGGCGTCGGCCCCGCGCTGCTGGTTCTCGTACAGGGCCAGGGCTGCCTCCCAGGATCGCCGCGCACGGGCGGCATCCCCGAGCAGCGACCGGCATTCGGCCAACCGGTCCAGAGTCTCGGCCAGGTGGTAGGCGTGCCGGCCGTCGAACAACGCCAGCGCCCGCTCGTAGTGTCCGACGGCCAGATCGACGTGGCCGGCTTGTTGTTCGATGTGCCCCAGACCGTCCGACGCGGTCGCCTCACCGTCGACGTTTCCGTTACGCCGATACAGATCCAGCGCCGCCAGGCACGCCGCCCGAGCGTCGTCCACATGGCCCAGCACCGCCTCGTACCGGCCCTGGAGTTCCAGCGCGTCGGCGATGTCCAGAGCCGCGTCAACGTCCCGATAGGCCGCCATGGCCAGGGATGCGTGCTCCAATGCCCGCGGCATGTCCCCGGCCTCACGCCAGGCCCGGGCCAGCGACCGGTGCGTGTGCCCCTCACCCCACCGGTCGCCAATGCCTTGATACAGAGCCGAAGCCTCCCCCAACAACGCCAGGGCGTCCTCGACCGCCCCCGTCCGAACGAGGGCGGACCCTAACAGCCGCCGCGCCAGGGCCGCCGACGAATCGTCCAAACGGTCACGCAGCGCCACCCGCCACGTGCCGGCCTGGTCCCGCACAAGCCCCTGCTGCCAATGAAAGCTGTGCATCACCCAGGCCAGCCGCCAGGCATCGACGAACCGTTCCCGCTCGGCCACGAGCCGCTGCAACGCCAGCAGGCAGCCATGTTCGGCCTCGAACCACGCCAAGGCCGCGACCCGGTCCTCGAAACGGGCCTCCGACGTGACGTCGATGGCCACCCGCCGCGGATCGAGCACCCGATCGGCGGCATACCCGGTCCGCACGTAGTAGCCGACGAACCGGTCGAGGGCGTCCTCGACACCGTCCAATTGGGACAACGCATACAGCCGAACCAGGTCGTGCAGCTGCCACCGGCCCGGCACATGCTCGTGCACAAGGGAAACCCGTTCCAGCGCACGGAGAACCGTCAGCACAGCCGGCCGATCCGTCAGACAGGCAATGGCCGCAATGCCCGCATCGGCGCCGGGAATCAGGCCCAACAGGACGAAGATCGCGGCCTCCTCTGCCGACAGTGCCTGGTACGACCAAGAAAGCACCGTCTCCAGCTCGTCCAGCGCCGGCAATCGGCTGGCCCGGAGCTCGCGGGCGAACACCTCGATGGGGAACTCCAGGCGATCGGCCACGCGGCCGGCCGCGATCCCCAGCGCCAGCGGCAGCCCCGCGCAGTCGGCGACCAGGCTGCGCACCGCCGCCGGCTCGGCGTCCAGGCGCGGCCGCCCCAACCGTCGCTCGAACAGGTCGACACTTTCGTCGGCGGTCAGCTCCCGGAGCCGGACCCGCACCGAGGCGTCCAGGGTTCGAAGCTGGTTCCGGCTGGTCACCAGGGCCACGCACCCCGGGGTCGCCGGCAGGGCCGCCCGCACGTGCTCGGCGTCCCGCACGTTGTCGAACACGATCAGCATCCGCTTGCCGGCGACCAGGCTGCGAAACCTTCCGACCTGGGCCTCAAAATCCACCGGCACGGCCGACGGCGGCACTCCGAGCGCGTCCAGCACGCAGCGCAGCACCGCCGCCGGCGGCAGGAACTGCCCGGCCGGCGCTATGCCCCGCAGGTCGACGAAGACCTGGCCGTCCGGGAAGAGATCGAGGTTGCGGTGCGCCCAGTGCAGCGCCAGCCACGTCTTGCCGATGCCGCCGGCCCCGACGATCGCCGCCAGCACCGGCCCGTCCGCGGACACCGCGGCGTCGAGTAGGGCCAGTTCCGCGGCACGGGCCGTGAACCACCGCGGCGCGGGTGGCAGCTGCCGGGGCACCGGGGCGTCCGGCTGGGCGAAGACGATGTCGCCGTTGACCACGCCGGCCAGCACGAACGGCGCCGACGGCGAGCCCGTCACCTCGTTGTGCGCGCCCCCTCTGTCCACGCCCCGAATCTACCGCGTTGCATGATCATGCATCGGGATGTATATTTCCGAACGTGTCCAAGGTGCTCACTTCCCTCCCTGTCGGCGAACGTGTCGGGATCGCCTTCTCCGGCGGCCTCGACACCTCGGTAGCGGTCGCGTGGATGCGCGAGAAGGGTGCCGTCCCGTGCACCTACACCGCTGATATCGGCCAGTACGACGAGCCCGACATCTCGTCGGTGCCCGCCCGTGCCCACCAGTACGGCGCCGAGATCGCCCGAGCCGTCGACTGCAAGGCCGCCCTGGTCGAGGAGGGGCTGGCCGCGCTGTCGTGCGGCGCGTTCCACATCCGATCCGGCGGCCGGGCCTACTTCAACACCACGCCGCTGGGCCGCGCCGTCACCGGCACCCTGCTGGTGCGGGCCATGCTGGAGGACGACGTCCAGATCTGGGGCGACGGCTCCACGTTCAAGGGCAACGACATCGAGCGGTTCTACCGCTACGGCCTGCTGGCCAACCCGTCGCTGCGCATCTACAAGCCGTGGCTGGACGCCGACTTCGTCACCGAGCTCGGCGGCCGCAAGGAGATGTCCGAGTGGCTGGTCGCACACGGCCTGCCCTACCGGGACAGCACCGAGAAGGCGTACTCCACCGACGCCAACATCTGGGGCGCCACCCACGAGGCCAAGTCCCTTGAGCACCTCGACACCGGCATCGAGATCGTCGACCCGATCATGGGCGTGCGGTTCTGGGACCCGGCCGTCGAGATCGCGCCCGAGGACGTGACGATCGGCTTCGAGCGGGGCCGGCCCGTCACGATCAACGGCAAGGAGTTCGGCACGCCCGTCGACCTCGTGCTGGAGGCCAACGCCATCGGCGGCCGGCACGGGCTGGGCATGTCCGACCAGATCGAGAACCGGATCATCGAGGCCAAGAGCCGCGGCATCTACGAGGCGCCCGGCATGGCCCTGCTGCACGCGGCCTACGAGCGGCTGGTCAACGCCGTCCACAACGAGGACACGGTGGCCAGCTACCACAACGAGGGCCGTCGGCTGGGCCGGCTGATGTACGAGGGCCGCTGGCTGGACCCGCAGTCGCTGATGCTGCGCGAGTCGCTGCAGCGCTGGGTCGGCATGGCCATCACCGGCGAGGTGACGCTGCGGCTGCGGCGCGGCGAGGACTACTCCATCCTCGACACCACCGGCCCGTCCTTCAGCTACCACCCGGACAAGCTGTCCATGGAGCGCACCGAGGACGCCGCGTTCGGCCCGGTGGACCGGATCGGCCAGCTCACCATGCGCAACCTGGACATCGCCGACTCCCGCGCCAAGCTGGAGCAGTACGCGGGCCTGGGCATGGTCGGCAACGCCCACCCCGTGCAGCTGCTCGGCGCGGCGCAGGCGGCGGCGACCGGCCTGATCGGCGCCATGCCCGAAGGCGGCGCCGAGGCCATCGCGGCCCGCGGCGAGGCCTCCACGCTGAGCGTGTCCGACGAGGACGAGCTGCTCGACCTCGCGGCCATGGAATCCGGCACCGACTGAGCTTCTCCCCCGGACGCCGGGAAGGCCTGCCGGCCTTCCCGGCGTTTTTGCTTACAGGGCTTGCAGGATCAGTTTGGCCACGGCATCGGGGCGCACCACGAAGGACAGGTGCCCGGTCGGCAGTTCGCTCGTGACGGCATTCATCCGCTTCGCGACGAAGCGCTGCAATTCCGGCGCCGTGGTGCGGTCGGCGGTGGTGACGAGATAGCGGGACGGCTTTGTCCGCCAGGCCGCCGTTGTCGTGCGGCCGGCGAACAGCGTCTGGGCAATTCGCCCCTGCACGGCGTAGAGGACGCGGGCGTCTTTTGTCGGCACCCCGTTGGCGAAGTCGGTGAGAAATGCCTGTTCCGTGAGCCCGCCGAAGCCGTTGGCGAAGACCAGGCCGGCATTCGCGGGCGGCGTCGGGAATCGGCCGGCAAGGGCCGCGTAGTCCTCACCCTCGGCCGGCGCGCGGGCCGACAGGTAGACGAGCTCGCTGACCAGCGGATGGTCGCCGGCCTGGGTGATGACCGAGCCGCCGTAGGAGTGGCCGACCAGCACGGTCGGGCCGCTCTGCCGGTCGATGGCCCGTTTGGTGGCGGCGACGTCGTCGTCCAGCGAGGTCAGCGGATTCTGCACCGACGTGACGGTGACACCGGCCGCCTGGAGGATCGGAATCACCTTGGCCCAGCACGAGCCGTCGGCGTAGGCGCCGTGCACCAGAACCACGTTGCCTTTGGCTCTAGGTGTCGCATACGCGGTTCCGGTGCCCAGTGCGGCAACTGCGGTCCCCGTGGCCAGGAGCTTGGAGAAATGGCGTCGATCCATGGATCCGAAGGTACTCGGGGCCGTGCTCGGAGTTCTTACCAAATCATTTCGACTCCACCAATGCGCAGAGAGCTTCGACACCCGAACCGCGGAGTTCCCTCAGTTGCAGGCGCGTGTCGGTTTCGACGACGCCGTAGTCGCGCGGCAGGGCCATGACCAGTTCATCCAGTTCGGCCACGTCACGGCAGGCGACTGTGAGGGTGTAATCCCAGCGGCCGGTGACGTGCGCCCCGGACAGCACCGCCGGCAGATCCAGCAGGCGGTCTTCGAGCTCGGCGTGGTCGGGGCCGGGACGCAGGCGCACGTCGATGAACGCCTTGAGCGGGCGGCCGAGGGCGGCGAGGTTGATCTCGGCGTGGCAGCCCCCGATCACCCCCGCCTCGGTGAGCCGGCGCACCCGCTCGGCCGTGGCCGTCGGGCTCAGCCGCACCCGCGCGGCCAGGTCCCGAAAGCTCAGCCGGCCGTCCCGAACCAGCTCACCGAGGATAATCCGGTCGATCGCGTCCATGGCTGGAGTATCCGCTACGAAATCGCGTTTTCACAGCGGGAGACGCCACCAAATCCGCCTTCACGGCCCGTAATGTCGGGTCCATGAGCGACGCCAGGCCCGCCAAGTCCGCCGGATACCTCTCCCGCACCCGCCCGGTGGTGCCGCCGATCTACCAGTCGGCCACCTTCTACCTGGACGACCTGGCGTACAAGGACATTCAGGAAGGCGGGCTGCGGGAGCACTGGTACAGCCGGTTCGCCAACCCCACCGTGGACGCCGCGGCCGCCGAGATCGCGGCGCTTGAGGGCGCCGAGGCCGCCCTGATGACCTCCTCCGGCATGGCGGCCATCGCCACCACGCTGCTCACCCTGCTGGCCAACGGCACCGCCGACCAGCCGGCCCACGACAACACCCAGTCCTCGCCCGTTCTCGGCCGGCCCGGCCGGATCGTCGCCGCGCGGCAGGTCTACGGCGACACCCGGGACCTGCTCGTCCGGGACCTGCCCGCGCTCGGCGTCGACGTCACCATGGTCGACGCCACCGACATCGGCGCCTGGGCCGAGGCCATCGCCGCCGCGCCGACCGCCATCGTCTACGCCGAGACGCTGTCCAACCCCCAGCTCGACCTCACCGATCTCCCCACCCTGGCCCGACTGGCCCACGCCGCCGGCGCGAAGCTGGTGGTGGACAACACCTTCGCCACCCCGTACACCGTCAATCCCTTGCGCCATGGGGCCGATGTCGTCGTGCACTCGGCGACCAAGTTCCTCAGCGGCCACTCCGACGTCATCGCCGGCGTGGTCGTCGCCGACGCCGCCACCGTGACCGAGGTGCAGAAGCGGGTCATCACCTTCGGCGGCTGCCTCGACCCGCATGCCGCTTTCCTTGTCTGGCGCGGCATCCAGACGTTCGATCTACGCCTCGAACGCTCCTGCGCCACCGCCGCCCGGCTGGCCTCCGTCCTCGCCGCCAACCCCGAGATCGTGTCCGTCCGCTACCCCACGGGCGACATCGCCACCCGGGTCATGCGCCCCGACCGTCGCGGCGCCATGGTCGCCTTCACCGTGCGCGGTGGTGACACCCGTGCGCTGGCCGTGATGCGGCACCTCACCGTCGCTTCCGAGGCCACCAGTCTCGGCGGCGTCGAGTCCTTGGTCAGCACGACCTTCAACTCCTCCCACTTCTCCCTCACGCCCGAGGAGCGCGTCGCCGCCCGTATCGACGACGGCATGATCCGCCTGTCCTGCGGCATCGAGGACCCTTCCGCGCTGATCTCCGACCTGGAACAGGCTCTGGCGGCTACCGTCTGACCGCATGTTGCCGAAAAATTGAACACTGCCGCGACGTTGGCCACCTTGCTGCCTTCGGCCCTGCACCAGGTCGAGCCCCGCGAACGCCCTCGCCTCAACGACAATCTCCTGGCGTTCTACGCCGACTACTACCCCGACCACGCCCTGTTGTTGTGCTGCTTCGACAACGCCGAGGCTCAGCGGGCCAAGCCCTTGCTGCTCTGGTACCGCCCCGCCGACCCCGACCTGCTCGTCGCCCCCGCCCTCGACTGCCACACCGGCGGTGTTCCCTCGTTGGACGCCTCGGTCCCCGTCGACCACCTCGTCGCCTTCGGCACCGACGAGGGCCCCGCCGACTGGGGTTGGCCCGTCGCCTACTCCCCCGGCCTGCGCCACAAGCTCCGCCAGCTCCTCCCCGCCGCCGTCATCGGCCAGCCCTTCCACGGCGAGCTCCCCAACGGCGACTTCGCCATCACCCACGACGACCTGCTCGCCGGCGACCCCGCCCGCATCCGCCGCCTCAGCCCCGCCGGCTGAACAGGGGCATGGCTCACAATCCCGGTTCCGCTCCAACGGATTTGTCTCGTAAGGTCGGTGGCGTGCCTTCTCTTGTCACGCCAGCGTTGCCGGTGGGCACGCTCGCATCGCGGACGCAGCCGGAGATCCACGCGGAGGGGCTGGTCCTGCGGCCGTGGCGGGCGGATGACCACGCGAGCGTGATGGCGGCGTACGCGGATCCGGGGATCCAGCGGTGGCATGCCCGGACGATGACCGACGACGAGGCCCGCGCCTACATCGAGAACTGGGAGCGGCGGTGGTGCCAGGAGTCGGGGGCGGGGTGGGCGGTCACGGAGGACGGGAAGGTGGCGGGCCAGGTCAGCCTGCGGACGATCGACCTGCGGGAGGGCCTGGCGGAGGTGTCGTACTGGGTGCTGCCGGAGGCGAGGGGGCGTCGGACGGCGAAGCGGGCGCTGACCGCGATGTCGGGGTGGGCGTTCGGGGAGCTGGGCCTGCACCGGATCGAGGTGCTGCACTCGACGCGGAACGAGGCGTCCTGCCGGGTGGCGACGGCGGCGGGCTACGCCCTGGAGGGCACCAAGCGCAGCGAGGCCAAGCACGCGGACGGGTGGCACGACATGCACCTGCACGCCTGCGTCACATCAGATTGTCAAACTTTCAACTAAGCGGGAGAATGGGGCCACGGACGACCTCGGGAGGCTTCACGTGCCGCTGCGCAAGCTCGGTTTCCTGACCATCGGCCTGTTCGACGAGGCCGATCCGCGCCGGGGCCACGAGTCCACGCTGGAGATCATCCAGCTGGGCGAGCAGCTCGGCTTCGACAGCGCCTGGGTGCGCCACCGCCACCTCCAGTACGGCATCTCCTCGCCGGTGGCCTTCCTGGCCGCGGCGACCCAGCGGACCAGCCGCATCCAGCTGGGCACGGCGGTCATCCCGCTGGGCTGGGAGAACCCGCTGCGCCTGGCCGAGGACCTGGCCACGGTGGACGTCCTGTCCGGCGGCCGGCTCAATCCCGGCGTGAGCGTGGGCCCGCCGATGCACTACGACGACGTCAAGGACGCGCTCTACCCGGACACCCAGGACGTCGAGGACTTCAGCTACCAGCGGGTCCGCCGGCTGCTGGACTGCGTCCAGGGCGAGCAGGTGTCGACCTTCAGCGGCAACGAGGGCATCGAGCAGTTCTCGCCGCGGGTGCAGCCGCACTCGCCGGGCCTGATCAACCGCATGTGGTACGGCGCGGGCAGCGCCCGCTCGGCCCGGTGGGCCGCCGAGAACGGCATGAACTTCCTGACCAGCAACGTGGTGGCGGCCACGGAGTCCAGCACCGACTTCGACGACATCCAGCTGGACCTGATCAAGACGTACCGCAAGCACAGTCCCGAGGGCCGCGTCTCGCACGGATTTGTGGTCATCCCGACCGACGGCGCCAGCGCCGACCAGCGCGCCCGTTACGAGGAGTACGCGGCCAGCCGGGCGACCCGCTTCGGCAAGCCGTTCGGGCCGAAGGGCCTGCTGTTCGCCCGGGACATCGTCGGCACCTCGGAGCAGATCGCCGAGCAACTGCACGACAACGCGGCGTTCCGCGAGGTCGAGGAGGTGGCGTTCGCGCTGCCGTTCACCTTCGAGCACGCCGACTACGTGCAGATCCTCACGGATATGGCCACAAAACTCGGCCCCGCCCTCGGCTGGCGCGCCGGCTGATACGCTGGCTGGGAAGCGCACCGCAGCAACAGGGAGTAACCGCCGTGATGGTGGTCGAGGACGACATCGAGGGCTGATACGGCCCCGCGACAACGGTGTCCACGTGACGCCGCGCTCGGTCGTGCCCTCACACCTGTTCGTTTTCCGGGCGCTCACGCGCGCCCGTCTCGCGGTGGAGAAACTTCCATGCCGAAGATCGTCTGTTCCAACCTGTCCTTCTCCTGGCCGGACGGCACCCCGGTGTTCGACGACCTGTCGTTCGCCGTCGGCGCCGGCCGGACGGCCCTGGTCGCGCCGAACGGAGCCGGCAAGAGCACGCTGCTCAAGCTCGTCGCCGGCGAGCTCGGCCCCCGCACAGGCACGATCACCGTGGACGGTGTGCTCGGCTACCTGCCCCAGACGCTGCCGCTGACCGGCGAGCCCACGGTGGCCGAGGTGCTGGAGATCGCCCCGATCGTCGCGGCGATCCGGGCGATCGAGGGCGGCGACGCCGGCGAGGGGCACTTCACGGCCGTCGGCAACGACTGGGACGTGGAGGAACGCGCCCGCGCCGAGCTGGACCGCCTCGGCCTCGGCGAGGTGGCGCTGGACCGTCGTCTCGGCACGCTCAGCGGCGGCCAGGTGATCGCCATCGGGCTGGCGGCGCAGCTGCTCAAGCAGCCCGACGTGCTGCTGCTCGACGAGCCGACCAACAACCTCGACCGAGACGGCCGGCAGCGGCTGCACACCGTGCTGCGGGACTGGAAGGGCTGCCTGCTGATGGTCAGCCACGACCGGGAGCTGCTCGACCTGGCCGACCGCGTGGCCGAGCTGGACCGTGGCGAGATCACCCTGCACGGCGGCTCGTTCGAGGAGTACCAGGCGGCGGTCAAGGCGGCCCGCGAGGTGGCGGAGAAGAACATCCGCAACGCCGAGCAGGACCTCAAGCGCGAGAAGCGCGAGATGCAGCAGGCCCGGGAGAAGGCGGCGCGGCGGGCCAGCGCCGGGGCGCGGTCCGGCAGCGACATCCCGCGCATCGCCCTCGGCCTGATCAAGCAGAAGGCCCAGTCGGCCGCCGGCAAGGCCAACGACATGCACGGACAGCGGGTGGAGAGCGCGAAGGCCCGGTTGGACGAGGCCGAGCGGTCGCTGCGGGACGACAAGACGATCTCCCTGTCGTTGCCCGACACCACCGTTCCGGCCGGCCGCACCGTGTTCCACGGCGAGCACCTGCGGGTGCGGGACCTGTTCGCCGGCGACGGCGTGAGCCTGTCGATCCGTGGGCCGGAGCGGATCGCGCTGCTCGGGGCCAACGGCGTCGGCAAGTCCACGCTGATGCGCGTCGCCGCCGGCCTGGAGGAGCCCGCCCACGGCGTGCTCACCCGGGCCGACGGCCGCGTGGCCTACCTGTCGCAGCGGCTGGACCTGCTGGATCCGGAGCTGTCCACCGCCGACAACCTGCGGGCGTTCGCCCCCAGCCTGCCCACCTCCGACATGATGAACCTGTTGGCGCGCTTCCTTTTCCGTGCCGAACGGTCCCAGCTGCCGGTGCGAGTGCTTTCCGGCGGCGAACGCCTGCGGGCCACCCTGCTGTGCGTGCTGTGCGCCGAGCCGGCGCCGCACCTGCTGCTGCTCGACGAGCCGACCAACAACCTCGACCTGGCCAGCGTCGAGCAGCTCACCGGGGCGTTGAACGCCTATCAGGGCGCGTTTGTGGTGGTCAGCCACGACGAGCGCTTCCTGGCCGAGATCGGCATCACCCGCCGGCTCCAGCTGGAGGATCGGGCGCTCACCGAGGTTTGAGGTCCTCGGGTCTCGGCACGCCGAGGCGGTCCATCTCCGTCACACACAGGCGGACGGCCGTCTCGGCGTCGCATATGGCGATCGGCTCGCCGTGCCAGCGGTCCCCACTTCCTGAGCACACCTTGAACTGGCCATCGTCCTGCCCGAGTCCCAGGACCCACGGCCCCGGCACGTGGAACTCGTCGGCGGTCGGCCGGAACGACAGCCATCCCATCTGCACGAACGGGTACATGCATCGCAGCCGAGGCTCGTTCATCGCCACCGGGATGAACCCTTCCAGCCGGAACGAGTCATGCACGAGGGCCGACTGCCACATGCGCTCGATCCGGTCGCCACGCTCGAACGCGTCGGCGATGGCCACGAAGTCGGCGAAGGGCCACGCGGCGGCGAATTCCCGTGACGTGGCCCCGCCGAGCCATGTCGCCGCCGACGCCGTGGCCACCCCGAGGTCCGGGGTGCGGGCGTGCCGCAGGATCGCCTTCCCGACCAGGTAGCTCACTCGGAAGGCCGACTTCTCCCGGTGCCAGAACACCGACGCGGCCCGTTCACCGCGGCGCGCCTCGACCTTCGGGCCGCCCCGGTTGTCCCATGCCTTGATCTCGCAGTCCGGGCAGGCGTGCTCCAGCGCGGCCCGCAGGCCGTCGACATCGATCAGGTCGCTCACACCGTCCCAAGGTAACCGTGGCGCTGCCCACCGCAAGGCATACACACCACGGCTCGCCACCCCGTCGACCTGAGCAACGACGAGCCGTACGACCTGGCCGACATCGGTATCACCCGCCGGCTTCGGCTGGCGGACGGTGCTCTGACGGAGATCTGAGGTCCTCCGGCCTCGGCACGCCGAGGCGGTCCATCTCCGTCACGAACACCTGGACCGCCTCGGCCGGGCTGTAGTCGATATCGGTTTCTACCGGCCGGTTCTCCACAATCGTGTACCGGCCATTGTCGGCCGCCCGCACCCACGGCCCGGGCACCCGGAACTCCTCGGCAGTCGGCCGGAACGACATCCACCACATCGAGGTGAACGGGAACATCTGCCGCAGCCGGGGTTCCCGCATGGCCGCGTCGATGAACTGATCCAACCCGAACCGGGGATGCGCGCGGAACAGTTGCCAGCAGTATTCGATGCGGTCGCCGCTCTCATACGCGTCGGCGACATCGACGAAATCGGCAAACGGCCACACCACGGCGAATTCCCTCGCCGTTGCCCCACCGAGCCAGGTCGCCGCGGAGCCGGTGACTTCGGCGAGATCGGTCCGGGCCGCTCGGTTCATGAACCCCCTGGACAGCCGGTAGCTCACCCAGAAAACCGACTTCTCCCGGTGCCAGAACACCGACGCGGCCCGTTCACCGCGGCGCACCTCGACCTTCGGGCCGCCCGGGTTGTCCCATGCCTCGATCTCGCCGTCGGGGCAGGTGTGCTCCAGCGCGGCCCGCAGGCCGTCGACGTCGATCATGTCGCTCACGCCGTCCCAAGGTAACCGTGCCGCAGCTCACCGCACGTAAGTTGCCAACGCCATTAGACGGCGTCTGCAATTATTGTGTACGCTGGCTTCCGTACCGAGCAAGCATACGAAGGGCGTTCGCACCATGGCTCACCACCCCGTCGACCTGAGCAACGACGAGCTGCGCGACCTGCTGGACACCGCACGCGGCGAGGCGGAGCGGACCGGTATCAAGGTCAGCGTCACCGTGCTCGACCGTGGCGGTCACCTGCTCGGCTTCGTGCGCGACCAGGACGCGCTGCTGATCTCCGGCGAGACCAGCACCCGCAAGGCCTACACCGCCGTCCAGCTGGACGCCGCGACCGCCGACGTGGTCGACGCGGTCAAGCCGGACGGCCCGTTCCACAGCCTGCCGACCGCCCTCGACCGGCCGCTGCTGTTCATCGCCGGCGGCGTGCCGCTGCGTCGTGACGGCGTGCTGGTCGGCGCCATCGGCGTCGGCGGCGGCGCCCCGGAGCAGGACCACAAGGTCGCCACCGCCGCGGCCGCTGCGCTCGCGCCGGCGAGCTGACGGCATCAGGCTGGACCCTCACCTTCAGAACAGGAGATCCCCTCACATGCGCCTCGACCTCACCGGCAAGGTCGCCCTCGTCACCGGCTCCACCCAGGGCATCGGCCAGGCCATCGCGGCCGGACTGGCCCGGGCCGGCGCCACCGTCGCCGTCAACGGGCGTAAGGCCGACGGCGTCGCCGCCACCATCGAATCCCTGGCCGGCCGGGGCGAGTTCCTCGCCGCGCCCGGCGACGTCTCCACCGACGAGGGCGCCGCCCAGGTGCTCGCCGCCGTGCCGCACGTGGACGTGCTGGTGAACAACCTCGGCATCTTCGGCGCGGAGTCGCCGCTGGAGATCAGCGACGACGAGTGGCGGCGCTACTTCGAGGTCAACGTGCTGTCCGCGGTGCGGCTGACCCGCGCCTACCTGCCCGGCATGACCGAGCGGGGCTGGGGCCGGGTGCAGTACATCGCCAGCGACTCGGCGATCGCCACACCGGCCGAGATGATCCACTACGGCATGACCAAGACCTCGCTGCTAGCCGTGTCCCGCGGCTTCGCCAAGTTCGCCGCCGGCACCGGCGTCACCGTCAACTCGGTGATCGCCGGCCCCACCCACACCGGCGGCGTCGAGGACTTCGTCTACCAGCTCGTGGACAAGGACCTGCCGTGGGAGCAGGCCCAGCGCCAGTTCATGCGCGAGCACCGGCCGCAGTCCTTGTTGCAGCGGCTGATCGAGCCCGAGGAGATCGCCAACATGGTCGTCTACCTCGCCTCCCCGCTGTCCTCGGCCACCACCGGCGGCGCACTGCGGGTCGACGGCGGCTACGTCGACGCGATCCTGCCGTAGTCCCCCCGTACCGCGTCCTTCGGCAGATTCCTTGCCAGGTAAGGCATTGCCGCCACCGCGACCGTGGCTGCCAGCAGCGCCACCAGCCACGGCAGCCACGGTCCCAGCGCGAACAGCGCCACCACCGCCGGCGCGAGCACCCCGGCCGCCGTGAAGGCGTACTGGAACGCCGCCAGGTGCCGCCCCCGCGTCACCTTCGGCGCGGACGCCTCGGCCAGGGCGTTGGCCCGGTTGCCGATCAGCGTTCCCAGCGCCAGGAACGCCGCCGTGCCCAGCAGGTACGCCGGCAGCCACGACGTCGGCACCAGCACCGCGCCCAGGCTGGCCAGCGCCCACACCCCGCAGATGGCGGTGCCGATGCGGATGGCCGTGGTGCGCCACAGGGTCCGTGTCCAGCGCACCACCAGCGTGCTGAACACCATGCCGCTGACCGTCAGGGCCGTGATCATCGCCCCCGGTATCCACGCCGGCCCGTGCAGCACTTCCGTCACGTACACCGAGCCGCCGTCGAGCATGATGTCCACCGGGAACGTCGCGAACGCCGTGACCACGATCAGCATCAGGTAGGGCCGGTTGCGCAGCACACTCACCGCCGGTTCCCCGTCCTTGTGGCGCTCGTGTGGCACGTGCAGGAACGCCGCCAGCACCGCCGCCGCGACCAGGAACGTCACCCCGTCCAGCGCCACCGCCGCCTCGTAACCTTCCCGGCCGAGGCTCGTCAGGCCCGCCACAGCCAGCCCACCCAGGCCGAAGCACACCCCTCGCACCTGCCCCACCAGGGCATACGCCGAGTCCTTGCTGCCGTCCCGGACTGTGTCCGCGATCAGGCCGAACACCGAGCTGTAGAACGCCTGCTGCCCCGCCGCCAGCAGCGCCGACGCCACCAGCACCAGCACCGCGTTCCCGGCCACCAGGTACACCCCCACCCCGGCGGCCTGAAGCAGCTGCGACCCGATCACCACCTGCCGCGGTCCGAACCGGTCGACCAGCCTCCCCGCCACCGCCGGCATCGCGATCCCCACCAGCTTGCCCACCGTCACCACCGTGCCCGCCACCGCGATCGGCAGCCCCACGACCTGGATCGCGTACAGCACCGACAGCGGCAGAAACAGCCCCGACCCGAAGTTGTCGATGCCGAGCGCCACAAGCAACGCCAGTCGTCCCCCCATGCCGGCCAAGCTAACAGCGCCCGAGCACCGCGATGACGTCGTCGTACGTCTGGTCGACGCCACGGCCATCGGTCATCACGACCACACATTCCGGTCGACCCCGCACATACGCCGTGAGCTGGTCATGGATCCGCACCAGCAAAGCCGGCCCACCCCCGCGCGCCACGATCTCCTCGATGTGCCGATGCCGTTCCGCGTGCGTCTCCGCCATCCCGATCGCCAGCCGCCGCCCGGCTGTCAGCGCCTGCCAGAAGTTCTCCCGCCAGCCTCCGATCAGGCTGACGACCTGATCCGTGTCGAGGTTGAGCACGCCCGGATGCCGATCGGCGTACCGCTGAGCCACCGTCGACTTTCCGACGCCGGACGGGCCGTTCACGTGGATCAGCTGCGCCATCCGCCGGATGCTACCGACGGACCGCGGCCGAGCTCGATGGCCAAAGAGACGGGGAAGCAGCGACTGGCTTGACGTTCGGCTCAAATCTCCCGTCACCTTCCAACGGGCTCGCAGCGGCTGAGTTCCACGGCCGGGAACTGCACGAGGGTCGGCGGGCGGCCGGCCTGGACTTCCCAGACCTGGTTGGAGTCGACGCCGGAGGCGATGTGCTCGACGGCGGAGGCGACGTCGTCGGGGGTGGCGATGGCGAAGCCGTGGGCGGGGAGCTCGTGGCGGAAGGCGGAGATCATGGGGGTGTCGACGAAGCCGGGGCAGACGGCGTTGAGGGTGACGCCGGGGAGCTGGAGCGACCGGACGAGGCCGATGAGAGCGTGCTTGCTGGCCGCGTAGACGGGGTCGAAGGTGGCGGGGGAAATGCCGGCGAGGCTGGAGGTGACGACGATGGACCGGACGCCGGCGCGGAGGGCGGAGCGGATGCCGTGGACGGTGCCGTCGAGGTTGACGGACATGACGCGGCGGTACCGGTCGAGGTCGAGCTCGGTGCCGCCGTTGCCGGCGCCGGCGTTGAGGTGGGCGATGTCGAGGCGGCCGAAGGCGGAGACGGCTGCGGCGACGGCGTCGTCGTTGGCCTCGGGAGAGGACACGTCGGTGGGCACGAACAGGGCGCCGATCTCGGCGGCGACAGCGGCGCCGAGAGGGTTGAGGTCGGCGATGACGACGGAGGCGCCGCGGGCGGCGAAGCGGCGGGCCACGGCGGCGCCGATGCCACTGGCGCCGCCGGTCACCAGGATGACGGTCACTTCTTCTTCCCCTTCATCAGCATGACCTGTCCCGACTCGGCCAACACCTTGGCGGCCACGGACTTCCGCCGCATGTAGAGCCGGGTCCCGATCTCCAGCGCCAGGTACACGACGAAGTACTGCAGGGTGTTGATCAGCGGCACCTGGTCGACGGGCAGCCCGTAGGCCAGCACGACCCGGACCACGGAATCGCCCAGCAGGCCGACGCCCCACATCACGGTGGCCATGCGCAGAACATGGCGGTACGTCGGCGAATCCCGCCAGCTGAGCACGAACCGCTCGTGCGTCTCCCCCGAGGTGAACGACAGCAGGAACTGCTGCAGGAACGGCGTCCGCCACAACGTGGCGAGGATCCACACGCCGGCGATCGCGGTCATCCAGCCGTCCTTGGCCAACAGGAAGCGCGGACTGCCGGTGACGAACGAGGTCACGACGCTCAAGCCGAGGATGGACAGGGTGAACAGAGCCAGGGCGTCGATCTTGCGACGGACGATCACGCCGTGCACGGCGTGCGCGGTCGGCGGGATCGCGCCGAGCACCAGGGCGAGCCACTGGTCGACGCCGGCGGCGCGGAGTCCGTAGAACAGGGCCAGCGGCGCGACCAGGTTGAGCGCGAGGTTGACGATGACGGCCCGGCGCGGGTCGGCGGTCCGCCGGGTGGTGTCTGCTGCGATGACCATGCCACCAAACTATTGGGGCGCATGCGCCGGCGGAATGTACCTGGCTGCCGTTCCCGGGTGTACCTAGCTCCACCGCCGATCGTGGAGGTTATTCCGCCCCGCCCGCTTCCTCCACGTCGCGTCGATCCACACCGTGGTGCTGGGTGCGTCCGATATCCGTAGAATGACCGCTCGACGTGATTTCAGGGGGGAGAACCTGATGCGGTTGACGCTGTTCGCCGTCGTGCTGGGCGCGGCGGTGCTGACGACCGGATGCAGCGCGCTGCTGCCACCCCAGCCGGCGCCTTGCCAGCAGGAGCGGAGTGATGTCATCGGGGCCAAAACGATGCGGGACCTGGCCGACACCGAGTCGGCGGACGCCTCGCTCAAGGCGGCGAACGAGCAGCTGGCGGCCCTGGAGGTGAAGTCGGCGCTGACCAACGCGACCACGCAGCGGACGTTCGCCGTGATGAACCACGCCGACGCCGCGACCATCGCCCGGCTCGACCAGCAGATCCCCGACGCCACTCCCAAGGTGGCCGCCGCGGACGCCGCGATCAAGGCCGCCGAGGCGGATGAGGACCAGGTCAAGGGCTTCGTCGAGACGAGGACCAAGCAGCTGGCCGACGCCCAGTCCAAGCTGGACAAGTGCCGGCAGGAGCATCCCTAGCGGTCGCGCCGCCCGCCGCCCGCTTCCCCGACCTGGGGAGGCGGGCGGTTTTTTTGGGGAGGAGAGAGAAGAAGAAGGACACGGAGCCGGGCGGCTTCGGCGGACGGGAGCGAATCTGAGCGGGTCGGGAATCAAAAGCTTGAGTCGATCGTTGTCAAGTGTGTCGGCGGCAAGGGGTCGCCGGAAGACCGAGAGAGGGGCGGTGCACCATGTTGGTGCGCACGGATCCGTTCCGCGAGCTGGAGCGGCTGATGTTCTCCACGGGCGCCACCCGGACGCGCGCCGCGGCCATTCCGATGGACGCGTTCCGCAAGGGTGACGAGTTCGTGGTCACGTTCGACCTGCCGGGCGTCGCGCCGGAGTCGATCGACGTCAACGTCGAGCGCAATGTGTTGACGGTCAAGGCCGAGCGGCCGGCGAGCAAGGACGACGAGGTCCGCTGGCAGGTCGCGGAGCGGCCGACCGGCACGTTCACCCGGCGGGTCGTGCTCGGCGAGGCGCTGGACCGGGACGGCATCCAGGCCAGCTACGACGCGGGTGTGCTGACCCTGCGCGTGCCGGTGGTGGAGAAGGCCCAGTCCCGCAAGATCGCGGTGACCGCGGGCGCGGCTCCGCAGATCGAAGGCTGACGACGAGGCTGTGGACAGTTTGTCCACAGCAGATGTACTGTCCACAGCGTGTCCACGATGGCTGACCGGCTGGCCCCGGTGTGCGAGGCGATCGCCCGCCTGCTTTCACCGCACGCCGAGGTAGTGCTGCATGACCCGGCCACGGACTCGGTCATCGCCATCTGGAACCCGCTGTCGAAACGGACCGTGGGCGATCCGTCCCTGCTGGGCGAGCTCGACGAGCTCACCCCGGCCGGCGCGGACGTCTACGGCCCGTACCCCAAGTCCCTGCCCGACGGGCGGGGACTTTCCAGTGTCAGCGCGGTGATCCGCGACGACGAAGGCCGCCCGGACGTGGTGCTGTGCGTGAACGTGGACCGATCCGCGTTCGACGCCGCGGCCCGCATCCTGGCGGCCTTCGCCGCGCCGGTGGCCGCCCAGCCCGAGGCGCTGTTCGCCCATGACTGGACGGAGCGGCTCAACGAGACGGTGGCGGGGTTCGTCCGCGACCACGCCACCACCGTCGACGGGCTGTCCAAGGACCAGCGGCTGGACCTGGTGGCGCAGCTGGCTTCCGCGGGCGTCTTCGACCAGCGGCGGTCCGTGCCCACGGTGGCGCGGGCGATGGGGATCTCCCGCTCGGCCGTCTACCAACTGCTCGCGCTGACCCGCAAGGAGCCCGCCGATGCCGACCCTGCCTGATTTCCGGCTGGAGACCTACTTCTCCGCGTGGGAGTTCACTGCCCGCTACCACCTCACGGCATCGGACGCCCAGAGCTTGCCGATGGCCGAACTCCTGGCCATGGCCGACGACGACGGCCGCCGCCGCTGGGAGTCGCTGACGCTGGGCTACACGGAGACCCGTGGCCTGCCGGCGTTGCGCGAGGAAATCGCGGCGACGTACGACAACGTGGAGCCCGAGGACATTCTGTGCTTCGCCGGCGCGGAAGAGGCCATCTACCTGGCGATGCAGGTGCTCCTCGACCCGACCGACCACGCGGTGGTGCTCACGCCGAACTACCAGGCGGCGGAGACGCTTCCGCTGGCGCTCGCCGAGGTCACGGGCGTGGCCCTGCGCGAGGACGACAACTGGGCGCTGGATGTGGACGCCGTCGAAGCGGCGATCAGACCCAACACCCGGCTGGTCTCGGTCAACTTCCCCAACAACCCCACCGGCGCGGTGCCGGATCCCGACTCGTGGCGGCGGTTGGTGGCCCTGTGCGAGGAGCGGGGCATCACGCTGTTCAGCGACGAGGTGTACCGCGGCCTCGAACTGGACCGGCCGTCGCTGCCGCAGGCCGCGGACCTCTCCCCCACCGCGCTGTCGCTGAACGTCATGTCCAAGGCGTACGGCCTGCCCGGCCTGCGGATCGGCTGGATCGCCTGCCGTGACCGGGGTGTGCTCGACCGATTGGAACGGGCCAAGCACTACACGTCCATCTGCAACTCCGCGCCGAGCGAGGTGCTGGCGCTGATCGGCCTGCGGGCGCGGGACCGGCTGCTGGCCCGCAACCGAGGCATCGTGGCGGCGAATCTCCCGCTGTTCGAGGACTTCTTCGCACAGAGGCCCGACCTGTTCGCCTGGGAACGGCCGCAGGGCGGCTGCGTGTGCTTCCCCCGCTACCTCGGGGCCGACGGCGTCGAGGCGATGTGCGCCGAGCTCGTCCAGGACGTGGGCGTGCTGTTGCTGCCGTCGAGCATCTACCGCTCGGACCTGACCGCGACCCCGACCGACCGGTTCCGCGTCGGCGTGGGGCGAACGGGGCCGGAGGAGGCGTTGGAGCGCTGGGGCGACTGGCTGGACCGGCGGTGAGGATCGTTGCCGCGGAAGAGATCCGCGCCGCGGTGGCGCCGGAGGTCGTGTTCGGCGCAGTGAAGGCGACCTTGCTGGCCCACGGTGATGGGAACCGGCCAACGGGCTCTGCTCCAGATGACCTGACTGGCCTGGTTGCGCCCGATCCGCCGGGTGCACGTCCGGGGCCGCCGACCCGAGGCCGCAACCCTTCTGTGCCAACAACTTCGCACTGAGGGACTCGCCGCCCTCATCGTCACCGACGACCACGACCATGCCTCGACCACGGCGACTTCGGCCACGCCGTCCGGGCCGGATTCGTTTCCCCGCAGGCGGATCGGCCCGCCGGATCAGTGCTGGACGGCACGCACCGCAGCCGCCGGTCCATCGCCGACCTCACCGGCATCGGCGCGACCGATGCCTGGCGTTGCCGGGGCGGTGTGGCAGATTCTGGGCTAGGTTCGACGGCGTGACCGACATCGCCGCCGATCTGCGCCGTTACCTCCAGGAAGCCCGCGACAGCCTGGTGTCCGCGCTGGACGGGCTCAGCGAGTACGACATCCGGCGGCCGCTCACGCCGTCCGGCACCAACCTGCTCGGGCTGGTCAAGCACGCGCTCGGCGGCGAGTTCGGCTACCTCGGCGACTGCGTCGGGCGGCCGGCGCCGGTCACGCTGCCCTGGGTCGAGGACGGGTCGGTCTGGGACGGCGCCGACATGTGGGCCAAGGCCGACGAGAGCCGGGCCGAGATCCTCGATCTGTACCGCACGGCCTGGAAGCACAGCGACGAGTCCATCGAGCGGCTCGGCCTCGACGCCCCGGCCAGCGTGTCCTGGTGGGCCGAGGAGAAGCGCGCCACGACGTTGGGCCATCTGCTGGCTCGGGTCCTGGCCGACACCGCCCAGCACGCCGGCCACGCCGACATCGTGCGGGAGATGATCGACTGCCGCGGCGGCGAGGACCACGACGAATTCGGCGACGCCGACTCCTGGAACCGTTACGTGGCCGGCATCCAGGCCGCCGCCGACACACACAAGGTCACGGGGCCGGTGCTGGTGATCGGGCTCGACCCGGCCCGGATCCCGGGCTACGACCCGGAACCGGTCCAGCAGGCGATCGCCCGCGGCAACGTCCGGTTCGAGGAGCTGGGGATCCAGGCCGACATGTGCCTGGTGGACCCGGAGGACGATCCCGAGGCTCCGATCATGGAAGCGTTGGGCCGCAAGAATTATGCCTGCGTGGTGGTCGGTGGCGGCATCCGCAAGCACGAGCCGCTGCTGCTGTTGTTCGAACGCGTCGTCAACCTCGTGCACCAGCACCAGCCGAGCGCGGCGATCGCCTTCAACCAGCGAGCCGACGACACGCCCGACGCCGCGCTCAGGTGGTTGTGAGCGCGGCGTCGGGAACCGCCTACATCAGGTGTCGCAGGAAGAACCGGACGGCGCTGTCCGCCTCGAAGCGCGGCAGGTCCTTGTGCCGTCCGGTGTTGGCGTGCAAGGACTTCACGGTCGAGCCGAAGGCGTCGAACAGCGCGAGACCGGCCTCGCGCGGGATGTGCTCGTCGTCCCACTGGAGTGTGTACTCGATCGGCACGGTGATCTTCCGGGCCGTCTCGACCAGGTTGTCCGGCCAGAACAGGCCGAAGGCCGCGGCGGTGATGCGGGAGTCGACGGCCGTCAACGGCACGCCCGTGGCCGTGCCCATGTTCAGGCCGAAGTAGCCGACCGGGCCATGGATCACGTCCTGTAGCGCGTCGAGGGTGGCCTGCCACTCGGGCACGGCCTGTTCGGCGAGATGGCCGTTGTAGCGGACGACGATCGGCCCAACGGGTTCACCCGTGGCCATCGCCTTCTGCATCAGGGCGATCTCCCGCTCGTCGTGAGCGGTGCGCGGCCGGTCGCCGTGCCCGGGGGCGTCGATGCACGCGGCGGCGAAGCCCGCGTCGACCAGGATCCGGGCGCGGCCGGTCATGGCCGGCGCCTTCTTGTGCCGGCCGCCGCCGTGTCCCAACAGGACCAGCGGCACATCGGCCGAAGCGGTGTCCGGTGTCCACAGGACGCCGGGGACGTCGCCGACGGTGAACTCGCGTTCGAGGATGCCGTCGTACGTGGTGTCAGCGGTGAAGTTCATGGCGTGTCGCCTTTCGGGAGTGCTGGGGAGCGCTCCCGGCGACACCTACGTCGGCCCGTCCGTGATCGGGAGTGGGAGCACCCACGTCGTAACAACGGTCACGGGTCTCACCTCCTCGGTCGGGTCACGGCGCGCAGGACATTAGCAGGCCGGTCCGATGACGCCCAGTGATTTAGCGAGACAAGGGGAAGAAGTCACGTTCGCGACGCCGTTGCGGTGCTACTTTCCGTGCTGTCATCAGCGGACCAGCTGGGGGTCGGACCGTGATCGCCTCGACGCAGACGGACAAGTTCGCCGCGTGCCTGCGCATGCTGAAGGACCGCAGCGGCAGGGGCTTCGACCGGCTGGGCAAGCAGTCCGGGGTGAGCGGGTCGAGCCTGCACCGCTACTGCTCGGGCCTGAGCGTGCCGACCGACTATCGCGTGGTGCACACCTTCGCCAAGGTTTGCGGCGCCAGCGCGGAGGAACTGCGCGAGCTGCACCAGCTGTGGGCCCTGGCCGACACCGAGCGGGACACGCCGCCGCCGCTGGCCGAGATGGACCTGGCCGAGGTCGAGGTGCCACCGCCCGCCCCGAAAGCCCGAAAATGGCTCACGTCCTGGTATGCCGGCGTGGCCGCGGCGGCGGTGGTGCTGCTGGCCGGGGGCCTGGTCTGGGTGACGAGGGCGCCGGGCAACGCGGAAAGCCTGTCGGACACCGGCTGCCAGACCGTCAGCATGGGCGAGCACGACGACTGCGTGGCCGAGGTGCAGTCGCTGCTCCTCAAGGCCAGCACCAAAATCTCCGTGGACAGCGACTTCGGCCCCGAGACCCTGCGCAAGGTCACGGCCTTCCAGGTGCTGGCCGGCCTGCCGGCCAAGGGCGTCGTGGACACCGCCACCAGCAAGGCGCTGCACACCGGCACGGTGTCCATGGCCACGTGGAGCCCGCAGCAGGTGGAGCAGAAGATCCGTGAGGTCTTCACGGAAGATCCCGACACCGCGGTGGCCGTCGCCCGCTGCGCGTCCTTTCTGGACCCGCTGTACGTGCTGCCCAACACCAACGGCAGCCGCAACTGGGGTGTCTTCCAGATCTCCGACATGCGCCTGCAGCAGCAGGACGGCACGCCGCTCAAGGCGTTCGACCCGGCGTGGAACATCGAGGCGGCGCACAAGCTGTGGGCCGTGAAGCGGGACTTCCACGACTGGCCGTCCTGCCAGGCGGCGCTGTCCTCGACCCCCAGCCCATCGAGGTAGCGCCGCCCGCAGTTTTTCGGTCACACGGTGCCGTTCTCCCACCACCAGGCGCGGCCGAGGTCGGCGCGGCTGTCCACGTGCTGGTGGTCGGTGTTGTACGTCTCCAGGCCGGAGAAGCCGCACGTCTCGGCCTTCTCGTACACGGTCTTGTTGGCCACGCCCGGCACGTCCAGGTCGGCCGCGGTGCCGTACATGTGCATGCTGTCGCTGGCCCCGCCGATGTCGGCGTTGTGCTGGATGGAGCGGAAGCCGGAGTTCACGGTGATCGGCTTGTCGCCCAGCTTCTTGCGCAGCGCCTCCAGCTTGTACATGCAGCGGCGGGCGTTCTCCTTGGCCGTGGCGGCGCTGACCTTGCCGCCGTTGAAGGTGCCGCTGACACGGTCGGTGAACTCGCTGAAGTTGAAGTGCAGGGTGGAGCCGTCGGACTGCTCCAGCGAGTTGAGCTTGGCCTGCGTGTTGGCGCCGACCTCACCGTCGACGGACAGCCCGTAGGCGGCCTGGAAGCGCTTGACCGCGGCGTCCGTGCCCGGGCCGAAGTCGCCGTCAACGCTGACCCGGGTCTGGCTGGCGCTGGACGCGGCCCAGCCGGCGACCCGGATCTGGAGCTCGGTCACGTCGGCGCCGTTCATGCCCTGCTTGAGGGTGCGCGACCAGGTGTAGGCCTGCGCCGTGCCGGCCAGCAGGGTCGGCGCGAGCACCGCGCCGGCGCCGACGACCAGCGCCCCGCGCAGCATCGCCCGGCGGCTCATGGAGAGGTTCATCGTCTATCCCTTTCTTCAAGCCCGGTCAGAAGGCCAGCTGGAAGTGCACCAGCTGCGAGTCGATGTCGTAGGCGTGCACGCGCAGCTTGAAGTGGGTGCCGTCCTTGACGTCGGTGGCGACCGTCAGCCACGGCGGGCCCATGGTCTGGTAGGCGTTGTCGTTGTTGCACAGCGTGGTGTGGTCCACGAACACGACGCAGGCGTCGAGGAACGTGCCGTTGTCGGTGGTGAGCCGCATGTTGATGTCCTTGCAGCGGGACGAGGTGGTGTACGTCCCGTACTCCACGGCCGCGGACGAGTAGTGGTAGGTCAACGAGATCGCGCCGCCGTAACAGCTGGTCGCCGCCTGGGCCGGCGCCGGCATCACGGTGAGCCCGAGCAGGACCGGCAGGCCGAACAGCGCCGGCAGCAGTCTGCGGATCATGGCGGAGACTCCGTTCCTAGAAGGCGAACTGGACGGTGGCGTCGTCGCCCTCCAACGGCACGCCGACGAGCACCTCGAAGTGCGTGCCGTCGAGCACGTCGGTGGCGATGGTGTGCCAGGCGCCCTTGGGCACCCTGGTCCACCGGTTGCACTGGCTGGTGTGGTCGATGAACACCACGCAGGCGTTCACGTAGTCGCTGGTGCCGGCGGTCAGCCGCAGGTTGATGTCCGTGCAGCGGCTGGAGGCGCTGTAGGGGCCGAAGAAGGCGCCGTCGCCGTAGTGCTTGGTGATCGCGCCGCCGTAGCAGGTGGTGGCGGCAGCGGCGACCGTGGGCGTGGCCACGGCGGTCGTCGCGGCCAGGACGGCGCTCAGGGTCAGGACGTCGAGCCGCACGGCCGGTCTCCTCACTTGTTGGCCAGGTGGTCGAGGTCCGCCTGGGAGCCGTTGAAGACGTCGCCGGTGGCCGGGGCGGGCACGCCGTCCGGGATCGCGGCGTCGGTGTACTGCCACATCAGCCACGTGGAGGAGCCGGCGGGCAGCGGCGGCGCGGTGATGGAGCGGCGGTAGTCGGCCAGCTGCATGGGGTAGCCGCTGAACGCCGTGGTGCCGCCGTAGCAGTCGTCGATCACGGACTTCTGCGTGTAGATGATCGGCGTGCGACCGAAAGCGGCCTGCACCTTGTCGAGCCAGGCCTTGGCGTCGGCCACGGTGCCGAAGGCCGGGCAGTTGCCGGTGCCGTCGTCCGCGCGCTCGAAGTCGAACACCGGCGGCAGGTCGCCGGGGCGCTTGCCGGTGTAGCCGGTGGCGCGGACGGCCGCGATGAAGCGGTCGGCCTGCGCGCCGCCGGTATTGGCCGCGCTGGCGGTGTAGTAGTGGTACGGCGCGACGTCGAGGCCGGCGTTGTGCGCGGCCGGCAGGTCGGTGGCCAGGTACTCGTCGGTGACGTTGGTGCCGCGCGTGGCCTTGACCGTGGCGAACTCGACGCCGGAGGCGCGCACGGCCGCCCAGTTGATGGCCGCGCCGCCGGGGTGCTGGTACTTGGCGGTGTCGATGCCGTCGACGGCGTAACCCACGGGCTTGGGCGGCGCGCAGTAGGTGTTGCGGCTGGACCAGTCGACGAGCTTGGCCCACGTGTTCGGCCCGAGCACGCCGTCGGCGCTGAGGTTGTTGCAGCGCTGGAAGTCCTCGACCCGGTCCTGCGTGCCGCCGCCGAAGTTGCCGTCGATCGTCAGCGGTGCGTAGTGCCCGGGCTCCATGGCCAGGTTCAGCCGGCACTGCGCCTCTTTGACGTCCGCGCCGGTCGCGCCCTGCTTGAGGGTCGGCTGCGCGGTGCTGTGCCCGCACACGACGGACTGGGCCGCCGTGGAGGTGCCCGTGGTGGCACAGCGGCGCGGGTGCGCGGCCCAGGTGTTCAGCGCCGCCCACGTGTTGGGGCCGACGACGCCGTCCACGCCGAGGCCGGCGCACTGCTGGAACACCCGCACACGGGCGTCGGTGGCCGGCCCGAAGGTGCCGTCGGCGCCGATCGGCGTGTAGCGGCTCGCCTTGGTGGCGAGGTTGAGCTCGCACTGGGCTTCCTGCACCTCGGTGCCGGTCGCGCCCTGCTTGAGCGAGGGCTGTGTGCTGCTGTGCCCGCAGACGGCGACGGCAGCCGGTGCGAACCCCGCAGCCGCACCCGTTGTCGTCGCCGTCAGCACCAACCCGGCCAGGAGTGCCCTGATGACCATCTCTATCCCCCGCTGTGAAGGGCCGGGGACTCCCGGCGGCACGAACGCTGGCAGCCCGGTCCGACGGGGCACAGAGTGATGGGAGGCTGACACGTCCCACCCGGCCGTGACCTGCGTGAACAACGCGCCGCTGGGACGGTGGTGGGACGCGCTAGGGTGTCGCCGTGCGGTTCCAGCTGCTCGGTGATGTCCGGGTGACGAGGGACGGGCAGCACGTGGACGTCGGGCCGGTGCGGCAGCGCAGCGTCCTGGCCGCGCTGCTGGTCGACGTGAACGAGACCGTGTCCACGGACCAGTTGGTGGACCGTGTGTGGGGTGACCGGCCGCCGACGACCGCGCGGGGCACGCTCGCCTCTTACCTGACCCGACTGCGGCAGGCGCTGCCCGAGGTCCCGATCGAACGGGTCCGCGGCGGGCAGCGGCTGGTGGCGGATCCCACGACCGTCGACCTCCTGGAGTTCCGCGCGCACATGGAGGCCGGCCGGCACGAGCAGGCGCTGGGTCTGTGGCGCGGCGAGCCGCTGGACGGGCTGACCACGCCGTGGGCCGTGAGGCTGCGCGAGACGCTGGTCGACGAGCACTTCGCCGCCGTGCTGGATCTGGCCGACCAGTACCTCGCCACCGGTCGCTACGCCGACGTGCTGGCCACGCTGAACCCGCTGTCGGCGGCGCACCCGCTGGACGAGCGGCTGGCCGGCCAGCTGATGGCCGCGCTGGCCGCCACCGGTCGCCAGGCCGATGCGCTGCGGCAGTACGACCGACTGCGCCGGCAGCTGGCCGAGGAGCTGGGCGTGGACCCGGGGCTGGAGCTACAGGAGCAGTACCAGCGCATCCTGCACGGGGAGGCGCCGGCGAAGGCCCCCGCGCCGCAGCAGCTGCTGAGCCCGCCGCGCGCCTTCGTGGGCCGCACGACGGAGCTGGCGCGGCTGGACGAGGCCGGCGCGGTGGTGGTCGTGTCCGGCGCGGGCGGCATCGGCAAGACCTGGCTGGCGCTGCACTGGGCGCACCGCGACGCCTACCGCTTCCCCGACGGGCAGCTGTACGTCAACCTGCGAGGCTTCGACCCGTCCGGACGGCCCGTGAGCCCGGAACGGGCGCTGCGCGGGTTCCTGGAGGGCCTCGGCGTGCCGTCCACGGCTGTGCCGAGCGAGGTGGAGTCGCAGGCGGCGCTGTACCGGAGCCTGCTGGCGGGCCGCCGCATGCTGGTGCTGCTGGACAACGCCGCCGATTCCGCGCAGGTGGCGCCGCTGCTGCCCGGCTCGACCAGCACGGTCATCGTGACCAGCCGGGATCAGCTCACGGGCCTCGTCGCCTCGCACGGCGCGCGCCGCCTCACCGTGGACACGCTGCCGCCGCGGGATGCCCGAGCACTGCTGGCCGCGCGCATCGGCGCGGACCGCGTGGCCGCCGAGCGTGACGCCGTGACCGAGCTGGTGGACAGCTGCGCCGGCATGCCGCTGGCGCTGAGCATCGTCGCCGGCCGTGCGCAGGCGTACCCCGCGTTCCCGCTCGCGGCGTTGGCCGCCGAGCTGCGTGAGGCTCGGCTCAACGCCTTGGACGAAGACGACCCGCTGGCCAGCGTGCGTGCCGTGCTGTCGTGGTCGACCGACGCCCTCAAGCCGCCGGAGGCGCAGTTGTTCGCGCTGCTCGGGCTCGCGCCGGGGCCGGACATCAGCGCGCAGGCGGCCGACGCGCTCATTGGGGCCGATGCCGGCCGTGCGCTGCGCGCGCTGGAACGGGTGTCGCTGGTGCAGCAGAACTCGCCGGGCCGCTACCGCATGCACGACCTGGTGCGACTGCACGCCGCCGAGCAGGCCACGAGCGACCGCGACGCGGCGCTGGACCGCCTGATCGGCTACTACATGCACGGCGCCTACGCGGTGGAGCGCGCGCTGTTCCCGCACCGCGCGCCGCCGGTGCTCGCGCCCATGCCCGAGGGACCGATCGCCTACGAGCCGCCGGATGACGATGCGGCGTGGGCGTGGTTCCACGCCGAGCACGCGTGCCTCGCCGGCACCGCCCGGCTGGCGATGCGGCGCCGCCAGTATGCCGTCGTGTGGCAGCTGGCCTGGTTCCTGGCGCCGCTGCGGTGGCGGCAGGGCTATCTGGACGACGACTTCGACGGGTGGCGGCTCGCGCTGGCCGCCGCGGAACACATCGACGACACCGCCGTCCGCGCCCACGCCTCGCGCGGGTTGGGCCGCGCCTGCGTGCAGTTCCACCAGATCGACGAGGGCATCGGTCATCTGCAACGGGCGCTGGACCTGTTGGCCGACACCGATCTCGCGCTCGAACGGGCGATCGTGCACAGCGCCACGGCCAACGCGTTCTCCACGGGCCGGCGCTACGCGGAGGCGCTGCCCCACGCCCGGCAGGCCCTCGCCCTGCTGGAGCCGCTCGGCCAGCCGGTGCTCACGGCCCAGGCCCGCAGCCAGGTGGGCGAGACCCTGGTCCGGCTGCGCGAGAACGAGGCCGGCCGGGCGCTGCTGGAGCAGGCGGTCACGGTCTTCCGTGAGCATGGCGACGTGGACAGCGAGGCGATCACGCTGTCCAACATCGCCATCAGCCTGGACCAGAGCGGCCGACCGGCCGAGGCGCTCGCGCTGTTCGCGACCTGCCGCGGGCTGTACACGACGAGCGGCAACCACTATCACCTGGCCGACACGCTGGACCGCAGCGGCGACATCCTGCTGGCGTTCGGGGACATCGACGCCGCGGCCGAGTGCTGGCGGGAGGCGGTCGTGCTGTTCGCCACCACCCACCAGCGCGAGTTCGCCGAGCGGATCAAGGGCAAGCTGACCGATCTCAGCTGACCGCCGCCGGTTCGGACGGCCCGGCAGCGGCCGATGTGGACTGGACCGCCGGATATTGTCTGACTAAAGTCAGAGATATGGACGCGGGTGTGGTGGCGACGGTCCGGCGGTTCAGCCGCACGGTCACGCAGCGGTTCGGCGCGCTCAACGAGCACTACCTCGGTGGCGCGCGGCCGCTGGGCGAAGCGCGGCTGCTGTGGGAGATCGGCGACGGCCGGGACCTCCGGACGCTGCGCGCGACGCTGGGCCTCGACTCCGGCTACCTGAGCCGGCTGCTGCGCTCGTTGGAGGCCGACGGTCTCGTGACCGTGCAGGCCGACGCCGCCGACCGCCGGGTGCGGGTGGCCCGCCTGACCACCGCTGGCAAGCGCGAGCGGCGCGCCCTCGACCGCCGCAGCGACGGCGTCGCAGAGGCCGTCCTGGCCCCGCTGTCTCCGCGCCAGCGGGAACGCCTCGTGGCCGCGATGGCCGAAGTGTCACAGTTGCTGCGTGTCGGGATGGTCGAGGTCGAGGCCGTCGACCCCGGCCATCCCGACGTGCTGCCCTGCTTCCAGGCCTACTTCGCCGACCTCGCCGTGTTGTTCGAGGACGGCTTCTCGCCGGACGCCGTCCTCCAGCCGGCGATCGAGGTCGTGCTGCTGGCCCGGCTCGGCGAGGAAACCGTTGGCTGCGTCGCCTTGTACGAGCCGGAGCCGGGCGTGTGGGAGTTGAAGCGCATGTGGGTGGATTCCTCCGCCCGTGGGCTCGGCCTCGGCCGGCGGCTACTCACCGAGGTGGAAACCCTTGCGCGGCAGCGAGGTGCTTCGGCCATGCGACTGGATACGAACCGGTCGCTGACCGGGGCCATCGCGCTGTATCGGTCGGCCGGGTTCGAGGAGGTGCCGCCGTTCAACGCCGAGCCGCACGCCCATCACTGGTTCCGCAAGGCTTTGTAGCCGCCGAAGTGCGCGGTCAGCACGCCTTCGCCACCGGTAAGACCGGGCAGCAGGCGTTGGAACTCCCGTAGCCGGGCCGTGGGCAGCACCGCCTCGATCACCGCCGTTCCGTTGCCCAGCAAAGGCGTCTGCGGCAGGCCGTTGTGCTTGGTCAGGGTGGACTGCACCATGGTCAGCGACTCCACGGGAACCTCCAGCTCGATCTCCTCCAGCGGCTCGCACACCACAGTTCCCGCTTGTCGCAACGCCTTGGTCAGCACCAGCGGAGTGAGGTCGCGGAAGTCCGCCGCCACGCTGACCGGGCTGCAATATCCGGTGTGGGTCAACGTGACCACGCAGTCCTGGATCGGCCAGCCGTGCAGACCTTCTTGGAGCGTCGCATGGACCGTGTCCTCGATGGCGGTGATGAACGCCGCCGGCAGTGATCCACGCTCGGCCTCCAGTCGGAAAGCGGCGGCTTCGCCGGGCTCGACCCGCAGCCCGATCGTCGCCCAGTGCACCGTCTCCCCCATGCTGATCAGCCCGTGTCCCGTGCCGGCGACACGCTCGACGCAGGCCACTCGCGGCGGGGAGAACTCCGCTGTGACACCGAATTCCTCGGCCAGGCGGGTCGCGATCACCTCGCGCTGCACCTCGCCGTAGAGGGAGACGACGAGGCTGCCGTGGCTCGGGCCGCGTCGCACGTCGATCAGCGGATCCTGGTCGGCCAGCCGGCTCAGGCCGTCGAACAGCCTGGCCGGGGATTCGGCCGTCACTATGGTTTCCATGGTCGGCAGGCGGAATCGGTGCCGACCGTCGGCCGCGTGCGCGCCGAGCCGGTCGCCGACCCGCAGGCCCGGAAGTCCCGTGATGCGGGCGATCCCGCCGGCCGGGATCCGCGCCTGCTCACCGTCGACGTCCCTCACGCCCGTGGCGACGCCGGATTCCGTGACCAGGGCGCCGGATCGGTCGCGGCGGGCGAAGGTGACCCGGTCACGCGTGGCCAGGGAGCCCGTGAACAGCCGGGCCACCGCGGACCGGCCCTTGTCGTGTTCCACCGCGAACACCACGCCGTCCAACTCGCCGCTGGTGTCCGGATCGACGGACGGCAACAGGTCCACGATTGCCTTGCGCAGGGCCGCAATACCGACTCCGGTGACCGCCGAGCCGAACAGCACCGGATGCACGAGTCCGCGCCGGGCCTGCGCTTGGAGTTCGTCGCGCAGCAGGTCCGGGTCGATGCCGTCCACATAGGACTTAAGCGCGGCGTCGCTGTGCTCGGCCAGCACCTCGGCCAGCTCCGGGTCGGGATCGAGGTCGACGACGTCCGCCGACTTCGTGCCGAGATCCACCGGACGGTTCAGGGAAATCGCGCCGGGAGTGAGCTTTCGCCGGATGTCCTGGAGCAGATCCTTGTGCCGCGCGCCGACCCGGTCGATCTTGTTCACGAACAGGATCGTGGGCACGCCGGCCGATTTCAGGGTGCGCATGAGCACCCGGGTGTGGGCCTGCACACCCTCCACCGCCGACAGCACCAGGATCGCGCCGTCCAGCACACCCAGCGCGCGCTCCACCTCGGCCACGAAGTCCGTGTGGCCGGGCGTGTCGATGAGGTGGACGCGGCGGTCGGCCAGGGTGAAGGCGGCGACGGCCGAGCGGATCGTGATCCCCCGGCGGCGCTCCAGGTCCATGCCGTCGGTGGTGGTGTCCCCGTCGTCGACGGAGCCGAGGCGCTCGATGGCGCCCGAGTCGAACAGAAGTCGTTCGGTGAGGCTGGTCTTACCGGCGTCGACGTGCGCGACGACACCGAGATTGAGCATCCGCATGCGAGAAGGCGTCCTTGGGTGCGAGCGGGCGACGGCGGATGGGGCCTGTCGTCACTCGGCGCACGGAACCTCCCAGGTAGCGGAATCCGGACGGTAACAGCCGATGTGTTCGATCGCATCCGATTTTGTAGGCTGGCCGCATGGAGCAACGGGTTTTGGGCCGCACCGGTCATCAGGTGTCCGTCGTCGGGCTGGGCACGTGGCAGCTCGGCGCCGACTGGGGTTCGGTCGACGAGGGCGACGCGCTGGCCGTGCTGGCCGCTTCCGTCGAGGCCGGCGTCACCTTCTTCGACACCGCCGACGTGTACGGCGACGGGCGCAGCGAGCAGCTCATCGGCCGCTTCCTGCGGGAGAATCCCGACTCCGGCGTGGTCGTGGCGACCAAGATGGGCCGTCGTCAGGCGCAGGAGGTCGAGCGCTACAACCTGGACAACTTCCGCGCGTGGAACGACCGGTCGCGGGCCAACCTGGGCGTGGACACCCTGGACCTGGTCCAGCTGCACTGCCCGCCCACCGTCACCTACTCCACCAACCGCGTGTTCGACGCCCTCGACACTCTCGTCGAGGAGGGCCGGGTCGCTGCTTACGGCGTCAGCGTCGAAACTGTCGACGAGGCCCTCGCCGCCATCGCCCGTGAGCACGTCGCCAGCGTGCAGATCATTCTCAACGCCTTCCGCCTCAAGCCCCTGGAGCGGGTCCTGCCGGCCGCCCTCGACGCCGGGGTGGGCATCATCGCCCGCGTTCCGCTCGCCTCGGGCCTGCTGTCCGGCCGCTACACCCACGACTCCGTCTTCGCCGCCGACGACCACCGCAACTACAACCGCCGCGGTGAGTCCTTCGACGTCGGCGAGACCTTCTCGGGCGTCGACTACGACACCGGCGTCGAGGCGGCCATGGAGTTCTCCGCCCTCGTCCCCGCCGGCACCACCCCGGCCCAGGCCGCCCTGCGCTGGATCATCCAGCAGCCCGGCGTCAGCACCGTCATCCCCGGCGCGCGCAACGTCGCCCAGGCCGAGGCCAACGCCGCCGCGGCCTCGGTTCCCGAGCTCGACGCCGACACCCTCAAGGCCATCGCCGAGCTCTACGACCGCCGCATCCGGCCCCAGGTGCACGACCGCTGGTGAGGAGGACTCGGAACAGGGCCTCCTTGTTGGTCGTCACCCCTTGACTCCGACACCGTGTGAGGGCGTAGACCTGGGACCGTGAACTTCGCGACGCAGAGCCGATTCTCCGATCCCGGCCGGCACGGCGACTGGCTGGACGACACGCCCGCCGACATCGCCGCGCTGCGGGACATCGCCTCCGGCCTGGTGTTCCACCACTGGGCCGGCGGCGATCCCACGGCCCATGGCTTCGAGCCGTCCCGGCTGGCCGAGGTCGACCTCCGCTACGCCGAGGCGATGCTCGGTCGCCTCCGGGAGCTCGATCCCACCCTTTCGGGCGCCCCTCGCCGCCCCACCGACCGCATTCTCGGCTGTTGCCGCGACTTCACCCTGCTGTACGTCACTCTCCTTCGCCACCACCGCATCCCCGCCCGCACCCGGGTCGGCTTCGCCGACTACCTGCTGGCGGACTGGCACCTCGACCACGTCGTCGCCGAGGTCTGGGACGGTTCTCGGTGGCGGCTGGTCGACCCCCAGTTCCCGGCCGACAACGCCCTGCCCGTCGACGTCCTCGACGTCCCCCGCGACCGTTTCCTCGTCGCCCCCGACGCCTGGCGCGCGCTGCGCTCCGGGGCCCTGGATCCTTCCCGCGTCGTCGCCCCCGACCTGGTCGAGCCCTTCCTGCGCGGTCTCCCCTACGCCCGCCACAACCTGGCCCTCGACATCGCCGCCCTCAACCGGCACGAGATGCTGCTGTGGGACATCTGGGGCGGCATGAACCTCGACCCGACCGTCAGCCCGTCCGACGCCTCCCGCGCCGACGAGCTCGCGGCCCTCGCCCCGTCCGCCCTCCAGGCCGCCTTCGCCGATGACGACCTGCGTGTTCCTCCGGTCATCCAGTCCCTCAGCCCGACCACCCACGCCCTGACCGAGGTCTCCCTGCTGTCCTGATCGGACGGTGCCCGCGACGGCGGTTCGACACCGGCACAGGCTGATGCCGGCGCCGAACCGACGAGCCGCGTGGCGGCACCGGCTCGCTCAGCAGTACTTCATCGACGAGATCTTGTCGTTGATCCAGCTCGGCAGACCGGGCCACTTCTCGAAACCGTGGATCTTGAACTCCAACCCCTTCCCGAAGGGGTCGGAGTAGAAGCACACGGTGTGACCGGTCGTGTTCACGATCGACGAGATCACGTCGTCATAGCGCTGCTGGCCTCCCCCGAGAGGGTTGCCGCCATTTCCGAAGTTGTTGACCAGCCCTCCGTTGATCCCGGCGGAAACACCGAAGGGCGCCTTGTAGTTGTCGTCGCCCCATGTGCAGATCTCGAAGCCACAACCCGGCCCCGCCGGGATGTCGAATTTGAGGGCGTTCTCGGCCTGGGCCGCCGGCCCGGCCATCGTCAGCGACACCGCGGACAGCGCCAACGCGGCCACGGTCGCACCGATATTTCGAATTCTCACCAGTTCTCCTGTTATCCGGATTCACCGCTTCCACGAGGAGACATCAGGAGTTCGGCCACTTCAAGGCGATCCGCCCGCGCGCGCAGGTGGTCACGTTCGATCCGACGGACCCGTTCGCACGGGTGATGCAGCGTGCGTCTTCGGAGCTGTGGCGCGGGCCTCGGAGACACCTCACCGCCGGCCGAGCATCTACCGTGGGGCTATGAGGATTCTGCTGGTGGGTGCGACGGGCAAGCTGGGCACGGCGGTGCACGAGGAACTGGCCGCGCGCAAGCACGAGGTGGTGACGGTGGCCCGCAGCGGCGGCGACCTCCGGTACGACGTCACGGATCCGGCGCAGGTCGCGGACATGTACGGCCAGGTGGGCCAGGTGGACGCGGTGGCGTTCACGGCGGGCACGACGCCGTTCAAGCCCATCGAAGAGCTGACGCTGGACGACTACCAGGCGGCGCTGACGGGCAAGGCGCTGGCCCAGGTGAACCTGGTGCGCGAGGGCCTGGGCCATGTGGCGCCGCGCGGATCGTTCACGCTGATCACGGGCATCCTGGCCCGGGAACCGATCCGCACGGGGGCGGCGGCGTCGCTGGCCAACGGCGCGCTGGAGGCGTTCGTCCGGGCGGCGGCGATCGAGATCGCGCCGCGGCGGATCAACGCGGTGAGCCCGAACGTGTTCACCGAGGCGCTGGACGGCTACGGCGAGTTCTTCCCGGGCATGGGCTCGGTGTCGCTGGCCGACGTGGCCCAGGCCTACGTCCGCTCGGTCGAAGGCCTGCAGACGGGCCAGGTCTACGCCCTCTGACCGTCCACACGGGACGCCTGCACCAGGTAGCCGTGGCCGACGCCGGGGGTGCCCCGGGGAACCTCGGGGTATCCCCACCGCCCGTACGAACTGCCGACGGCGTCGAACAGGGACGTCTCACACGACCAGCCGTCGAGCAGCGACTCGGGCTCGTCGGTGCCGAACCGCCAGGTCATGTCCAGGCCGGCGAACCGCTCCAGCATGGGCCGCATCGCCGCACTGTCCAGAAGGGACTGACCGACGAAGTCGATGAGCAACCGGCTGCCGGGCGCCGACAGCTCGGTGATGCCGTCGATCAGCCGGCGGACGTCGTCGGCGGTCAGGTACTGGACCAGACCCTCCACGGTCCACACCGTCGGCCGTGACGCGTCGAAACCGGCGTCCAGCAGGGCGGGCGCCCACGATGCGGCCAGGTCGACGCCGACGTCGTGGCGTTCGCCCAGAGGCGGCGCGGCGATGAGCTCTTCCTTGAGCCGCAACACCTCCGGTCGATCCAGCTCGTACACGACAGCGTC
The DNA here is from genome assembly GCF_040682195.1 of Kutzneria sp. NPDC051319. Lineage (NCBI taxonomy): Bacteria > Bacillati > Actinomycetota > Actinomycetes > Pseudonocardiales > Pseudonocardiaceae > Kutzneria > Kutzneria sp. NPDC051319. The sequence continues at coordinate 29,272 of NZ_JBFBAM010000002.1, read as the reverse complement.
CCGCAGCACGTCGAGCCGATAGGCCCGCGAGTCCATGCCGGCGGCGACGATCACCAACTGCTCGGGACGCAGCGCGGTCAGCCGGTCGTCGAGAAACCTCGTCCGCACGGCGATGGTGGAGTTCTCGCCGAACTCCACCATGAGCTGACGGCCGACGTCGCCGGCGAGGCGGTCGGCGAAAGGATCCACGAACAGGTGATCGGGACGCCGGGACTCCAGCGCCCGCAGCGCCGCGGTCAGCCGGCCGGTGAGGGCTACCTGGTCGAGTTCGTTCATGGGCCAGAGCCTGCCGCCGCAAGACCGAACGAGCCACTGCCAACGGCATCCCTGACGGAATCCGAAGTGCAACTACCCTGTTCTGGTGGATTCACTCGACCGGCAGCTGGTGCATGCGCTCGGCGTGGACGGCCGCGCCTCGTTCAGCCGGATCGCCGCGGCACTGGACCGCTCCGATCGCACGATCGCCCACCGCTACCACCAACTCCGCGCGGCGGGCCTGCGCGTGGTCGGCGTGGTCAACGCCCGCCGGGCCGGCCACGTGGACTGGCTGGTGCGCATCAGATGCGCCCCCGACGCGGCCGCCACCGTGGCCGCGGCCCTGGCCCGCCGCGACGACACCAGCTGGGTGGCCATCCTCTCCGGCGGCACGGAGATCACCTGCATCACCCGGATCCGCACGGGCGAGGACTACCTGCTGCTGGAACGCCTGGCCCGCACGCCCCGCATCAACGGCGTGACGGCGCACTGCATGCTCCGCGAGCTGGCCGGCGTCGGCGGCTGGCCCGGCCGCGTCTCCGAGTTGACCAGCGACCAGATCGAGGCGATCCGCCCACCCCACACCGAAGCCGGCCCCGTCGGCGACCTCACCACTCAGGACTGGGCCCTGCTCGGCGCGCTGGCCATCGACGGCCGCACGACCTACCCACGCCTGGCCGCAGTGACCGGCTGGTCGGAATCCACCGTCCGTCGGCGCCTGGCCGAGCTGCTGGCGGCCGAGATCCTGTACCTGGACGTGGACATCGATCCCGCGCTGTTCGGCTACGGCTGTCAGGCCGTCATCTGGCTGACCGTGCGCCCGGCGGCGCTGAACACCGTGGCGCAAACGCTTGCCGGGCACCGGGAGATCGCCTTCGCGGCCGCCACCACCGGCGCCAGCAACATCTTCGCCTTCCTGGTCGTGCGCGACCTCGACGAGCTCTACGACTACCTGGCCGACCGGATCGGCGGCCTGCCGGGCGTGCTCCAGGTCGACACGGCCCCGCTGGGGCGGCAGGTGAAATCCGCCGGCCGGATCGTGTAGAGAATCGCGAACCGGCTCCGACCAAGGGGTGACCGACCCGAAAAGGAGCCGTGATGAAGGTTGTGGAGCCCGAGCAGTGGCAGGCCGCGCTCAAGGAGCTGCAGGTCCGTGAGCAGGAGCTGGCCGCCGTCCAGGAGTCCGTCCGCACCGCCCGCCAGCAGCTGCCGATGGTCCGCGTGGACAAGAAGTACGTCTTCCGGGGCGCCGACGGCGAGGTGAGCCTGCCCGACCTGTTCGAGGGCCGCCGCCAGCTCATCGTCTACCACTTCATGTTCGACCCGAGCTGGCAGCAGGGCTGCAAGTGGTGTTCCTACCTGGTCGACAACATCGGCCACCTGTCGCACCTGCACGTCCGCGACACCACGCTGGCCCTGGTGTCCCGGGCCCCGATCGAGAAGATCCTGCCGTTCCGCGAGCGCATGGGCTGGACCGTGCCGTGGTACTCCTCGCACGACAGCGACTTCAACGACGATTTCTCGGCGACAGTGGACAAAACGGAGCAGGGTGGCGCCAGCGTCTTCCTCCGCGAGGGCGACGACATCTACCACACCTACTCGGGCTTCGGGGAGGCGATGGACATGGTCCACACCATCGACAACTACCTGGACCTCACTCCGCTGGGCCGCGGCAGCAGCATGAGCTGGCTGCGTCACCACGACGGGTACTGACCGGTCCCGGTTGGACGAACTACCATGGCGTGAACCGGGGGGACGCCATGGAGTGGGACATTCGGGTGCACGGCCCGCGCGACGCGGCGGCCTCCGTGCTGCTGCTGTCGGGCGGGCTGAGCACCGCCGAGTTCTACGCCGAAGTGGTGGCCAGGCCCGAACTGGCCGGCCTCAAACTGGTCGCCGCCACGCTGCCCGGCCACGGCGGTTCGCCGCCGCCGGACGATCCCGGCGTCGAGGCGTGCGCGCACGAGGCCATGAAGCTGGCAGGCGAGCACGACTGCGCGGTGGTGCTGGGTTACAGCATGGGCGCCAACGTGGCGCTGGAAATGGCCGCGACCGAGGGCTTCACCGGCCCGATCGTCCTGCTGGGGCCCAGTTTCTCCGTCCGCGACGAGCTGCTGACGCTGCGCGTGCTCGACCGGCTGGCGCTCGTGCTGGGCTCGCTGCCGTACCGGATCATGCTGGGATTCACGGATGTGGCGCTCAGTGCCGCACAACTGCCGCCGGAGCGGCGAAACGTGCTCGGAAACGAGGTGCGGAAGAACAGTCCGGGCCAGATCAGGCGGCTGATCCGGGCGTATCTGGACTACCTTCGGGGACACGGGTCCGTCGCCTCGCGGCTGTGCGACACCGGTGTGCCGGCCTGGGTCGTGCACGCCGAACGCGGTGACGGCGGGCTCACCGCGGCCGAACGCCGCATCCTGACCGCCTGTGCCACCACCACGGTGGTGACCGTGCCGGGCACGAGTTGGTTCCTGCCCAACGAGAAGCCCGAGCTGGTCGCCGGCCTGATCCTCGGAGCGCTACCTTGACCGACCCCGTGACCGTTGTCGACGCGATGGAGCGGATGTCCGGGCTGCATCCCGGTTTCCGCCGGGCCCACGCCCTCGGCCGCTGCTACGACGCCGTGTTCACCCCGTCCGGCGCGGCCGCCGCGTACACCACGGCCGAGCACCTGGCGGCCGAGCCGACGCCGGCGATCGTCCGCTACTCCAACACCGCCGGCGATCCGGGCGAGCCGGACGGCGGCGCCACGGTGGTGCGGGGCATGTCGGTGAAGTTCCTGTCGCCGGAGACGGACCTGGTGTCGCTCAACGTGCCGGTGTTCATGGCGTCCACGCCGGCCAAGTTCCTGGACATGACCCGGGCGCTGACCGACAAGCCGCGGGACAGCCAGGAGCGGGCCGACGCCGTGATCGCGTTCATCACCGCGAACCCGGAGTCCGTCAACGCCTTCCAGGAGGCGGCCACCATCCCCGTGCCGGAAAGCTACGCCACCATCCGGTTCTGGGCCCAGCACGCGTTCGTCTGGGTGGGCCCGGACGGCGTGCGCCGGTTCGTGCGCTACCGCTGGGAACCCGAGGCCGGACTGCGCCACCTGACGGCGGCCGACACCGCCGACTGGGGGCCGGGTCACCTGCTGGACGAGGTGACCGAGCGCCTGCCGGTCTCCTTCCGCCTCATGGTGCAGTTCGCCGGGCCGGAGGACCCGACCGCCGATCCGACGCAGGCCTGGCCGTCCGACCGGCCGGAGATCGACGCCGGCCGCCTGGTGATCTCGAAACCGGTGGCGGACCAGGAGTTCTGGGACCGGAGCGTGTTCGATCCGACCCGGTTGACCGACGGGATAGAGCTTTCGGACGATCCCGTGCTGGCGTACCGGAAGCGGGCGTACGCGGAGGGACACCGCCGCCGGGCGGCTGGTCACTAGTCGTCCACTGTGGAGCGACCCATCTGCGGTACGCTGGGCCCATGCGCGAGACCCGCATCCTGGACGCGGCGGCCGAGGTGTTCGCGTCGCAGGGCCTGTCGGCCACCCTCGCCGACGTCGCCAAGCAGGCCGACGTCGGTGTGGCCACGGTGTACCGGTGGTTCGCGAGCAAGGACGACCTGGTGCACGGCGTGTACGCGGCGCGGGTGACCGAGGCCGAGGAGCTGGCCCGGGTCGCCGCCGTCGCGACCGACCCGTGGACGGGGATGGCCGCGTTCCTGGAGCGCATGGCGGTGGACATCGCCGCCGACAAGGGCTGGCACGAGCTGCTCACCGGTTCCTACGCGGAGATACTGGGCTGTGCCCGCACCGGCCTGGTGGATCTGGTCGAGGCCGCCCAGCACCGCATCGCCGAGCACGTGGCGGCGCTGGTGCTGCGGGCCAAGGAGGCCGGGCAGCTGCGGGCCGACTTCGAGCCGTCCGACCTGATGCCGCTGGCGTTGTCCGTGCAGGCGGCGGGCGATCTGCGCCAGCGGGCGGTCGGTTTCCTGCTGGACGGCCTGCGGGTGGCGCGGGACCGGCCGAGCGCGCTGCCGGCCCCGGTCCAGCGGGACCGGGATTCGGTTGCCCTGGACCGGATGCGCCGGTCCGGCGCGCGGCCGCCGTTGCGGGGCCGGGAATCCCCGTCGCAGCTGGACGTGATCGTGCGGACCGCGCTGGAACTGCTGGACGAGTCCGGTTTCGACGCCGTGACGCTGCGGGCGGTGGCGGCGCGGATCGGCGTGCGGCTGAACACCGTGTCCTGGCACGTGAAGACCAAGGCCCGGCTGCACGACCTGATGGCCGACGCGGTGCTGGCCGAGATCGACCTGGACGGCCTGCCGGAGGACTGGCGGGAACGGGTCAGCGCCCTGGCGCACCGTTATCGGCGGGCGCTGTTGTCGCATCGGGACGGCGGCCGGCTGGTCGGCAGCACCTTCGGCGCGGAGCCGGCCACGCTGGCCGCCGCCGACACGCTCGTGGCCGCGCTGCTGGACGGCGGCCTGCCGGCCCCGGCCGCGGCGTGGACGTGTTGGACGATCATCTACTTCACGTTGGGGCTGGTGCAGGAGGAACAGGGCACCCCGGGCACGCTGGCCGACGAGGTGGCCGGCACCGGGCGGTTCCCGTCGCTGGCGCTGGTGCTGCCGCACCTGGCCGACGACGAGTACGAGACCCGGTTCCGGTTCGGGCTCGACCTCATTCTCGCGTCGACGGCCCGGAATCTGGACGTCGCGGCCTCGCCCGCCTGAGGGAGCTCAGCGGCCGGTTCGGGTGTACCGGTGCTTCACGCCGACCGGGAAGTACTCGGGGTCGCCGGCCGGCCGCAGCTCCACCTCGGGCAGCTGCCGCTCGGCCGGCACGTAGTGGGCGAACTCGCTGTTCAGCCGGAGCAGCTGGTCCCGGATCGAGACAGCCACCGCATCGACGTCGCCGGTCCTGCCCGGCGCCAGCTCGACGGTGATCCGCAGCCGTCGGTCGCGGTTGTCGTCCTCGACCGCCTCCAGCACGAACTTGCCCGTCACGAAGTCGCTGATGCCCGGCTGCTCCAGGCCGACGGTCACGTTCTCCGGATACACGTTGGCGCCGAAGAACGACACCGTGAACAGGGACCGGCCGAACACGAAGACGAACGGCAGCTCGTCGCCCTCCGGCGGCTCGAAACCGTTGGCACGGCAGAACTCCAGCATCTCGGCGTGCCCGATGACGCCGCCCTCGTCGGCGATGTGGTAGCGGATCAGCGGGATTCCGTTGTCACCGCTGAACAGCAGCGTGCCCTCGTGCGTCTCGAAGTACCGGCTGGCCGGGTCGTACTGCACCAGCGTCGGCAGCCGGGAGTCGCCGAACAGCTCACGGGCCAGGTCCGGCCGGCCGGCCAGAAAACGCCTGATGCTGACGGAAAGCGCCGTCTCGTTGCCCAGGACGCCGGCGTCGGCCGTGCCGTACAGCGAGGCCACGTGACGGATCGGGTCCTCGATGGCCGCCCGCTGAGACACCAGGTCGCGCCACTCCTCGCTGAACACCTCGCCGGCCAGCACCAGTTTGACGTGGTACCGGTTCCAGTGTTCGCCGGAGTCGATGACGTCCTTGACGAACGGCGGGTAGCCCAGCAGGACCGTCTGGTCGAAGTGCTGGGCCAGCTCCGGGATCACCCGCAGGATCTCGGCCTTGTTGTTGCCCGGCGCGACCGTGGTGATCCGGTAGCCCCTGGCCGCCAGGTGCCGCACGCAGGCCAGCGTGAACAGGCCGCCGACCCAGGTGCCCAGCGGGAAGCAGATCACCGCCAGCGTCGACCTGCCGGCGGCGTCGAAGCCGTCACGGAAGATCTGCTCGAACCGCGCGGTGATGTGGACCTCGTCCTGGACCGACCGGGGCCAGATCGTGGGCTCCCCGCTCGACCCGGAGGAGACGGCGATCATGTCCAGCGCGTCCAGCCGGCCGTCACGGCACAGCTGCGGCAGCGGATACCGCCGATGGTAGGAGTTCTTGTCCAGCAGCGGCAGCTCGGCGAATCCGGTCACCTTGGCCGGATCGATCCCGCGCTCGGCCAGGAACTTGCCGTACGCCGGCACGGTCGCGGCCACGTCGTGGAACAGCCCCATCGGCTCGTCAATCACTCGGCCGACCCTACCCGGCGGAACTAGGATGAGCTGTGGCCGGCGCGGCTGTTGCCAACCTGCTGCTGTACCTCGTGCTGACGATGGTGCCGGCGGCCTTCTGCTGGCTGATCCTCCAGGCCCCTCGGATCATGGACTGGTTCCTCGTGCGCCGCCGCGGCCCCAGCCCCACCGGCCCCTCCATCCAGTTCCTGGCCCAGCGCCTCCGGCACGTGCACCGCACCCTGCTGGACTTCGAGCCCGGCACGCCCGCCGTCCGCCGCTACGCCGCCCGGCAGGCCTACGACGACCTCCTCCGCCAGGCCTGCCACGCCCTGGACATCGACCAGCACCTCGACGACTTCCCCGAAGGCATGGACAAGGAGATCGAACGCCTCCGGGTGGAAGAGTCGCTCCGCCGCGCCGGCCTCCACATCCCCTGACCCGCGACCGAACACCCCCGCGAGTCCTGCCCAGCGTCACACCGAAAGCGTGAAACCGTTTCGGCATTTCGGTGTGACTGTGGGCGGGACTCGCGGGGGGTTCAGGTGGTGGCTATGTCGTTGGCGGCGACGTAGCCGAAGGTCATGGCGGGGCCGATGGTGGAGCCGGCGCCGGCGTAGCTGTGGCCCATGACGGCGGCGCTGGCGTTGCCGGCGGCCCACAGGCCGGGGATCACGGAGCCGTCCTCGCGCAGCACCCGGGCCCGGGCGTCGGTGACGAGGCCGCCCTTGGTGCCGAGGTCGCCGGGCACGATCTTGAAGGCGTAGAAGGGCGCCTCCCACAGCGGAGCGAGGCAGGAGTTGGGGAACACCGCTGGATCGGTGTAGTAGTGGTCGTAGGCGCTGCGCCCCCGGTTCTGGTCGGCGTCGACGCCGCTGAAGGCGAAGCCGTTGAAGCGGTTGACGGTGGTGCGCAGCGTGGCCGGCGGGACGCCGATCTTGGCGGCGAGATCCTCGATGGACCAGGCGTTGGCCACCGAGCCCGACTGGTACCAGGCGTCGGGCAGCGGCAGCGCGGGCAGCACGTCACGGAACAGGTAGCGGTTGCGGTAGTTCTGGTCGGTGATCAACCAGGCGGGAATGTCCGGCGCGCCGGGGTTCTTGTCGTACATGACGTGCACGACGTCGCTGTACGGCGCGGCCTCGTTGACGAACCGCTGCCCGGCCTGGTTGACCAGGATGCTGCCCGGCAAGGTCCGCTCGGCCAGGCAGAAGTACGGCTCGTCGGGCAGCGGAATGGCCGGGCCCCACCAGGAGTCCTCCATCAGGTTCAGCGCGGCGCCGAGGCGGTGGCCGGCCTGGATGCCGTCGCCGGTGTTCTCCTTGGCCCCGACCGTCCAATATGTAGTGATCGGCTGCCGCTGGTACTGCACGCGCATGTCGGCGTTGTGCTCGAACCCGCCGGACCCGATGACCACACCGCGGCGGGCCCGCACCAGGCTCGGAACTCCGTTGCTGGTAACGACAACACCGGTGACGCGGTCGCCCTCGACGTGCAGGTCGGACAGCGGAGTGTTGAGCCACACGGGAACATTGGCCCCCATGAGCCCGGCGCGCAGGCCCGCGGCCAGCGCCTGCCCCATGGTCAACGGCTTCTGCCCGGCGGACGTGGCGGACGTGCCGCGAGCGAGGCAGCCGGCCGCGACGGCGACGCCCTTTGCGTTGACAGCGGCCAGGTTCAGCCACTTGTACTCGGAGCTGAACACCACGAGCCCGGCCGGCACGGCCAGATACGACGGGTTCAGGTGGGCGAGCTCGGCCCCGAGCAGGTTGCCGTCGAACATGTCCGGCTCGATGGACCGGCCGTTGGGCATGCCGCCGGGCAGCTCCGGGTAATAGTCGCTGTAGCCGTCCATGAAGCGGAAGCGCAGCGGACTGTTGTTGAGGACGAAGGAGATCATCGCCGGGCCGTTGTCCAGGAACGCCTTCTGCCGCTCGGGCGTCGAGCCGTTGCCGACGACAGCGGCCAGGTACTGGGTGGCTTTGGCGTACGTGTCGGGCACGCCGGCCGCGAGCACGACGGGGTTGTTGGGGATCCAGATCCCGGCCCCGGACCGCGCGGCGGAGCCGCCGAAGGTCGGGGCCTTCTCCACCACCACGCAGCTCAGGCCGCGCTTGGCGGCGGTCAGCGCCGCGGTCATGCCGGAGGCGCCGGAGCCGACGACGACCACGTCGTACTCGCCGAGCACGGGCAGACTGCTTGCCCCCGCCGGGAAACGACCCAGCAGGGTGGTGGCGACGGCGAGACCGGAGCCGCGCAGGACCTGACGACGAGAGAGAGATTCGGGCATGGCATGGGCCTCCATCGACGGTGACGACCGGCCGGCCCAGCCATGATCCCGAAAATCCCGCCCCCGTCGACCCGCCGAACGGCGGACATCGGTGTTGTCCCTGGCGGACAACGGTTATGTGTAATGCTCCGCCTCGTCGCCCTCGATGACGTAGCTGGCCGCGCCGTCGACGCCGACCGGGACATCGCCGGCCAGGGTGACACGGTGCAGCAGCCGGGGCAGGTCGCCGTAGTCGTCGGGGGCGTAGTGCTGGGTGCTGCGGTTGTCGAAGAAGATCAGGTCGCCGGGCGCCCAGCGCCAGCGGGCGATGTTCTCCGGCCGCGTCACGTACGACTGGAGCAGGCGCAGGATGTCGTGCGACTCGGTGGCGTTGAGCCCGACGATGCGCTGCGCGAAGCCGCCGATGAACAGGCCCCGCTCGCCCGACTCGGGGTGGACGCGCACCACCGGATGCGCGGTGCGGTACTTGCGCGAGGTGAACACCTTGCGCCGCTCGGCCGCCACCGAGCTGGCCGGCGGATCGGCGTAGTCGTAGTCGTTGGTGTGCACGGCCCACAACTTGTCGGCGAACTCCCGCAGCGGCGTCGGCAGGTCGTTGTACGCGGCGACGGCGTTGGCCACCAACGTGTTCCCGCCGTACGGCGGTACCACGAGCGACCGCAGCGTGCTGGCCTTGGGCGGAGTGCGCACGAAGGTGACGTCGGTGTGCCAGCGGTTGGCCCGCACGCCCTCCTCCCCGTTCACGGCCAACACGTGCGGCTGCCCCTCGACGGACGGCACGGTCGGGTGGGCGCCGGTGAGTTCCCCGAACAGCCCGGCGAAGCGGGTCTGGCCGGCGTCGTCGAGGTGCTGCTCGCGGAAGAACAGCACCTTGTGCTCGACCAGGGCGGCGTTGATCTCGGCCACGATGGCCGGCTCGATGCCGGCGGCGAGGTCGACGCCGACGATCTCGGCCCCGATCCGGCCGCCCACCCGGCGCACCTCGAATCCTGTTGTCGTGGTCATGACTGTTCCCTTCGCCAGGACGTGAACCGTCGTTCCAGTGCGACCAGCAGCTGGTTGAATGCCACCCCGATGACCGAGATGGTCACGATGCCCGCGTACATCTGCGGGATCGCGAAGTTGAACTGCGCGGCGTTGACCAGGTAGCCGAGGCCGGCTTTGGCCCCGACCATCTCGGCCGCCACCAGCACCAGGATGGACACCGCGCCGGCCAGCCGGATCCCGGTGAACACGGTCGGCGCGGCGGCCGGCAGGATCACCTTCTGGAACAGCCGCAGCGGCGGCAGATCCAGGGAGCGGGCCAGTTTCAGCAGGGTCGGGTCGACCGTGCGGACGGCGCTGATGGTGTTGAGCAGGATCGGCCACACGCAGGCGTACAGCACGATCGACACCTTGGATGTCTCGCCGATACCCAGCAGCAGCACGAAAACCGGCAGCAGGGCCAGGGCTGCGGTGTTGCGGAACACCTCCAGCAACGGCCCGAGCAGGTCGGCGACCGGGCGGTACCACCCGATGAGCAGCCCGAGCGGCACGGCGACCGCGACCGCCAGGCCGAAGCCGGACAGCGATCGACCGAGGCTGGCCAGGGTGTTGTCCAGCAGCTGGCCGTCGAGCACCAGCTGCCACCACGCCACCACGACCTCGGAGAACGGCGGCAGGAAGGTGGCGTCGACCAGGCCCAGTCGCGGAGCCACCTCCCACACGGCCAGCAGGGCGACGATGGCGACCGAGCGGTAGAGGATCCTACGCAGGACACCGAGGGACCGATTGCGGGCCAAGGCAATCGCGACCTCGACCGCGCTCGCCCCGCCCGACGGCCGCCCGGCGATCTCCGCCACGTTCACCCTGGCCGCGCGCCGCTCGGCAATCTCCGTCGCGCTCATCTCGCCACCTCCAACCGCTGGGCCCGCGCCACCTCGTCGTGCAGCAACTCCCAGATCTCGTGCCGGTGCCGGGCGAACTCCGAGCTGGAGCGCAGATCCCGGACCTCCTGCCGGCGTCCCAGGTCGATTCGCACGGTGCGCTTGACCCGGCCCGGCCGTGACGTCAGCACAGCGACCTGCTGTCCCAGGTAGACGGCCTCGTCGATGCTGTGCGTGATGAACACGATGGTCTTGCCCGTGCGCTCCCAGATCCGCAACAGCTCATCCTGCAGCGACTCCCGGGTCTGCGCGTCGAGCGCCGCGAACGGCTCGTCCATCAACAGCACCTCCGGGTCGTAGGCGAGGCTGCGGGCGATCGCCACCCGCTGCCGCATACCACCGGACAGCTCGTGCGGATGGTGGTTCTCGAAACCGGTGAGCCCCACCAGCTCCAGGAACTCGCGGGCTCGCTCGCGCCGCTGCCGGCGTGGGATCCCGCTGGCCTCCAGGCCGAATTCGATGTTGCCGAGCGCGGTTCGCCACGGCAACAGGGCGTACTGCTGGAACACGATGCCCCGATCGAGCCCGGGGCCTTCGATCGGCTTGCCGTGCAACAGAAGTTGGCCGCTGGTGGGTGTGGTCAGGCCAGCCAGCAGGTCCAGCAGCGTGGACTTGCCGCAGCCGCTCGGACCGACCAGCACCACGAACTCGCCGGCCGCCACGTCCAGGTCGATGCCGTCCAACGCGGTGAAGGCGCCGAAGTCCTTGGTCACGCCGCGCAGGCTGATCACGGTTCCACCCCGTTGACGCCGATCACTGCTCCCATGCCTTCGCTCCCACCGATCACGGTCCCACCCCGTTGAACTCGTTGGTGTACAAGGAGGTGATGTCGACCTTCCTGTTGGCCAGCTCGCCGCGACCGGCCAGCCAGTCCACCCACATGGACAACTCGTGCTCGGACACCCGGCCGCCCTTCTCAGCCACGCCCCACGACTTCCAGTACTTCAGCGCGGAGGTGTCCTCGTTGCGCCTGCGCTTCCGCACGATCTGCGTCATCCGGTCCACCACCTGGGCCGACGGCGTGCTGCGGCTCCACTCGATGGCCTTGCCGACGCCGGTGACGAAGGCCCGCGCGGTGTCGGGGTTCTGCTTGAGGAACTTGTCGGTGAACACGTAGGCGCCGGCGGTGAACGGACCCAGCAGCTCGAAGTCGGTGAACAACTTGCGGATGCCGCCGGTCTGCAAGGCCTTGTCCCGCAGGATGCCGCCCAGCACGGCGACGTCGATCTGCCCCTGCCGCAACGACTGCTCGGTGTTGATCGGCGGCACCACCAGCGGCTCGGCCTTCTTCGGGTCCGCGCCGGCCCGTTGTAGGTAGATGTCCAGCATGGCCTCGCTGTGCGCGCCGAGCGTGTTCATGCCGACCTTCTTGCCGGCGAGGTCGGCCGCCGACCGGATCGGGCTGTTCTCCTTGACGTAGAAACCGTTGTAGGCATACTGGTCCGAGCCGTAGTAGCCGATCACGGCCTTGATCGGCGCGCCGGCCGCGGCCAGCTTGACCACGGCCCCGTTGAACGCGCCGCCGAAGTCGGTCTGGCCGGTGGCCGCGGACTGGATGTCCTGCGGACCGCTGATCGTGTTGCCGACCCAGTCCAGCGTCACGTCGCCGAGATAGCCCAGGTCCGCGGCGAGCTCGGGCAGCGTGACCGCGCCGGCGCTGCCCTGGTAGCGCAGGGTCTTCGTGCCGCGGCCGCTCCCGCTGGCGGTGCCGCAGGCCGTGCTGACCGCGGCGGCGGCGGCCAGCGCGAGAAAGGCTCTTCGCTTCATGAGGAAATCCGCTCGAATCGACTGGCCGGCCGGCCGAGACCGTAGTGGCCGCGCAATGTGTCCGCCTCGTAACCGGTGCGGAACACACCGCGCCGACGCAGTTCCGGAATGACGTGGTCGACGAATTCCTCCAGCCCGGACGGCAGCAGCGGCGCCATCACGTTGAATCCGTCGGCCGCGCCGCCGGAGAACCAGCGTTGAATATGGTCGGCGATCTGCACGGGCGTGCCGGCGATCACCTGGTGCCCACGGCCGCCGCCCAGCCGGCCGATGAGCTGCCGCAGGGTCAACTTGTCCCGCTCGGCCAGGTCGCGGACCAGCTCGAACCGGCTCTTCGCGCCATTGATGCGCGTGACCGGGGGAAACGGCGGCAGCGTCGCGTCGAGCGGATGGTCGTTGAGGTCGACGCCGATCAGCTCGGACAGCTGCTTCACCGCGCGCACCGGCACGATCAACTCGTCCAGCTCGTCGGACAGTCGCCGCGCCTCGGCCTCGGTCGACCCCAGCACCGGCACGATGCCGGGCAGCACCTTGAGCTCGTCGGGCAGCCGGCCGTGAGCGCCCAGCCGTGACTTGAGGTCGCGATAAAAAGCCTGCCCCTCCTCGAACGTCTGCTGCGCGGTGAACACCGCCTCCGCGTGCCGGGCGGCGAACGCCTTGCCGTCCTCCGACGAGCCGGCCTGCACCAGCAGCGGCCGTCCCTGCGGGCTGCGCACCGCGTTCAGCGGACCCCTGACCTGGTAGAACCGGCCACGGTGGTTGATCTCGTGCACCTTGTCCGGGTCGGCGAACACCCCGCTGCCGGTGTCCACCACCAGCGCGTCGTCCTCCCAGCTGTCCCACAGCGCGGTGACCACGTCCAGGAACTCGTCGGCCCGCTCGTAGCGCTCGGCGTGGTCGGCGACGCCGTCCCGGTTGAAGTTCTGCGCGGCCCGGTCACCGGCCGAGGTGACGATGTTCCACCCGGCCCGGCCGCCGCTGATGTGGTCCAGCGAGGAGAACAGGCGGGCCAGGTTGTACGGCTCGGTGTAGCTGGTCGAGGCCGTGGCGATCAGGCCGACGTGCTCGGTCACCGCAGCCATGGCCGTGAGCAGGGTGAGCGGCTCGAACTTGCCGGCGGCGGTGTGCTTGACGTCGCCCCAGATCTGCACGCCGTCGGCCAGGAACACGGAGTCGAAGGCGCCCCTTTCGGCGATTCGGGCCAGGTTCTGAAAATGTCGCACGTCATTCACGAGCGACGGATCCGTTCTCGGGTGCCGCCAGGCGGCTTCGTGGTGTCCTACGCCCATCAGAAATGCGTTGAGGTGCAACATGGCAGCAATCATGTGAACCGCGCGCCGGCACGGTCAACATTGCGTCAGCTGAAAATAAGTCAGCCCACTGCGTGGGACAACGGATCCGCGTAGAGCACGCCCAGCGCGACCGCGCCGCCGGCCATGGCCAGCACGGTGTCGGCGGTGAAGCTGCTGGGCAGCACGGTGTGCTCCGGCGCCGCGCACAGCCGCGACCGGGTCGCGATCTCCTCGCGCAGCGCCTCCAGGCACTCCGGGAAGGTGATCACGCCGAGCTCCGTGACCACCAGAACCTCCGGGTTGACCACGTCGTACAGCAGCGCGGCGGCCCGGCCGACGGTCCGCGCCCGTGCCACGAAAGGCGCCGGATCCCGAGGCCCGGCAAGGAGTTCCGGCATCGTCACGCCGGCGACGCGCCGGGCCCAGGCGTCGTCGGACATGGTCGCCTCGAAGCAGCCGCGGTGGCCGAGCCGGCACTGGACGGCCGAGTCGCCCAGTGGCAGATGGGCCACGTCGCCCGCGGCCGATCGGGGGCCGCGGTGGGTCGAGCCGCCGGTGACGATCGCCGCGTCGACCACGTTGCCCACGAACAGATGCAGCACCGACTGACTGGCCCGCACCTGGCCGAACAGTTGTTCCGCCTGCACCAGCGCGCGGGCATGGCTGTCGGCGTGGACGGGCCGGCCGGTCGCGGCGGCCAGGATTTCCCGTACCGCAACGTTATGCCAGCCCAGCGACGTGTGCTCGACGATCACGCCGTTGTCCGTGTCCACCCAGCCGCCGGCCGCCACCCCGATGGCCAACGGCTGCCGGCCGGCGAGAAACCCCGGCAACGCCTGGATGATCGTGCCGAGAACCTGGTCAGGCTCCGGGTCGGCGTGTGGGATGCGTTGCTGGGCAAGGATGTTGCCGCGCAGGTCGAGCAGCGACAGTGTGCAGTGGGCGTGCGCGATGTGCACGCCGCACACAGTGTGGCGAACGGTGTCGATGTCCACCGGCACGTGCGGGCGGCCCATTCCGTTGCGGGACACCGGCTCTGCGGTCTCCGTCAACAGACCGCGGTCGGCCAGGCTCCCGCAGTGGCGGGAAACTCCGGCCGGGCTCAGGCCGGTCAGCCGGGCAATCGTGCTACGCGCGACCGGCCCGTGCCGGAGCACGGCGCGCAGCACGGTGGCGGGAGCACCGAACATGCCCCGATCGTCACACCCCCGCCCCCAGCTGCCAACCCCGTACCAAGCCTTGGGAACCCCCGCGAGTCCCGCTGAGCGTCATACCGAATGCGTGAAACGGATTCATGCAGTTCGGTGTGACTGTGGGCGGGACTCGCGGGGTTCGTCAGGTCAGGGCGCTGACCATGGCCAGGGCCCGGCCCAGGTTTTCCAGCTTGGCGTCCACGGTCTCGCCGGCGGGGTACATGCGCACCAGGTCAACGCCCGCGTCCCGCCACACCCGCAAACGCTCCCGCACCATTGACTCGGTGCCGATCAACGTCGTCGCCAGCACCATGTCGTCGGTGACGAGCGCGGCGGCGCCGTCCCGATCGCCGGCCTGCCACCGTTCCCGCACCTCGGCGGCGACCTCCGCCCAACCCTGCCGGCTGTAGGCGTCGTTGTAGAAGTTGACGCTGGCCGAACCCATGCCGCCCAGGCTGAACGCCAGCTCCTTCTTGCGGCCGGCGACCATGTCCCGCAGCGCTTCCTCGTCCGCCGCGAACGCCACCTCGGCGCCCTGGCAGACGTCGAGATCACGCCGGGTGCGCCCGGACCTGGCCAAGCCGGCGTCGAGATGCGTGAAGTACGCGGCCGAGCCCTCCGGCACGAAACTGGTGCCCAGCCAGCCGTCGGCGATCTCGCCGGTCAGCTCCAGCATCTTCGGCGACAGCGTGGCCAGGTAGATCGGGATGTCCGGATTCGGCGCCATGGACAGCCGCATCGGCCGGATGCCCTCGCCGGGCAGCGGCACGGTGAAGTGCTTGCCGGCAAAGGAGATCTTCTCGCCGGCGAAGGCCTCGCGGATGATCTGCACCGTCTCCCGCATGCGACTCAGTGGCCGGTCGAACGACACGCCGTGCAGCCCCTGCATCACCTGCGGCCCGGAAGCGCCCAGCCCCAAGGCGAACCGGCCGTCCGACAGCTGCGCCAACGTCAACGCCGCCTGGGCGATGGCCACCGGGGTTCGGGTGCCGAGCTGGATGATGCCGGAGCCAAGCCGAATCCGGTCTGTGCGGGCGGCGAGGAAGCCCAGCACGGACGGCGCGTCCGAGCCCCAGGCCTCCGCGACCCAACACGTGTCCAGGCCGAGCTTTTCCGCCTCCAGCACGAAATCCAGGGTGCCGGACCAGTCGCTGGACGCCTCGATCGTCGTCGCGGTGCGCATCACGGGCTCTCCACCCGCTGCTTGATCTGGGCCAGGGTGCCGGTGATGGCGTTCTCGAACTCCCGCAGCCGGACGAAGACGATCTTCTGTTCCTTGTCCGGCATCCGGTCGATCGCCCGCGACAGGCCGGAACGCGCCGGGCCCAGCTGCATCCACTGGGTCAGCTCGGTGCCGCCGTCGCGCGGCTCCAGCGTGAACCGCCACAACGAGGTCGGGTTCTCCGGATCCTGCACCGCCCAGCCGAACACGCGCGGCGGCTCGAACTCGACGATCTGCGAGGTCGTTGCCCACTCCCCCAGCGCCTCGTGCTTGCTCGCGCCGACGAACCGCGCCCCCAGCGCCGGCCCGGCCACGTCGTCACACCAGGTGACCTTCTGCAGCTCGTCGCTCATCTCCGGCATCAGCGTGACGTCGGCGACGACCGCCCACACGCGTTCGGGCGGGCCGTCGATCCAGGTCCGCACCTGCACCGTCGGCTTGTCGGCGTACCTGGCTCCGGTCCACTCCATGAACGGATGGTCTCTTAGATAGACTCAGCATGTCAACGGTCGTCTTGGGCGGCAAATCTGGCCGCGACGTCGGGTCGGGTTGCCAGCTTCGGCGGGTAGCCGGGGCCCATCCGATGCCGCACGTCGGCGGCGGTCAGCGGCTCCTTGCAGTGCGCGCACACCACTTCGGCGTGGGTGTCGTGGCCGCAGGAGTCGTGATGCAGCGTGATCGGCGGCCCGGCCTCGTCGGCCAGCCAGCGGTCGCCCCACGTCATCATCGCGGCCAGCACCTGCCAGAAGTCGCGGCCCTTCTCGGTCAGCACGTAGTCGTGTCGCACGGGTTCGGTCTGGTACGGCACCTTCTCCAGCAGGCCTTCGTCGACCAGCCGCCGGAGCCGGTCGACGAGCGTGTTGCGGGCGATGCCCAGCGCCTGCTGGAACTCGTCGAAGCGGCGGATGCCGTAGAACGACTCGCGCAGGACCAGCGGCGTCCACCAGTCCCCGAGCAGGTCCATGGTGCGGGCGACCGAGCACGGCCAGTGCGCGAACGAGGTCCGTCTCATGGCCCCATGCTAGTAGGTCCACCAACAAGACTCAGCAGCTAAATCCGCGAGTCCCGCTCTCCGGCATACCGAAATACGGTTTTCGGCAGCGGTTGTTCGGGCAAGGGTGGCCGCCCGGCCGTCACTGAGCGCCGAATCTATTCATCAGATGTGTATTCTAATTAATATGCGAGTTCTACTGTCGAGCATTCCTCAACACGGCCACCTGTTCCCCCTGCTGCCGCTGGCCCGGGCGTTGCGGGCGCAGGGCGACGAGCTGGCGTTCGTGACGGCCGCGGGTGTCGCGCGGGTGCTGAACCTGGAGAACATCCCGCTGTACGCGGCCGGGCCGATGCCCGACGTGCTCGGCGAGGAGACGACCCGTCGCACCGGAGACAACCCCTTCGTGCACCCGACACCCCAGGCCGCCGGGGCGTTCTTCGTCGACGTCCGCGTCGACATGGGCGGCGACGAGGCGCTGGCGGCGGGGGCGGCGTTCCGGCCGGATCTGGTGCTCCGCGAGCGGTTCGACTACCTCGGCCCGCTGGTGGCGGCCGACCGCGGCGTGCCGATGGCCACGCTGGCGTTGGGCCCGGCGGCGCCGCCGATGCTCCTGGACTTCCTCGACGACCGGGCCCGGGCCGCCCACGCGGCGCGGGAGCTCCCGATGCCGGCGGACACCTGGTTCCTCGACACCTGCCCGCCCGCGTTGCAGTCGGAAGGCTGGCAACACCCGGAGGGATGGCGGGCGCTGCGGCCGGAGGCGCACCGCGGCGGCAGCACGGCGACGCCGCCGAACACCTCGCCGCGGCCGCGCGTGCTGGTGACCTTCGGAACCTGGTACAACAAGCCGGAAACGCTGGCCCCGCTGCTCCGGGAACTGTCGACGATGGACGTCGACATTGTGGCGACGCTGGGCCTGGCCACGGATGCGTCGCAGTACGACGTCGACCCGAGCCGCGTGACCTTCGTCCCGTTCACCGCGCTGGACTCCCTGCTGGAGGGCGTCGAACTGGTGCTCACCCACGGCGGCGCCGGCACGATGCTGGGCTCGATGTCCCGTGGCGTCCCCATGGTCGTCGTGCCGGCCGGGGCCGACAACTTCATGAACGCGGCGCAGGTCGCGGCGGCCGGGGCCGGCATCGCGCTGCAGCCGGACGAGGCGACGCCGTCGGCGGTGGCGGACGCGGTGCGTACAGTGTTGGACGAGTTCCGCTACCGCGAGGCCGCCGCCTCGATCGCCAAGGAGATCGCCGCCATGCCCACGCCCGCCGAGATCGCCGCGGAGCTGAGGTCGGCCGTCAAGTGACCGGTGGCCGTCCCTACCACTCCCCCCGCCGCGCGCAGGAGGCCGCCGAGACCCGGCGGGACATCGTGCGCGCGGCGGCGGAGTTGTTCGCCACCAACGGATACGCCCGCGTCACGGTGTCGGACATCGCCCGGGCGGCCGGCGTCGCACAGCAGACGGTGTACTCCAGCGCCGGCAGCAAGTCCGACATCCTCGACGAGGTGCTGGCCGAGGCGATCCGCAATTCCGGCGGCGACGCGAACCTGGCCGAGATCCGGCTCACCGAGGACCTGCCGACGGCGTTGACCCTGCTGGCCCACGGCACCCGGCTGGGCAACGAGTCGCAGGAACAGGCCGTGGACATCATCTTCGGCGCGATGCCGGTGCACGAGAACGCCGCCCAGCTCTGGGCCTTCGCCACCGGCCAGTACCGGGAGACGCTGGGACAGATCGCAGAACACCTGCGGGACAAGGGATTGGTCGAGGACGCCGAGCGCACCACGGCGGTGCTGTGGTTCTATTTCGGCCTGCACTCGTGGCGCTCGCTGGTCCGTGACAACGGCTGGACCTGGGACGACGCCGAAAACTGGCTGGCCCGGCAGGCCCTGGCCGCCCTAGGCTGACTGCCGTGTCGGCTCTGATCGAGGGACGCTGGATCGACTCGGCGGTCCTCCCGCTGCCCTATCCAGCCGTCGACCTGCTGGTATTCGCCGACGGCACGCTGTGGCTGGCCGGCCCCGAGGTGTGTGTGCGGACGGGTCCGCTGCCGCCGGGCGGCCTGTTCGGTCTGCGCCTGCGGCCGGGCGCCTGCCTGTCGCTCGGCGTCGCCGCCGACGAGGTTCCCTTGGGCGGCATGCCTTTCGGCCGGGTCGAGCCGGGATCTCTCCGGTCGCGGATGGCGTCGGCGGTGAAGTTTCTGGACGGTTTTTCCCTCCGTGACAACGATTTTGCCATGCAGCAAGCGGTGCGTGCGCTCCAGGGCGATCCGGCAGCGCGGGTCAGCGACCTCGCCGCGGCGGTCGGCCTGTCGGAACGGCAGCTGCGGCGGCGCTTCTCCCTCGCCGTCGGCTTGCGCCCCAAGGCTTACGGGCGAGTCGTCCGGCTGCACGCCGCCCTTCGGCTGGCCCGGTTGGCGGAACGGCCGTCGTGGGCGGATATCGCGCAACAGTGCGGTTTCTACGACCAGCCGCATCTGATCGCCGAGTTCCGTGCCGCAACGGGCCAGTCACCCAAGGCGCTGCACGGCCGTTTTCTCCAATCCTCGCCGGCCTGAACCGCGCCAGACTTCGCGACATGAACGTAGGCAGCCATGCCCTCGTGGATGAGGTGCTCACCACGCACGACGTGTTCTCGTCCGACGAGATCCGTTACAGCGCAAGCGAAGTCCCGCACCGCGACAATCCCGTGCTGCACAGCATGTCGGCCATGGACCCGCCGCGCCATCACGAGTTGCGACGACTGGTCAGCCGCGCCTTCACGCCACGCACTGTGGACGCCCTGACCCCGTCCATCGAAGCCCGCGCCGCCCGCCTGCTCGACGAGCTGACGCCGGCGTCCGACTTCATCACCGGGTTCGCCCATCCGCTGCCGATCGCCACGCTGGCCGCCCTCCTCGGCGTGCCCGCCGACCGTGAGGCGGATTTCGTGCGCTGGACCGACGCGATCACCACGTTCTTCGGCCAACCCGAGGCCCGGCCGGCCTTCGAGTCGGCGGCCTCGGAGCTTCGCGACTACCTGCGCACGGTTCCGGCGTCCGCTGGTGGCATCGTCGCCGAGCTCAGGCAAAGCGGTCTCACCGCCGACGAGATCGTCAACCTCGCCTCGTTGCTGCTGATCAACGGCCATGAGACGACGAAGACGCTGCTGGTCAACACGGTGCTGAGCGTGGCCGACCACGTCCCGACGCTGCGGGCCGACCCCGATCTCGTGCCGTCGGCGATCGAGGAAGTGCTCCGCCTGCGGCCGCCCGCCGGCGGCACCGACCGCTTCGCCACGCGCGCCGGCACCCTCGGCGGCGAGGCCTTCGCCGCCGGGCAACGGATCATCGTCTCCCTGGCCGCCGCCAACCGCGATCCCGCCGTCTTCGACCGGCCGAACGCCTTCGACGTGCGGCGATCCCCCAACCCACACCTGTCCTTCGGCCACGGCATCCACTTCTGCCTCGGCGCTCACCTGGCCCGCCGCCAGGCCGTGGTCGCGCTTCGGGCCCTGCTCGCCCGGATTCCCGGCCCCTGGACGGTCGAAGGCCTGGTCACGCGGGACAGTCCCGTCGGGACGGACGTGCTCGCGCTGCGTCTGGTGTGGTCCGCTGAGCGGGACCGGCCGGGGCGCACCTAGGATCAAGGGCATGGCCAGGTACTTCGACGTGCATCCGGCGAACCCGCAGAAGCGGTCCATCGGCCAGGTGATCGACATCCTGCACGAGGACGGGCTGATCGCCTACCCCACGGACTCGTGCTTCGCGCTGGGCTGCCAGCTCGGCAACCGCGAGGGCCTCGACCGGATCCGCTCGATCCGCCACCTCGACGACCGGCACCACTTCACGCTCGTCTGCCGCGACTTCGCCCAGCTCGGGCAGCTCGTGATCGTGGACAACGCGGTGTTCCGGGCGATCAAGGCGAGCACCCCCGGCAGCTACACGTTCATCCTGCCGGCCACCAAGGAGGTGCCGCGGCGGCTCATGCACCCCAAGAAGAAGACCGTCGGCGTGCGCATCCCCGAGCACGTCGTCACCCAGACGCTGCTGGCCGAGCTGGGCGAGCCGCTGGTCTCCAGCACGCTGCTGCTGCCCGACCAGGAGGAGCCCATGACCCAGGGCTGGGAGATCAAGGAGCTGCTCGACCACGTGCTCGACGCCGTGATCGACTCCGGCGACTGCGGCACCGAGCCGACCACGGTCATCGACTTCTCCGACGGCACCCCGGAGATCGTCCGCTACGGCGCGGGCGACCCCACCCGCTTCGAGTAGACGGCCTTCAGCGCCGCCCGGACCGCCACCACGCCGGGGCGCTGGTGCGCGCCTTCGCGGGCGCACGTGTAGATGTGGCGGTGGCCGAGCTCCGGCGCCTCGGGCGGCGTGTGCGGCCAGACCAGATCGGGCAGGATCGCCACGGCGTGGCCGGTTTCCACCAGCCGGATGTGGGTGACGATGTCGGTGGAGTCGAAGGCGACGTCGGGTTCGAAGCCGGCCGCGCGGCACAGCACCCGGGCCCAGCGGCCGCTTTCGGTGTCGGCCGGTTCGAGGATCCAGCGCTGGTCGGACAGTTGGCTCAGGGAACGGCCGGCCAGGGCGGGCGGCAGGGCCAGGCGCATCGGGTCGGGGCCGACGTCCACACGGTCGAGGCCAGGCCGCAGCAGCAGGGGGTAGCCGGGGTACTCCTCGGCCAGCACCAGGTCGCAGGCCCCGGCGGTGAGCAGGGACAGGGCCCGTTCGGGCTCCTTTTGGACGGCATCAAGTCGCAGCTTGGGTGCGTCTCGTGCCAGCAGATCCAGCAGTGGTGGCATCAGTGTGAGCATCGCCGTCTGGAAGGCGGCGATGCGGATGACACCGGTCGGCGCGGTCAGCGAGGCCTCGATCTCGGCCTCGGCCTGCTCCAGGCGGTTGAGGACCGCCTCGGCGTGCCGGACCAGGATCAGCGCCTGTGGGGTGAGCCGGACGCCGCGGCCGACGCGTTCGAGCAACGGGGCGCCGGCTTCCTTCTCCAGCAGGGAAAGCTGCTGTGACACCGCCGAGCTGCTGTAGCCCAGGGCAGCGGCCACGGCGGCGAGGGTTCCGCGGGTGTGCAGCTCCTTGAGCAGGCGCAGCCGGTGCAGGTCGAGCATGCGGACAATAGTAAGAGAAAGTGGACTGTATAGGCCACGAAAGATCGCTTTTCCTTCACGGTCACGGGCCGCAGACTGGGGACATGACCGTCTACCGACGCCCGGAAGCCCGGTTCTGGCGCTGCCCGGCCCCGCCGACCGGCCCCCAGGCCTTCCACCGCGGCCTGCCGGGCTACCAGCCGACGCCGCTGGTCGACGTGCCGAAGCTGGCCGCGGAGCTGGGCGTCGGCCGGGTGCTGGTGAAGGACGAGTCGTCGCGGCTCGGGCTGCCGGCGTTCAAGGTGCTCGGCGCGTCCTGGGGCATCCGGCAGGCCCTGGTCGACCCCGACGGCCCGCAGACCCTGGACGGGCTGCGGGCTCACGTTTCTGGCCGGGGGATCCGGCTGACGACCGCGACCGACGGCAATCACGGCCGTGCGGTGGCGCATTTCGCCGGCCTGCTGGGGATTTCCGCCACGGTGTTCGTGCCGGCGGCCGCCGGGCAGCCCGCCGTCGACGCGATCGCCGGCGAGGGCGCCCAGGTCGTGCGCGTCGACGGCTCGTACGACGAGGCCTGCCGGCTCGCTTCGGCCGCCGACGGAATCCTGGTGCAGGACACGGCTTGGGACGGCTACGAGGAGATTCCGGCCGCCATCGTCGACGGGTATTCCACGCTGTTCCGGGAGATCGACGTCTCCCCCTCGCTCGTCGTGGTGCCCATGGGCGTCGGATCCCTGGCCCAGGCGGCGGTCCGGCACTATCGGAGCACGCCCGGAGCCGTCTCGCTGCTCGGTGTCGAACCGACTCACGCGCCCTGTGTTCTGTCCAGTTTGGACGCCGGCCGGCTCGTCTCCATCGGCACCTCCGCCACCGTGATGGCCGGGCTGAACTGCGGAACCGCCTCCAGCACAGCGTTTCCCGATCTGCTTGCCGGTCTCGATTCCGCCGTCGCGGTGCCGGACGAAGACGCCGCGCAGGCCGTCACCGACCTCAAGGCCCTCGGCGTCAACGCCGGCCCCTGCGGCGCCGCCACCTTGGCCGGCGTCCGCGCCGCCCGGCCCGTCCTGGACATCCCGTCCGACGGGACCATCGTGTTGATCAGCACGGAAGGACGTCACGAATGACCGTCGACGAGCTGCTGAAGCGCTTGGTGGACATCGATTCCGTCAACCCGTCCCTGGTTCCCGGCGCCGCCGGCGAGCGGGAGATCGCCGACTTCGTCGCCTCCTGGGCGCGGGAGGCGGGTCTGGCGGTCGAGGTGCTGGAGGCAACTCCGGGCCGCCCCAGCGTGATCGTCCGCACCACACGTGGCGGCCCCGGCCGGCGGCTCATGCTCTGCGGGCACCTGGACACTGTTGGTTTCGGCGACTCTTTGACGTCCTATGTGGACGGCGATCGCCTCTACGGCCGTGGCGCGTACGACATGAAGGCCGGTCTCGCCACCGCGCTCATCGCCTGCCGTGACGCCAATATGGACTCCCTGGCCGGCGAGGTCGCCGTCGCCTGCGTCGCCGACGAGGAGTACGCCAGCCTCGGCGTGCAGGAGGTGCTGACCGTGCTCAGCGCCGACGCCGCCATCGTGTGCGAGCCCACCGAGTCCACCGTCGCCGTGGCGCACAAGGGTTTCGTCTGGACCGAGATCGAGGTCGTCGGCCAGGCCGCCCATGGCTCACGCCCCCACCTCAGCGTCGACGCCATCATGCGCACCGGCCCCGTGCTCGTCGCCCTCGACCGTTTGAACGCCGCCCTCCGCGGCCGTGAGCACCCCCGACTCGGCCCCGGCACCCTGCACGCCTCCCTGATCTCCGGCGGCCGCGAGGAATCCACCGTGCCCGACCGTTGCGTGCTCACCATCGAGCGCCGCACCCTCCCCGGCGAGACCGTGGCCGACGTCGAGCGTGACGTCACCGAGCTGTTGGCCTCCTGCCAGGCCTCCGATCCCTCCCTGACCGCGAAGTCCCGCACCACCATGTCCCGCGAGCCCTTCGAGACCGCCGACGACAGCGCGGTCGTCTCCGTCCTGGCCGAGGTCAGCGGGGCCGAGATCACCGGCGTCAGCTACTGGGCCGATTCCGCCTTCATCTCCGCCGCCGGCATCCCCACCGTCCTGTTCGGACCATCCGGCGACGGCGCCCACGCCGCCGTCGAGTGGGTCAGCATCTCCGACACCATCCGCTGCGCCGCGACCCTCACCGCCACGGCACTGCGCTTCTGCCGCTGAGGCTTCAGGCGCGGGCGGTCGACAGCTGCGCGGCGGCGTCGGCCGCCTTCTGGGCCGTGGCGGCAGCCTCGCGGTTCGCGCGGCCGGTCAGCTTCCAGCCCACCATGCGCAGGCCTACCGCCGGCGAGGGCGGGAAAACACCGAGCTGGCCCAGCATCATGATGTCGTCACGGACCGCCTCGTGCCGGATCACCTTGCCGTCACGGACATCGAGCACGTGGATCTGCTCGAAATCGATCTCCTGGCCGGTCGGCGGGACGATCTGGTCGAGCTTGCCTTCGCGGTAGCGGACGAACGCGCCGGTGTGGCGGCCCTGCATGCGCAGCCGGACCCAGACCTGGTCGTCGTTGACCGCCGTGCCCAGCACCGGGAAGCGCAGCTCGCTGAACGCCGACCGCATCCACGCGCTGGAGGCCAGCACCCCCGCCGGCCCCGGGATCGAGCAGGCCGCCGGCGCCACGTCCGCCTCCCGGTTCCGGAAGTCGCCCCCGATCACCTCGGCGGCCAGCCCCGCGTCGCCCGTCTCCAGGATCCGGAAGACCCCCAGCGCCAAGTCGATATCCATGGTTCACGCACCCCTTCACCCCCATCGAATGATTTGAGGTTACACTCGACCTATCGAATAGGCCAAAAGTGAAGTCATGGGGGGACTCTGTGCCGGAGAAGCGGAACTACGTGTCGCCGCTGCGGGAGCAGGCGGCGGCGAGGACGCGGGAGCTGATCCTCGTGGAGGCGACGCAGCTGTTCGCGGAGCGGGGCTACGGGCGGGTGACCGTGGCGGACATCGCCGCGGCGGCCGGAGTGTCGTCAAAAACGATCTTCGCCAGCGTGGGGAGCAAGGCGGACATCCTCGACAAGATCGTGGACGAAGGGGTCGCGGCGTCGGGGTATGAGCAGGCAATGCGGGACATCGTGGCACTGGACGCACCGAAGGCGGTCCTCGCGGCGCTGGCCAGGGGCACGCGGGCGGGCAACGAGGGCCAGTTCACCATCCACGAAGCCATCCGCAAGGCGCTGCCGGCCCACGACGCGGCGGAACAGCTCTGGGACCGGGCGATGAACGCCTACCGAGAGGCGCTCAACGCCACGGCCCGGCACCTGCACACCCTGACGGAGAAGCCGCAGACGCCGGAAGAAGAGACGGCGGGGCTGCTGTGGCTGTGGTTCGGGCCCAACAGCTGGCGCACGCTGGTCGTGGACAACGGCTGGACCTGGGACCGGGCCGAGCAGACCCTGGCCCGCATCGCGCACGCGGCCCTGTGAACTGCCGGAAACCGTATTTCGGTGTGACGCTGAGCGGGACTCGCGGGGGGTCAGGCCAGCAGGCCGGTGAGGGCGGCGGAGGCCAGGGCGTCGGCGTCGGGTGGGGACAGGGGGGCGTGGCCGCTGAGGAGGCGGAAGATCAAGGGGCCGAAGAGGAGGTCGATGGCCGTGTCGACGGACACCGAGGCCTTGACCTCGCCCCGTGACACCGCCCGGTCCCACAGCACAGCCACGGCCTGCCGCCGGCCGTCGAGGAAGAACTCCCGGAAGAACGGGGCGGCCTCGGGGTCGGCGACAGTGGCGGCGAGCAGCTGGGCGAACACCAGTCCGTGACGCCCGGCGTAGAAGGCGCTGACGCGGCGGACCTGCTCGGACAGGTCGTCACGGGCGTTTCCGGTGTCGGGCAAGGGAATCGCGTCGGCCATCCGGCGGCCGAAGGCCTCGGCGGCGACGGCGGTGCGGTTGGGCCAGTGCTTGTAGATCGTCGCCTTGGACACGCCCGAACGAGAGCTGATGGCGTCCACGGTGGCCGCCGGCAGCCCGCCCTCGTCCAACAGTGCGATAGTGGCCGCGAGCACGTCGTTGTGCGCGCGGACACTACGCGGATTCACGCGGCAACCGCCGCGAACTCCTCGTCCGTCAAGGAGATCCGGCCGGCGGCCATGTTCTCCTCCAGGTGCGCCACCTTGGACGTGCCGGGAATCGGCAGCATCACCGGCGACCGCCGCAGCAGCCAGGCCAGCGCGAGCTGCGAAGGCGTGGCGCCGTGCGCCTCGGCCGCCTCGGAAAGCGGGCTGCCCGGCCCGGCGAGATCGCCGGTGGCCAGCGGGAAGTACGGAATGAAGCCGATTCCGTTGGCCTCCGCGTACTCCAGCACGTCCTCGCTGGCCCGGTGCACCAGGTTGTACGAGTTCTGCACCGTTGCAATGGGAGTGATCTCCCGCGCCTGCGCGAGCTGAGCAACACTCACCTCGGACAGCCCGATGTGCCGGACCTTTCCCTCCTGCTGCAACGCGACCAGCTCGCCGACCTGGTCGGCCAGCGGCACGGTCGAGTCGATCCGGTGCAGCTGCAACAGGTCGATGCGCTCGACGCCGAGGTTGCGCAGGTTCAGCTCCGTCTGCTGCCGCAGGTACTCCGGCCGCCCCACGACCGTCCACATCCCGGGGCCGCCGCGGGTGAAGCCGACCTTGGTGGCGATCACCAGATTCGACGGATACGGGTGCAGCGCCTCGCGGATGAGCCGGTCGGCCACGTACGGCCCGTACGAGTCGGCGGTGTCGATCAGGGTCACGCCGAGCTCGACCGCCCGCCGCAGCACCCGCCGCGCCTCGTCGGGATCCGCCGGCTCGCCCCAGACGCCGGGGCCGGTGAGCTGCATCGCGCCGTAGCCGAGGCGGTCCACCGCCAGGTCGCCGCCGATCAGAAACGTCATCACTGCTCCTCGTATGCGGTGGAAACGGCCAGGTCACGCCACTGCGCGAGTTCGTCGGCGACCTGCGCCAGCTTCGCCTCGACGCGGGCGACGCTGTCGGCCCCGAGCTGCACGCGCAGCGGCGGCTTCTCGGCGGTCGCGACGGTGATGATCGCAGCCGCCGCCTTGGCCGGATCACCCTGCTGCCGTTGGTTGAACTCGGCCGGGCGGCCACGGGTCTGCCCGGCGGTGTCCGCGTAGTCCTCGATGACCGCGCCCGCGGTGTGCAGCGAGCTGTCGTCGAGAAAGTCTGTGCGGAACATGCCGGGTTCGACGATGGTCACGTCGATGCCCAGCGGCGCCAGCTCGATGCGCAGCGCCTCGCTCAGCCCTTCGACCGCGAACTTGGTCGAGTTGTAGATGCCCCAGCCCTGACTGCTGGCGAAGCCGCCGATCGAGCTGATGTTGATCACCCGACCGGCGCGCTGCCGGCGCAGCACCGGCAGCACCGCGCGGGTCACAGCCAGCAGCCCGAACACGTTGGTGTCGTACACGGCCCGCACCTCGGCGTCGGATGCCTCCTCGACCGCGCCGAGCAGCCCGCGGCCGGCGTTGTTGACCAGCACGTCGATGCCGCCGAACCGGTCGACGGCCGCGTCGACCACACGCTGTGCCGCTGCCTCATCGGTCACGTCCAGCGGCAGCGCGAGCAGCCGGTCGGACGTCAGCGCGGCCGCGATCTCCTCGGGCCGTCGCGCCGTCGCCACCACGTTGTCGCCCTGCTCCAGGGCCTGCCGGGCGATCTCGAAGCCGAAGCCCCGGGACGCCCCGGTGACGAACCAGGTCCTCACGCCGCCTCCTAAACTAAACTGTACGTTTAGTTTACTTACGAGCCTGCGTGAGAGTCAACCGATAGGCTCGGCGCATGACGACGGTGCTGGACGGAATCGTGGACGGCGTGCTGGAGGACCTGGCTCAGCGGCAGCGCGAGCTGCCCCTGGCCGAGCTGAAGGCCCGAGTCGCAGACGCCCCGCCGGCCCTCGACCCGCTGCCCGGCTTCCGCGCCGACGGCGTGTCGATCATCGCCGAGGTCAAGCGCCGCAGCCCCAGCAAGGGCGCGCTGGCCGACATCCCCGACCCCGCCAAGCTGGCCGCCGAGTACGCCGCCGGCGGCGCCGCCGCGATCAGCGTGCTCACCGAGCAGCGCCGCTTCGGCGGCTCCCTGGCCGACCTCGACGCCGTCCGGGCCGAGGTGTCGGTTCCCGTGCTGCGCAAGGACTTCATCGTCACCGAGTACCAGCTGTGGGAAGCCCGGGCGCACGGCGCCGACCTCGCCCTGCTGATGGTCGTCTCCCTCGACGGCGCCCTGCTCGGCGACCTCTACGGCCTGGCCCGCGAACTCGGCCTCACCCCGCTGGTCGAGACCCACAACGAGACCGAGATCGCCCGCGCCGCCGAGATCGGCGCCTCGGTCATCGGCGTCAACGCCCGTGACCTGACCACCCTCCAGGTCGACAACTCCGTCTTCGCCAAGCTCTCCCCCCTGATCCCCGCCGGCGCCGTCCGCGTAGCCGAATCCGGCGTCGCCGGCCCCGACGACGTCGCCGCCTACCGCCACCAGGGCGCCGACGTAGTGCTGGTCGGCGAGGCCCTGGTCAAGTCCGGCGACCCCCGCGAGTCCATCACCAAGTTCCGGAGTGTCTGAGACTGTGACATTGGCGCCGCCTTCGGCGTCGCGGCTCGGCCCCTTTTAAGCCCCTGCCTCGCCCTTGCTGGATTTTTCGAGCCCCGCATCGGCATGGTGGTGGGGCGAGTTGGGTGGCGGACCTCGAAAAATCCAGCAACCGGGCGAGGCAGGGGCGGGGCCGAGCGCTCTCCGGGGTTGGAGGGTCAGCCCTGGGTTGGATTCGCGCGGTCTGATCATCGCGGCTAGAACGGCCAAGCCGGTGCTGATCAAGAAGGCGTAGGGGTACGGCCAGGTGGGATGATCGCGCCGAGGTTGAACCCCGTGGTGCCCAAGGTGCCGACGATCCGAGGCGTCGACCGTCTATGAGGGAAACCGGACCAGGCGGGTAACGCAGAGAGTGCGAGGCCCCGCCGGTGCTTCGCCCGGTTGCCGGATTTCGACCGCCGCCACCCAACGCGCCCACCCGCCCAAGCCGGCGCGGCGGGCGAAATCCGGCAAGGGCGAGGCACCGGCTACCCGGGGGCCGAGCCCCGCGCGGAACGCGCGGCATAGGCACAGCACCGGCTACCCGGGGGCCGAGCCCCGCGCGGAACGCGC